>CBDFCQ010000014.1:0-13569 GCA_965246075.1 uncultured Candidatus Saccharibacteria bacterium
TTGGGTATTCCAGCTTTAATGGCGGCGGGACTACTGGAGGTTGTTACCAAATATAAACACATTTCTGGTGGTATCGGCTGGACATCGACCATTATTGCTACCGTAGTCTCCTTTGGCGTAGGTTACGTGGCGGTATCGTGGCTACTGAAGTTTATTCAGAGTAATAATTTCCGTCCATTTATAATTTATCGATTTACGCTGGGATTGATATTGATGGTCGTGCTTGGCATGGGCGTAATCTCTCACGTTTAAGCCAAAATTGTTATATAATTAAAGCATGTTAGACATCAAGTTTATTCGAGATAATGTCGATCTTGTGCAAAGGTCGGCGAATGATAAGGGTTATAAGGTCGATATTGCGGCATTATTACGGCTGGATGATGAGCGTCGCGATCTGCAAAAGCAAGTTGACGCTCTGCGTGAGCGACGTAATGTGATCTCGGCACAGATGAAGGGCGGCCGTCCAGATCAGGAATTGATCGATCAGGGCAAGCAACTGAAAATTGAGCTAGCGGAGCGTGAGGGCTACTTGAAAGCCACTGAAGAAAAAATAGCCGCGATTATGAAAAATGTGCCGAACATCACCTTTGACGATGTGCCGCTCGGTGGCGAGGATGATAGCGTCGAGGTTAAGCGTTGGGGCGAGCAGAAAACTGGTGCCGTGGATCATCTGGATTATGCCGTTAAGCGTGGCTGGGTGGATTTTGAGCGTGGTGCAAAAGTGGCTGGTGCGAAGTTTTATTACCTCAAGGGCGACCTGGCATTGTTGGAAAATGCCGTTACGCAATTTGCTCTGGACTATGTGACGAAACAAGGCTTTACTTTCATGACCGTGCCTCATATGGTCAATTTACGCACTGCCGAAGGTGCGGGCTTTACGCCAAAAGGCGAGGGTAGTAATGAATACGTGGTTGAGGGCGAGGATTTGACCCTAATCGGTACTGCAGAAATGCCGCTGACGGGTTATCACGCTGATGAGATATTGAACGAGGAAGATTTACCGCTGCTGTACACTGGTTACAGTCCGTGCTACCGCAAAGAAGCTGGTACTTACGGTAAGCATACTCGTGGATTATTCCGAGTCCATCAGTTTAATAAGCTGGAAATGTATGCGTTTTGTCTGCCAGAACAGTCGCGTGAGATTCATGAAAAGATTTTGGCGATTGAAGAAGCTTTATGGCAGCAGATTGGTATTTCATATCATGTGGTGAATATTGCCGCAGGAGATTTGGGTGCACCAGCCGCTAAAAAATACGACATCGAATATTGGTCGCCAGTTGATGGCACTTTCCGCGAATTGACCAGCTGTTCGAACTGTACGGATTATCAAGCGCGCGGTTTGAATATTCGCGTGCGACGGGCGGACGGCAACATCGAGTCGGTTCACACCCTGAACGGTACGGCGGTTTCGCTGGCGCGGTCGTTGGTGGTGATTTTGGAGAATTTCCAGAACGAAGACGGTAGTTTGACGGTGCCAGAGGTATTGCGATCATATATGAATGGCCGTGACGTGATATAATGAAAGACATATTAGTTAGTAGGAGGAAAAATGATTAAAAATATTACTATTACTGGCGTTAAGTACGAGTTAAACGATACGACTAAGAAATATGTTGAGCGAAAAATTGGTGGTTTGGGCAAATATTTACCACGTCATTCCCGTAAAAGCGTGACCGCAGATGTAAAGATTAAGCAAATCGATAATCCTGGTGGTAATAAATACGAAGTTGAAGTTATTATCAACGTTCCAGATAAGAAAATCACTGCTAAAGATTCAACTATGAACGTTTTGGCGGCAGTGGATATTGTCGAGGCAAAGTTGAACGGTCAGGTGAGAAAGTATAAGGATGACGTGTTGGCGCACGTTGGTAGTAGCCGCGGAATTTTGGCTAAGTTGAAGAGAGGCTTGGGTAGAAGATAATTATTAGCTGAAGTTGGCATGAAGCGCTCATATTCTGGGCGCTTTTTCTTTTCAAATTGACCTAAAAACGTTATAATAAAAGAAGTTTTTGAAAATGCCTGAAAGTGAGGGAGTTTTAAGTTTTATGGCAATTACACAACAAAAGGCGCTGAGTAAGATTTTTGGCGATCCGCAGAAGAAGATTCTGAAACGACTGCGAAAACAAGTTGACGTTATCAATGGTCTAAATGACAAATATGAAAAAATGTCAGACAAAGAGCTTCGAGAGCAGACGGAGGCGCTGAAAAAGCGTTTGGATAAGAAAAACGTAACCTTGGATACGATTTTGCCGGATGCCTTTGCGGTGGCGCGTGAGGCAGCCAAGCGTGTCATCGGCGAGCGTCCGTATGATGTTCAGCTAATCGGCGGCATGGTCCTTCATGAGGGCAATGTGGCTGAGATGAAGACTGGCGAAGGTAAGACTTTGGTGGCGACGCTGCCGACCTATCTCAACGCACTGGAAGGCAAGGGTGTTCATGTGGTGACCGTCAACGATTATCTGGCGCAGCGTGACGCTGGCTGGATGGGTCAGGTATATGACTTTTTGGGCTTGACGACTGGCGTGATCATTAACGAAGCGTCATTTGTCTATGATAAAGACTATGATAATGAGCATCACGACGATCCACGCATGCGCAAGCTCCGTCCGGTCACCCGTAAAGAAGCTTATGCTGCCGACATTACGTATGGCACCAACAACGAGTTTGGTTTTGACTATCTGCGTGACAACATGGTCAACGACATGGATTTGCTCAGGCAGCGCGAACTGAACTTTGCCATCGTTGACGAGGTGGACTCAATCCTGATCGACGAAGCGCGGACGCCGCTGATCATCTCGGCACCAGCAGCGGAGAACCCAGACAACTACTATACTTTTGCTAAAGTTGCCAGTAAATTAGTGCCAGACGACTATGTTTTGGACGAAAAGCGCCGTAGTGTGGCCTTGACCGACGAGGGCGTGGAAAAAGTTCAAAAACTGCTGGGTATAAAAAATTTGTACACACCAGACCACGTGCGCAGCGTGTATCACATGGATCAGGCTCTGCGAGCACAAACCTTGTTCAAGCGCGACAAAGACTATGTGGTGACCAATGATGGCGAGGTGATCATCGTCGATGAACACACTGGTCGTTTGATGCAAGGACGCCGTTACAATGAGGGTTTACACCAGGCAATTGAGGCTAAAGAAGGTGTGCCGGTGTTGGAAGAAAGTATGACGCTGGCGACTATTTCGTTCCAGAACTATTTCCGTTTGTATAATAAACTTTCCGGTATGACTGGTACGGCGTTCACCGAGGCGGAAGAGTTTCAACAAATTTATTCACTGGACGTTATCCAGATTCCACCGAACAAGCCAGTGATTCGTGACGACAAAGAGGACCTGATTTTCAAGACCGAAAAGGGCAAGTTGAAGGCAGTGGCTGAAGCCATCAAAGAGTATCACAAGCAAGGCCGACCAGTGCTGGTTGGCTCTGGCTCGATTGCCAAGAACGAGCAGATTGCCAAATATCTGGAAAAGGAAGGTATTAAGTTTGAGATTCTGAACGCTAAGAATAATGAGCGTGAAGCGGCTATCATCGAGAAGGCTGGTGAAAAGGGTGCGATTACCTTGGCGACAAACATCGCCGGGCGTGGTACCGACATCAAGCTTGGCAAGGGTGTCAAGGAGTTGGGCGGCCTAGTGGTGATCGGTTCAGAGCGCCACGAATCACGACGCATTGACAATCAGCTGCGCGGTCGTGGTGGTCGTCAGGGCGATCCAGGCGAGACGCAGTTTTACGTATCGACCGAAGATGATTTGATGCGAATTTTCCAAGGCGAGCGTATCGCGGCGCTGATGGATCGGCTGGGCGTCGATGAAGAAACGCCGATTCAAAATCGCGCCGTGTCTAAGACGCTGGAGGCGGCCCAAAAGCGTGTCGAGGGTTACAACTTTGATACGCGCAAAAATGTTGTTCAGTACGACAACGTTATCAACCGTCACCGCCGCGTGGTGTACGTCATGCGCCGCAAGATTTTGGAAGGCGATAACATTAAGCCAGAAATTGAACGCTTGCTGAGAGCGAAAGTTAGTGAATTGACGACATTGCCAATTAAAAATAATCCAAAGTTTGTTGAAGAATTTGTGGCGACTTTCCCGGTTGATGAAGGTAAGCTTTCAAAGATTGGCAAGGAAAAGAAAGATAAGCTTCGCTACGAAAAGGCGTTGAAACTAGCAGAAGAAGCTTACGCAGCTAAAGAATCTGAGATTAGTGCCGATGATTTGCGTGGCGTTGAGCGTGAGGTTTATATGGCGGTGCTGGATACATTGTGGATGCAACATTTGGAAAACATGCAACATTTGCGTGAAGGAATTCACTGGCGTAGTGTTGGCCAGCGCGATCCGTTGGTTGAATATCGCTCAGAATCTCAGAAGTTATTTGAGAGCTTACAGGCTAATTTACGCAATGAAGTCTTGGCGACGATATTTAACATCCATAAAGCTGATGCCGTGATTCGTCGATCACAGGATGATGAGTACGACACAGAGCTGACGCGCTTGGCGGAGAATGCTGTCGAGCGTGGCGTTAATGAAATTGGTGCGGGTGAAGAAAATCGTGATGATGACTTTTCGGTGAAAAAGGGGAAGACTAGCGCGGAATCTAATCGTGCTAAAAATCAAGCCCGCAAGAAGAAAAAAGCGCAGCGCCAAAATCGCAAAAAGAATCGTAAATAGTCAGAAAGTTAGGCGATGAAACATACAGTTGAAGAAGTTAGGCTGAAAAATGGTGCGCGTGGTTTACTGATTGATGTCCCAGGCGCTACAGTGATGAGTTTTCAGGTGCAATTTAGGGCGGGCAATCGTTACGTCCTAGATAAAAATATCTATGAAACGGCGCATATTATGGAACATATGGCGTTTGGTGCTAATGAAAAATTCCGCTCAGAGCATAATTATGAGCAAGAATTCACTAAAAATGGGGCTTATCATAATGCTTATACATCAGATTATTCGATGGTTTACGAGGCAATCTGCGCTGATTTTGAGTGGGACCGGATATTGGAACTCCAGCGGTTAGCAATTACGACACCGCGTTTTAATGCTGATGAGCTGGAGGCAGAAAAGGGTAATGTTCGCTCTGAATTAACAGGCTATCTTAATAATCATAACCGTGTGATGTGGCCACGCATCCAGCAGGCACTGGGTGAGGATATATTGACCTATAATCAGCGGTTAAAGACGATTGCTAACATTGAGCTTAAAGATATAAAAAATCACCATAAGCATACGCATACTCTGAAAAATATGCGGTTTGTGGTGGCTGGAAAGTTGACAGGACGAAAATCTGCCATTAAAGAACATTTGGAGAGCTGGCAATTAGAGACTGGTGAGCGATTTACTATTCCGCACGATGAGCCTCGTAGGGCAAATCCGGTTCTGATTCGACGCAAAGAAGCGACAAATCTGACATTTGGCTGGTCAATGGTCGTGCCGCGTGAATTAACAGATGAAGAGGCTGACGCTATGAACGCCTTAAATCACATACTTACTGGCACGATGAGTTCAAGGATTTTTGGTTCGGCGCGTAAAAAAGGCTTAGCTTACAGTATATTTAGTGATACTTCAGTCGGTTTTTATGATTCGGCCTGGGATTTTGGCGGGCAAGTGAATATTGATACGGCCGAAAAGCTATTTGATATCATCGTCAGAGAGTTAAAGAAAGTGCTATCTGACTCTATTTCTGCTGAAGATTTAGAAAGTGTTAAATCATACTCGCTGGGCCGTTATCAGATGGGCGCTCAGACGGTTGGCCAGATTAGTAATTTTTACGTAGGCCGGTATTTTGCCGATGATTTTGTTAGGGATTATGACGGGGTGCCAGCTTCGATTTTGGCAGTCACTTCAGAGCAGATGATTGAAACGGCTCGTCAATTCTTTGCAGCAAATACATGGACGCTGGCAGCGGTCAGTTCAGAAGAAAAAGAGTTGCTGACGAAGCTACATGATAAGCTAAGTAAGTTATTCTAAATCTATTTCTCAGGTTGACTCGTGATATAATTATGTTATGAAAATTGTCATCGCTGGCTATGGGGTTGAAGGTCAATCTAATCTGCGTTATTTCCAGAAAAAGTTTCCGAGTGCCAGTTTTTTGGTGGCGGATGAGCAAGTTTTAAGTGATGATTTGCCAGAAGGCGTGGCACACCAAACGGGGCTTGCCAATTTGGCCGACGCGGATTTAATCATAAGATCTCCCAGTCTTCCGCCAGAAAAAATAAAAACCAGCGGTCAAATTTGGTCGGCGACGAATGAGTTTTTTGCAGAATGTCCAGCCACGATTATCGGCGTAACTGGGACGAAGGGCAAGGGGACGACGTGCAGCCTGGTCGCTAGTATTTTGCGGGCGGCTGGAAAAACGGTACATTTGGTGGGGAATATCGGCGCGCCAGCGTTGGATATTCTGCCCGAGATTAAAAAAAATGACATCGTCGTTTATGAATTGTCGAGTTTTCAGCTGTGGGATCTCGAGAAGTCGCCGCACGTGGCTGCGGTGCTGATGATCGAACCTGATCATTTGAATGTTCACGCTGATTTTGATGACTATTTGGCGGCAAAAGCGAATATTGCCAAGTTCCAAACCGCGGACGATTATGTTGTCTATAATTCTCAAAATGAGTTTAGCTCGTCGATTGCAGATGCGAGTTTGGCACAGAAAAAAGAATATCCATTTGCTCTCTCGGATGATATAATTTCGGCAATCCGTCTGCCAGGAAAGCATAATATTGATAATGCCTGTGCCGCAATTTTGGCAGCACGTGCGATTATTCCTGGTCTTTCTGATGATAACATAAAAGCTGGGCTGAGCAATTTTACAGGTCTGCCGCATCGCTTAAAGTTTGTTGCTGAGAAAAATGGCGTGAAGTATTACGATGACAGCATTTCGACCACGCCTGGCAGTGCTGTTGCTGCGTTAAGAGCCTTCGCCGAGCCAAAGGTTCTGATTTTGGGTGGTTCTGATAAGGGGGCGGATTATAGAGAATTGGCGAGTGAAATTGCGGCTCAGCAAATGCGAGCGGTGATTATTAACGGTGAAAATGCTAGTGAAATCGCCAAGGCTTTAAGTGAGGAAAAAGTTTCTTGCCGAGTTGTATGCTTAAAAATGGCAATGATGCCAGAGGTGGTTGAGGTAGCAAAAAGCCAAGCCCAGCCTGGCGACGTGGTAATTCTCAGCCCAGCCGCCGCCAGTTTTGATATGTTTAAGAGCTATAATGACCGCGGTGGGCAGTTCGTGGCGGCAGTAGAAAGGCTTTAACTTTGGTAAGCTTCTGGTTTTAACACGCCAATGTACGGCAGATTTCGGTATTGCTGGCGGAAATCCAGACCGTAGCCAACGACGAACTCATTTGGTGTATTGATGCCAACGTAGTCCGCCTGGACATCAACTTCACGCCGCTCAGGCTTATCTAATAACGAGCATATTTTTACCGAGGCGGCATTCTTGGCGGCGAACAATTTCCTCAACGCCTGGGCGGTGCGACCGCTGTCAATGATGTCTTCAACTATCAGCACATGCCGACCAGTAACGTCAGTGTCCAAATCCTTAATAATCTTCACCGTGCCAGAAGATTCCATGTCGTCGCCGTAACTGGAAACTGCCATAAAATCAATTTCCATGTAGCAGTCCATCGCTCGTATCAAGTCAATCATAAACGGTGCCGCACCGCGTAAAATGCCCACAACGACTGGGTTTTTATCCTGGTAATCCTCGGTTAATTTTTGCCCAAGTTTTTGAACGGCTGCTTTAATATCTTCGCTGGTAAATAAAATCTTTTCAATGTCGTTATCCATTCTCATATTCTAGCAGACAAGTCGCTTCTGAAAAATGGTACAATAGAATATATGCAACCGCTAAAAAAGAAAATTGGAGAGTTGAAAAAGGAAATTGAGCAGGCCAAGGAGGCGCTGAAGTTTTCTGAGTTGGAGCAGAAATTGGCAGAGCTAGATGAGCAACTTAATCAGCCAGAGATTTGGAATAACCCTGATCACGCTCAAGAATTGACCAAGCAGGCCGCTAATCTTCGCCGAACGGTTGAGCCGTGGCATACGTTGACGGTGCAGGTGGGCGACATGGCTGAATTGATGGAGCTTGGCGATGATGATTTGTTGCCAGAGTTTCAGACGCAAGTGGCGGCAATTGAGAAGGCGTTTGAGATTCATAAAACGGATTTGTTGTTCTCTGGGGAATATGATAATCGCTCGGCGATTGTGCGGATTTCTGCTGGTGTGGGCGGTTTGGATGCTCAGGATTTTGCAGCGATGTTGGAGCGAATGTATTTACGCTGGGCGGAAAAGTCGGGTATGAAAGCTGACACACTGGAGCGATCGACTAATGATGATGCTGGAATTAAAACCGTTGTTTTGGAGATTTCTGGGCCGTTTGCTTACGGAAAAATGCGTTCAGAGAACGGTGTGCATCGGTTGGTGCGGCTGAGTCCGTTTAATGCCGACAATTTGCGGCAGACCAGCTTCGCATTGGTGGAGGTACTGCCAAAGATCGATACGCCAGATGAAATTGCGATTGATCCGAATGATCTGAGGATTGATGTTTACCGCTCGGGGGGTAAGGGCGGTCAAGGGGTGAACACGACCGACTCAGCGGTGCGAGTAACGCACGTGCCGACGGGTATTACCGTGGCGATTCAAAATGAGCGTTCGCAGATCCAAAATAAAGAGACGGCATTAAAGATTTTGCACTCCAAATTGCTAGCCATGAAATTAGAGCAGCACGCTGAGGCTTTGTCTGATCTGAGGGCTGGCGAGTCGGCTAACTGGGGTAGCCAGATCAGAAATTATGTTTTGCATCCGTATACATTAGTCAAAGATACTCGCACTAAGCATGAAAACCGCAATGCCCAGGGAGTACTGGACGGTGATATTGATGGATTTATCACGGCATATTTAGAGCAGAACGCTAATTCTAAAAATATTTAGCTTATGGTATAATACTATTGATGATTCTGTTAGATAGGGTAACGAAGAATTATGGTAAAAGTAATAAGCCGGCGCTGAATCGAGCTAGCATTCATGTTGGTGCTGGCGAATTTGTGATTATTGTTGGCACGTCGGGTGCTGGTAAATCAACACTATTGAAGCTTTTGACCAGGGAAGAAAAGCCGAGCTCTGGAAAAATTGTGGTTGGTGGAATTGATTATGATAATTTGAAGGATAAGCACATTCCGTTGTTGCGTCGTAAGATTGGTGTGGTGTTTCAGGATTTTAAGTTGCTTCCGAATCGGACGGTGTTTGAGAATATAGCGTTTGCTCTCGAGATCGCTGGTATGACGAGTCGGGAAATTAGATCAACGGTACCAAAGGTGATCGAGCTTGTTGGGTTGACTGGCAAAGAAAAGCATTTTCCGCATCAACTGTCTGGTGGTGAGCGTCAGCGCGTGGCAATTGCCAGGGCGGTTGTTCGTCAGCCGAAGATTCTAATTGCTGATGAGCCGACGGGAAACTTGGACCCAAAACACAGTTGGGATATCGTGCGCTTGCTGGAAAAAATTAATAAATATGGTACGACGGTTATTTTGACGACGCATAACGTGGAAATTGTTAATCGACTGAAGCGGCGTGTTATTACTATTGATCACGGTAAAATTACCTCTGATCAGGCGAGGGGGAGTTATAAGCAATAATGAAATCATCTAAATCCAGTAAAAGTAAGGACAATATTCGTATACGTCAACGCCGACGGGGCTGGTTGACTTTTGTGCGGATGTGTCGGTATGGTATTAATAACTTTAGTCGTAACGCCTGGCTAACTATTGCCGCCACTGCGGTGATGAGCGTGACGCTAATAATTGTATTTATGACATTGTCGGCACGACAGATTTTAGTTGATACGGTTTCCAATGTCTCTAAACGTGCTGATATGTCAATTTATTTGAAGGGTGACACTCCTGAAAAGACCATAAATACTATCAAATTTCGAATTGAAAAACTAGATAATGTAGACAGCGTAAAGTATATTTCTGCAGCAGAGGCTAGAGAAAAGCAGGCTGAGCAAAATAAGGACGACCCAGATACATTAGAGGCAATTCGCGAATCTAGCAACGAAATGTCGGCGACGCTTCGTGTTTCCGTTAAGGAATTGAATAATCAACAATCATTAAATAACTTTGTTAAGACAGATGATCTTTATAAGAAGCATAAAGATCCTCGTAGGGAGCCGTCATTTTCAGGCGAGCGGCAGCAGGCGATTAAGACAGTGGGCAATTGGGTACGGCTGGCTAGTATAGGCGGTTCGATTGCTACAGTCGTGTTTGTGGTGATATCTTCGCTGGTGGTCTTCAATACTATCCGCATGGCGATCTTCAACCGCAAAGATGAGATTGAAATGATGAAGTTAATTGGTGCTGAACGCAGCTTTATTAGGGGTCCGTTTATCGTTGAGGCAATAATGTATGGGTTCATTGCAGCAATTATCGCCACAGTTGCTGGCTATAGTTTACTGTTTTTTGCTCACGACCCAATGACGAAGTACGGTATTCCGGTTGATAATCTTTTAGGGCATTTAACAGTTTATGGCGGGTTGGTTTTCTTAGGTATGATTTTAGTTGGTGCGACAATTGGCGTAGTCTCGTCTTGGGTGGCAACACGTAAATATCTTAAACTATAAAATATCCTTGACAGTCGGATTACGCTTATGCTAATATAGATGCATGAAACTACGGTCCACCACACCAGTTTCGGTATCACTAGTCAGCAGAGCGTCTCTGGTGGCGATGTCTGTATTGCTCGCTGGGTCGGGCGTTTTTGGCTTGGCGTCGCACGTATTGGCGCGTGATTATAATGCCGAAATTCAAGCAAAGCAAAAGGAAGCAGACAGTTATAACTCTGAGGCTTCGCGCCTGGGTCAGATGGCTGATAGTCTGCAGTCAGAATTAGACAAGATTAATGGTCAGATTGCGGCTATTCAGGCGCAAATTGCTGATAGCCAGACAAAGATTAATAATCTAAATGACCAGATAAAAAAGAACGAAGCGTCTATTAAACAAAATCGGAAGGCTATGGGTCGGATTTTAGCAGACCTATATGTTGACGATCAGATTTCTCCGTTGGAGATGTTAGCCAGCTCAAAGAATATTAGTGATTATATCGATAAGCAGGAGCAGCGAAGTTCATTAAAATCTTCTCTTAACGATAAAATTAAAGAGATTAAATCTTTGCAGAAAAAGCTGGAAGAAAATAAGAAATCTGTCGAGAATACGTTGCGCGATCAAGAATTGCAACGCAACGCTATGGCTTCTAAGCAATCCGAGAAAGCAAAGCTTATTGCTGACACAAAGAATGACCAGAATAATTATGCTGCATTAGCACAAAAACGTAATACTGAAGTAGCTAAGCTGCGTGAAGAGCAGGCGGCGGTCAACCTAAAGGCTCTTGGTAGAAGTGGTGCATCAATCCCGGGCGGCATTCCAGGCGGTGGCGGTTATCCAGGTGCTTGGGCGAGCGCCCCATTGGATGCGTACGTTGACCCGTGGGGTCTGTACACCCGTGAGTGTGTGAGTTATGTGGCTTGGAAGATTCACAGCACTGGTCGGTATGTGCCTCACTTTGGTGGTGCAGGTGATGCTAAACAGTGGCCATCAACAGCAGCCCGTCATGGTATCTCCAACGGCTCGACGCCAAAAGCAGGTTCGGCAGCGGTGTTTATGGAGGGGGAATACGGTCATGTCATGTATGTCGAATCTGTCAATGGTGACGGCACGATTACTGTTAGCGACTATAATTTGAAGTGGGACGGATTGTATCGATATTACACGCGTTCGGCTTCGGGATTGACTTACGTCTACTTCTAAACATCTTATGTATTTTACAAAACGCTCGTGCTAGTCGGGCGTTTTGTAGTATAATGAAAAGTATATGGTTACGGGAGAAAATAAACAGCGCCTAGGTTGGTTTTTAACGCTCATGATTGTAGCGACTATCAGTTTTGTTGCTGGGACGCGCTTTGATCAATTTTCTACTTCAGTAGCGCCATTGTTTGGTATTAGAACGTCGAGGGAAAAGATTGACTTATCAAGTGTTCAGGAGACGTATCGGCAGCTACTGGCAAATTATGACGGTAAACTAGACACCGAGAAGCTTATCCATGGCGCCAGTCGAGGACTAGTGGCGGCAGCTGGAGACCAACATACTGCATACATGGATCCAGATGAGACAAAGGAGTTTCAAAAATCGCTCAGCGGTGCTATCGGCGGTGGTATCGGTGCGGAAATTGGTTTAAGGAATGGTAAGTCGACTATCATAAGACCTCTTGAGGGCAGTCCAGCTCAAAAGTTTGGTATTAAGGCGGGTGAGGTTATTGTTAAAGTTAATGATGAAAACGTTTCTGACTGGGATGTTGATAAGGTCGTTAGTAAAATTCGTGGTGAAGTTGGTACCTCTGTAAAACTAACTTTGTTAAACAATGGTCAGACTCGTGAAGTATCGGTTGTACGCCAAAACATAACTTCGCCTGCCGTCGAAGCAAAAATTGATGGGGAAATTGGCATATTGAAGGTGAGTCGGTTTGGTGATGATACAGCAAGCTTGGCTCGAAAATATGCTTCTGAATTTGTTGAAAAAGGTGTTAAGAAGGTTGTTCTAGACCTGCGCAATAATCCGGGCGGTACAGTTAGTGCGGCACAAGGATTATTGGGTCTTTGGCTAGATAAGCAAGTGGCGATGACTGAGCGGCGCGGTTCTGAAATTGTTAAGACTATTAATACAACTGGCTCGCCAATTCTGGGTAATATGAAGACTGTGGTGCTGATTAATGGCGGAAGTGCTAGCGCTAGCGAGATTGTCGCTGGGGCACTCCGTGATTATGATAAAGCAAAGTTGGTCGGACAAAAGAGCTACGGTAAAGGTAGTGTTCAAATTGTAATAGGGCTGCCTGGCGGATCACAGATGAAGGTTACAGAAGCTCGTTGGTACACGCCAAGGGGTAGTAACATAGATAAGACAGGTATAGAGCCTGATGTGAAGGTTGATTTATCGGCGGATGACATTAATAATAATCGTGATCCACAGATGGATAAGGCAAAATCGCTATAGAGCTTGTGTTTTTATGAGATACGACATAAAATGGAGGTAGGATGAACGAGCAGAAAAAGAAGATTTTACTAGTTGAGGATGACATTGCACTATCTGCGGTGTATAGGTCTCGGCTAGAAATTGAAGGTTTTGATGTTAGGGAGGCAAATAACGGCGAGGATGCACTGTCTGCAACTGTAGAATATCGCCCGGACTTAATTTTATTGGATGTGATGATGCCGAAAATCAGTGGATTTGATGTTCTGGATATTCTACGTAATACTCCAGAAACCGCTAACGTAAGGATAATTATGCTAACAGCACTTAGTCAGCCAAAGGACAAGGAACGCGCTGAGAGCTTGGGTGTTGATGATTATTTGGTGAAATCTCAGGTTGTAATTGGTGACGTGGTAGCGCGCGTAAAGCACCATTTAGGTGTTAAATAGAAATTATTTCAGTAAAAGCAAGTCAACCTCTGTTGGGGGGTTGACTTTTTGTTAGTTTTTTGATATAAAATAAACATATATGGAAAACTTAAAACCAACACAAA
>CBDFCQ010000015.1:0-12741 GCA_965246075.1 uncultured Candidatus Saccharibacteria bacterium
CAATCGAAGCCGAATGTCCGGAGCTAATTACAATTGATAGCCCAACGCAACGTGTCGGCAATAAGTTGCTTGACGGTTTTCAGAAAGTAAAGCACGAGCGGCGGATGGTGAGCTTAAACGATGTTTTTAATAAAATTGAGGTTGAAGCGTGGATTGAGCGTACTGATAAGCTGATGCCGGGGCATAAGCATGAATTTTTTACCGATATAAAGATGGATGGCCTGGCGTGCGCGTTGATTTATATTGATGGCGTGTTGACTCAGGCGGTAACGCGCGGTGACAGCTTTATCGGCGAGGATGTGACGAACAATGTGCGGACCATTAAAAACGTGCCGCTGCGGCTGCACGAAGCGTCAGGCTTTGAACAATTTTTGCGCGGACGGACAGAAATTCGTGGCGAGATTGTGATGCTGAAGCGCGACTTTGCGGCGCTCAATAAAAGGCAAAAGGCTTCGGGGCAGCCAGAATTTGCGAATCCGCGTAATTTGGCGGCAGGGACAATCCGCCAGCTTGATCCGTCTTTGGTTGCGGCGCGGCCGCTGCATTTTCGCGGCTACGATGTACTGCGTGATAACGACGCTGAAGTGCCGACCAACAGCTTTGCTTACGAGGCGCTGACCGCCCTAGGAATTACTCGTAATCAGCAGGCAAGCGTTTTTATTACTTTAGCTGAGGTGATGAACTTCGTCAACGAATGGGACGACAAGCGGCACGATTTGCCGTTTAATACTGATGGTTTGGTGATTAAGATCAATGACCGAGCGTTGTATGAAAGCCTTGGGTTGGTTGGTAAAAATCCGCGCGGTGCTGTGGCCTACAAGTATGCTGCTGAGCAGGCTACGACCATCGTCCACGATATCGTTATTTCCATCGGTCGAACGGGTGCGGCCACGCCAGTAGCGGTGTTTGACCCCGTAGTGGTGGCCGGTACGACGGTGCAGCACGCTAGTCTGCATAACGCCGACGAAATTGCCCGGCTGGATGTGCGCCGCGGCGACACGGTGGTGATTTTCAAGGCGGGCGATATCATCCCGCAGGTGCAAACTGTGTTGAAAGAATTGCGGCCAGCAGGCTCCAAGCCAATTGATTATCCAGCAGAATTGGCGCGCCAATATCCAGAGCTAGAATTTGTGCGGCCAGAGGGTGAGGCAGTCTACCGCGTTAAAGGCTTGAGCGGCCCGCTGATTTTGAAGCGGTCTCTGGCGCATTTTGTCTCCAAAGGCGCACTGGACATCGATACGCTGGGCGAGAAAAATGTCGAGGCGTTGGTCGAAGCTGGGCTGGTCAATGATTTGGCGGATATTTACCGGTTGACGAAAGATGATCTACTGAGACTAGAGCGTTTCGCTGAGATTTCTGCGCAAAAGCTCATTGATGCCATTGCTGCTAAAAAGCAGCCAGCCCTGGAGCGGTTTTTGTTTGGTCTCGGTATTCGTCATGTCGGCTCGCAGACAGCGATTGATCTCACAAATCACTTTGAAAGTGTTGAGAAGCTCAGTCAAGCGACTATCGATGAGCTACGCGAAGTGGATGGCGTGGGCGAAATTGTTGCCGAATCAATTGTGGCGTGGTTTGCTGATGAGGATAATGTGAAGCTGCTCGAAAAATTTGCCGACTTGGGTGTGACGCCACAATTTACTAAAAAATCCGGCAGTCTAACTGGCCAAAGTTTCGTCATCACCGGCACCCTGCAATCGATGGATCGCGATACTGCTGCTGAAAAAATCCGTAATCTTGGCGGCACCTTTCAAACCGCTGTTGCAAAAGATACAACATATCTGGTAGCGGGCGGTAAAGTCGGTGCTAGCAAGCTGAAAAAAGCCGAACAATACGGCACCAAAATTATTGACGAGCAGGAACTATTAAACATCATAAGAGGATAAGGAGAAATAAGCATGATTCGATTTTATTTACAAAAACTAGTTCGCGATAAAGTCGTGAAAAAGTGTCTGGACGACGAAGAAGTTTTACATACGGAGTACCGCATATTAGACAAACAAGAGTTTCGCTGCGAGTTGCTCCGCAAGGTTCACGAGGAGGCAGACGAAATTCCACTGGGCGATAATCAGCGCGGCGAATCTCTCAAAGAGCTGGCTGATTTGCAGGAAGTTGTTGACGCGCTGCGCCAGGATTTTGGCTTTTCTATAGAACAAGTCCAAGAGGAAATGTCGCGTAAAAAGCAAGATAAGGGCGGCTTTGACAAACGATATTACATTAAATATCATGACTTGGCAGATGATAGTAAATGGGTGAAAATCTTCCGCGCTCAGCCAGAGAAGTATCGCGAAGAAATAGAGCACACTCAATCCACCAAGCCTAAAAATACTGATATAATACAATAGAAACATGTCAAAGAAAATAACATTCGTTACCAGCAATCCGCACAAACTCGAAGAAGCTAAGTCGGTTCTGAAAGGCTATGGGATTGTTGTCGAGCCGCTGCAAATTGACATTGATGAAATCCAGCATAACGATCCGTTGAGGATTACCGAAGCGAAGGTTAAGATGGCGTACAAAAAGGCTGGACAGCCGGTTGTTGTTAACGATAGTAGTTGGGAAATCCCAGCACTGGGCGGCTTTCCGGGCGGTTACATGAAGGATGTCGCTAATTGGTTTACGGCTGAAGATTTTTTGGCTTTGATGAAAAATAAAAATGATCGGAGAATTATATTGCATGACGTTGTGGCGTATTTTGATGGCGAGCAATTAAAGCTGTTTATATCTGATCAAACTGGCGTGTTTATAAACGAGCCGCGCGGCGAAGGAGCATCGATGAATCAGGTTGTATTAATGGAGGATAGCGGCGGGTTAACAATTGCTGAGGAATTTGCACTCCGTCATGATGGCGCGAAGATTAACCCTTCTCATTTTCAGCATTGGCAAAAGTTTGGCAATTGGCTTACTAATGAGGCGAGCATTTTTTGACTGAAGTATTTTTAAATAACGCTTGTGTTTTTGTGATAATTGGTGCATAATCACAAGTGAGCTGGTACGCATAGGGGCATCTCCTATGCTTGCCAATTGAAAGACAAACACATTTTCAAAATGCCCCGGGTGGGCGCGTAGCAGCTCTTCTATGATGCTTATGGTATGATATAGTTATGGTTACGGTTTCAAAAAAGAGGGAAGAAAAACTAGCAGAACTAGTGCGGGAGTTTTTTGCAGCACACCCAGAAGTTAGATTGGTGGCAGTAACAGGCAGTGCCGGGAAAGCTAGTGCAAAAATTGCTATTGGTACGGTTTTATCTCGGCAATTTGATATCCAACTCCGTACTGATGAGCCAAAAACAAAAGCCGATGTTTTACTGCAGATGATGGGCGTTAGGATGCCAGAAAAAGGCTTATTCAAATGGTGGAAGGTAATAAGGGCGGTAAAGAAAAGAATTAAGGCTGAGAAGCCGGATACTCAGATCATTGTCCAGGAATTTAACCCAAAAGAGCCTGGTTATAATTTATGGTTTAAAGATTATATAATGCCTGATATTACGGTTGTGACATCTGTGACAAATGGCCGTATGCAGGTTGAACACTCTTTGGAAGAGGTGGCGAACGAGATGATTTCTTTGGCTAACTATTCGCGTATGGCGATGATTAATCGCGATGATATTGATGGGCGTTTTGCGAGCTTTCTGACAAATCCTAATATCACTACCTATGGTAGCGATCCAGTGGCAGAGTACAATTTTGATGATCGTAATTTTTCTTTGACAGACGGACATCATGGTTTTATTGTGTCACCAGAAAATCCCGACGGTCTAGAGGTTGACGTTAAGCTGATTGGCGAACATAATGTCCGTCCAGCAGTAGTCGCGGCGGCTGTCGGCTATGCTTTAGGTGAGTCTGAGGAGAATATCAAAAAGGGTGTGGAATCTTTGCGGCCGCTGCCAGGTCGGATGAATTTACTGAAGGGGGCTGATAACACGTGGCTGATTGATGATAGCTATAGTTCAACGCCACTAACGGCATTGGCTGCCCTCCAGTCTCTTTACCGAATAGAGACGCCGCAGCGAATTGCTGTGCTTGGTAATATGAACGGTTTGAAAGGGATTTTTGAGCAAGCTCATGCTGAGCTTGGCGCGAACTGCAACCCGGATTTATTGGATTGGGTCGTTACGGTGGGTGATAAAGCTAATCAATATCTGGCGCCAGCCGCTCGCCAAAAAGGCTGTCAGGTAAAAGAGTGTAAAAACGCTATCGAGGCCGGGTCGTTTGTACGGGATAAATTAAAGTCAGAGGGAATTGCATTGTTTAAAGGATCAAGCGGCGGCGTGTGGCTAGAGGAGTCGATAAAGATCAATCTTCACAGTACTGAGGATGATAAATATCTTGTTCGCCAAACTCCGGAATGGATTGCCAGAAAGAATCAATTTTTCTCACAATTTAAAGACTAAATGTGCTATATTGATATTAAATAAGTATAAGGGGGGAATATGGATCAGAATAGCCAACCTACACCACAGCCGCCATATGGCAATATGGCCACGTCAAAGCCAAAGAAGAAAAAGACAGGATTAATTGTCGGTATCACGTTAGGTGCGCTGGCAATTGTTGCAATTATTGCTGCTTTATTGACTTATTTCTTGTGGTGGCAAAATCCGGAAAAAATGGTTACCGACGCTGTGTCCAATGCGATTGTATCAAAGAAGGCTGTTGTTAATGGGAAAATCATGATTAATATGAAAGATTCAGCCAAGCTAGAGCTTAACGTGAAAGCTAACGCTGCTTCTGATAAAGTAAAATCAAATATTGATGCAAAGTTAACGATTAAAGACGTTGACAAAACTTTTTCATTAAAGGGTGACGTTGTTGTTGGTGACGACGGTACAGTGTATGCAAAAATTGATAATCTAAAGGATTCTTTCTCTGATATTTTTGAACTTATGGTGGAGGAGCAGACTGCAAAGTCTGGTTTTGCATTATCAAAAGATCAGATAAAAGAATATCGCGATAAAATGTTGAGCCAACTTAATCCCGTATTAGATAAGTTCAACGGAAAATGGATGAAGATCTCTCCGGACGATATTAAAGATGACAGCTACAAGTGCTACACTGAAACATTAAAGAAAATGCGAAGCGATGAAAGCGCTCGTAGGGAGATTGCTCGGCTGTATCAGAAAAATAGTTTTTACAGCATAAAGGACTCGAATATTAGTGACCGTAATGGTGGACGTGGATTTGAACTGCAGGGTGATCGTGAAAAGTCATCAAAGTTTGATGATGAACTTAAAAAATCGTCTATTGGTAAGGAATTTAGCAAATGCGAAAAGTCCAATGATAGTAGTAATGACGATAATTTATCAATTGACAAAGCTTCACTTAAGATGTGGGTTGATAGATGGTCTCACGAGCTAAAGGCTTTAGAGCTTAAGGGAGAGGGAGATAAAGCATCGACTGAAGTTTCGCTTGATATTACCATGAATAAGTCCGAAGAAGTGAATATCCCTTCCGATGCCGGTAGTCTAAAAGAGCTCTTAGGTATATTTGGTGGTGGATACTCAGGCGATTAACTTGACCTCCTGACTATAAATAATCTCGTTCGTAATGAGCGAGATTATTTGTTATAATTACAGATATGAGACGCTACAATCCGACGGAAATTGAGAAAAAATGGCAAGATAAGTGGGAGGCTGATGGCACCTATTTCACTGACCTTGGTGATGCGACGCGTTCCAAATATTACAGTTTGAGCATGCTGCCTGGCATCACCGGAGCTGGTATTCACATCGGTCACGGTCGGACGTTTCAATTTGCCGACATCAAGGCGCGCCTGAAGCGTCAGCAGGGCTACAATGTGTATCATCCAATTGGCTGGGACAGTTTTGGCTTGCCGGTGGAAAATTACGCTATCAAGGTCGGTAAAACGCCGCGGGTGGCACATGATGAAGCCAAGGCACACTTCATCGCCCAACTGAAGCGGCTCGGATTTAGCTATGATTGGTCAAAGGAAATTTCTACGGCTGACCCCGAGTACTACAAGTGGACGCAGTGGATTTTTACGCAGCTATACAAGCACGATTTGGCGTATCAAAAGGAACAGCCGCAATGGTGGTGTGATACCGACAATACGGTGCTGGCTAACGAGCAGGTTGAGGGTGGCAAATGTTGGCGTTGCGGCAACCCCGTCACCAAGCGCAACCTCAAACAGTGGTTTTTCCGCATCACTGCCTATGCTGATGAGATGCTGGAGGCGACTGACGACCTAGACTGGACGGAGATGGTCAAGACCATGCAGAAAAACTGGATTGGCCGGTCGGTTGGCGCGGAAGTTGATTTTGCGGTCAGCGGACAGGATGCCATCATTACCGTATTTACTACGCGCCCCGACACCTTGTTTGGTGCCAGCTACGTGGCACTGGCGCCAGAACACCCACTGGTTTCTCAGTTGGTCAATGCTGACACGCGCCCCAAAGTTGAAGCATACATTCAAGCGGCGCAGCAAAAGTCTGACGTTGAGCGCCAGGAAAATAAGGATAAAACTGGCGTCTTTACGGGTAGTTATGTTATCAATCCAGTCAATGGCCAAAAGCTGCCAATCTGGGTGGCGGACTACGTACTGAGTGGTTACGGCACGGGTGCAGTCATGGCGGTGCCGGCACATGATGAACGTGACTTTGCCTTTGCTGAGAAATTTGATTTGCCGATTGTTCAAGTGGTTGATAAGCCGGAAGATTCGGCGGATATCGGCTGCTACACGGGTGAGGGCGAATTGATCAATTCTGGGCAATTTGACGGTACGCGCAGCGAGGACGCCCGCGAACAAATCGTAGCGTGGCTGGAACAGCAGGGATCTGGTCGTGGTAAAACTACTTACAAAATGCGTGACTGGCTGATTTCTCGTCAGCGATATTGGGGTGCACCGATTCCAATAGTTCATGTTGATGGTTACGCACCAATTGCCGTGGCGGATGAGTGCTTGCCAGTGATTCTGCCAGAGGTCGAGAACTTCAAGCCAACGGGTGGCAATACGTCGGTCCTAGCGCAAGTTGATGACTGGGTGCGCGTGTGGGTTGATGTTGAAACGGGTAAAACCGTGCCGATCACCGAGCCGAAGCCAGCGGGCGACAATTGGTGTGAAGGCCGACGCGAAACTGACACATTGGACGGCTATGCTTGTTCTAGCTGGTATTTCCTACGCTATCTTGACCCGCACAATAATGACGAGGCATGGAATCCTGAGCGAATTGGTCATTGGATGCCGGTCGATTACTACAACGGTGCCGACCACGCGGTGGCGCACCTGCTGTACAGCCGTTTTTGGATGCGCTTTTTCCATAAACTTGGCTTGGTGCCAACACCCGAGCCGTTCAAGCGGATGATGTACAATGCCTACATCATGGCGCCGGACGGTCAAAAGATGAGTAAGTCCAAGGGCAATGTCATCGATCCGATGGAGATTATGGACAGTGGTTACGGTGCCGATGCACTGCGTGTTTACGAGATGTTCATCGCGCCGTACGATATGGATGCACCGTGGGATCCGCGCGGGGTGCCAGGAACGTATCGGTTCCTGAATCGAGTGTGGAACGTGGTGCAGGAGTTTGTTGAGGCGGCTACACTACCTCCTCTGACAGAGGCTGTGAAGTGTTCGCGAATAGCGGACGCTTCAGCCGAACGCTCGCGAGAAATCTCCAGTGGAGATTTGAGCGAAGAGTGTACTCTGGAAGAGGATGGTGATGTAGTCACGGGGCTACTGCGCCTCACTCACCTCACTATCAAGAAAGTCACCCGCGACATTGAAGATGAGAAGTTTAATACAGCCGTAGCGGCGATGATGGAGATGGTCAATGGCTTGTATAAAATTAAAGAAGCGCAGAGTATTCAAGCATCAGCAACGTGGCGGTTTACTTTGGAGAGTCTGCTACAAATCTTAGCGCCATTTGCGCCGCACATCACCGAAGAATTGTGGCATGAATTGGGCCATACTGATACCATTCATGTCAATCACTGGCCGAAATGGGATGAAAAATATCTAAAGAGTGATACGATAACCATCATCGTCCAAGTTAACGGCAAACTTCGATCAAAGCTTAAATTACCAGTAGATACCGACCGGCAAGGCGTGGAAGAGGCTGCTTTGGCTGATGAAAATGTCCAGAAATTCACAAACAATAAACCACCTAAAAAGATGGTTTATGTTCCAGGAAAGCTGGTGAATATTGTGGTCTAGAAAACAGCCTATTTCAATCCGTCTTCTATTCTTGTTATGGCTATACTTGGCTTTCCGTCACCGTTCATGTCGCCTATGGCAATGTTGACGGTAGTTCCTGGGTGGATCTCTGAGTCGCCAGTCTTGCTTTTGTAGAGATCTTTCATGTAGGTAGCAGTTTCATATATGGAGCTTCTTGCCTCATTAGGGTCTATCTTATTCTCAGGATTTTCCTCGTTGTATTCTTCCATGGCTGTTTCGGCCACCGAAGTCGGGTTTTCTCCCTCTTCAAGTGTGACAGTGCGAATTTCTGTATCTTCTGGTAGCTCCGTGATGACTCCGTTGCTATAATCCTCTACAACTTGAGCTACTTGGTGAGCAGGGCTTGGTCCTTTTTCTGGTGATTTAGGGCTATAGAATAAGCCCAGGGTGTTCGCAGCTCCAGCTAATCCTAACGTGGCTAATGCTGCTGCACCGATTTTAACTACAGATTTTGGTATTTCTATTACAGGTCTGCCGTTCTCGTTACTTTGTGGTGTAAACTGTTCGTTACTCATGTTCCATATATTAACATAACCAATACAAAAAGTCAATACACTTGTATAATTTTTAGATAAAACCTTGAGATTACCTAATAAAAAAGGTATAATGGTACGTAAGTTTTATGACAACCTAAAAGAGGAGAATGAATTATGGCACAGCCTAAAAAACAGAGCAGTCCACGTAAAACTGGACTTCGCCGCAGTCATTTGGTATTAAAATTGGCACGTCGCGTTAATGGAACTTCACCTGTTAAAGTGAAGACTACCAAGCGTGAAACTGGTAAAACAACAAAATAATAATTACGAACAGGACGCTTAGTAATGGCATCAAACCGTCATTTAGGACGAATTGTCGCGTTGCAGACACTGTATGAACATGAGTTTCGTACAGAGGTGGGCGATGCTGGTATTGACTACAAAAGTATCTTACAGCGTAATTTAGCGGAGTATAAATCATCCGTTGATGACGTTGAATTTGTTGATAATCTGGTTAGTGGCGTACTGGCGGCTCAGGTGAAATTGGACGAAAAGCTAAAACCTTTAGCTCCAGAGTGGCCAATTGACCAGCTGTCTAGGGTTGATAGGACGGTCTTGCGGATTGGTTTGTATGAATTGCTCTACTGTGCGGATACAGTTCCGCCAAAAGTGGTGATTAATGAGGCGGTGGAATTAGCAAAGGCGTTCGGTTCGGATAACTCGGGTAAGTTTGTGAATGGCGTGCTTGGCACGGCACTCCGTACCCTCGTGGAGGAGTCCGATAATGAAAACAAGCAACTTTGATAAGATAAAAAAATACTTTGGTGGTGGTAAGAAGCCGCTGATTCAGGAAATTGTACGCGAGCCGACCGCTGGTGGTGTGATTTTTCGACGCAACGAAAAGGGTGAGGCAGAATTCTTGCTATACCAAGATGCTCGTGATCGTTGGACAATACCTAAGGGTCATATTGAACCAGGTGAAACAGCTCAGGTGACAGCTCGCCGGGAGATTGGTGAGGAGACCGGATTAAAGAATATTGAGCTACACGGCTGGCTGGGCAAGGTGAATTTCCGTTATCGTCGAATTGATAAACTAGTGCTAATGACGACGCAGGTTTATCTGGTCAAGGCATTGGATCCTAATGAGAAACTTCAGAAGGAAGAGTGGATGAATGGATTGAAGTGGTTTTCGTTTCATGAGGCGTTGGATGAAGTCGAATATGAAGACATTGGTAAGCTGATTCTGTTAGCAATGAAACGAATTAGACAGGAGAATTTGTAAATGAGCGGAATGAATACGGCGCCATATCAGGAATTTGCGCGTGAGAAACTGGGGTTTGAGTTTAATAATTTGGATCTGTTGATTACGGCTTTGACGCATCGCAGTTATGTTAATGAGCATCGTAAGTCTGTTCATCATCACAACGAGCGTCTGGAGTTCTTAGGCGATGCAGTTTTGGAATTGGCGGTAACAGAGTATTTATTCAATAATTTTTCTGAGCCAGAGGGAATTTTGACAGCCTGGCGGGCGGCGCTGGTACGGACGGAAAGTATCGGTGATGCGGGTGATAAGTTGGGCTATGGGCCGCTGATTCGTATGTCAAAGGGCGAGAAAAATGGCTCGGATCGGGCACATTTGCAGATCCTAGCTAATGCTTTTGAGGCGGTGATTGGCGCGATTTATCTGGAGCGTGGGTTTGAAGACGCGCGAGATTTTATCCATAAGCACATTATTATCAAGCTAGATGGAATATTGGAGTCGGGTAGTTGGCGCGATCCAAAGTCGTATTTGCAGGAAATTTCTCAGCGAGTTGATAGCCAGACGCCGGTATATAAGGTTTTGAGCGAGGAAGGTCCGGATCACGATAAGGTTTTCACGCTTGGAGTATTTGTTGGTGAAACAATGATGGGTCGCGGCACTGGTCCTTCCAAACAAGTGGCCCAGCAGCAGGCTGCTCGTGCGGCGATTGATAAGTATAAAGAATCTGGCGAAAAATGATAAAAGTTTGCACGGGGCAAACCGCTCGTGTATAATGAAAGTACAGTTTAATTCCAGGAGGAGGGGCAGAATGTCAACAATAGACCAGCAATTTGTGGAGTATGTCGTAAAAACACTCGTTGGACATCCCGACGATGTTGTGGTGGAGCGGGAAATTGATGAAAAGGGTGTTCTATTGACATTGACTGTTAATCCAGAAGATTTGGGTCGGGTCATTGGTAAACGCGGTGGCACAGCACAAAGCCTACGGACTCTACTGCGGGCTTTGGGCGCGAAGAATGACGCGCGATATAACTTGAAGATTGTGAATAATGATGGTTTTACTGGTACGCGTGAACGTGATGATTATGATAATCGTGCTTCTGTGGATAACTCAACAGATGAAGTTGTGGAAAATAAGTCATCTTACGCAGAAAACACCAGAAAAGAGCTTGCAGAACTGGACGACCTTGATATATAATTAAAACCAGTTCAAGCACAGACATTATGCGAGAACAGCTCTATGCGAGACAATGGGAAACCATTGAGAGCCTTATTTGTGCTAAAAAACCGTCCTTACTGGGGCGGTTTTTTGGTGGGGAATAATTTCTATAAAAAGACATGAAAATAGCCCGCCAAGAGGCTCAAGCCGAGACTTAATGTCTCAAGGCGAGCTATTTTCTCAGCGGGCGTTAGGCCCTATTCTGGGAGAGCATCCACTTCTTGCGGGGATAGGTGAGGCAAATCTGCTCCCCTCGAGTGATTCTGTTGAAGGCTCTAGAAGCCGTGCTTCTATCAACCTCCAGCACTTCCATGAGCGTGCAGATGTCGAGGGAGGGAGCGCCTTTCGTGTTGTGGATGACTAAGCATTCACTCCTACGCTCCATTCTAACCTCGTCAACAACATTTTTCTTGAATGTTATTGATACAGATCTAGCATGCGGTACAAGCTCATCGACGAACTCCGCCACGGGGCGGTCTTCTGGTTCGCTTGTGTGGCGCTCCCTGTAGTGTGCGAAGTCTCCTATCCTTACGGAGAGGGCAACGTGAATCTCTCCTTCTTCGTCAATCGAGATGCGGACAGGACTGGACAACCAATCCAGCTCCTCTTTGATGCGCTCGATGAGCATGTCGCGCTTGTTGATCTCCATGATGCATCCTTCCTATGTAAGGGCTACTTCTACTCGGTTGAGTAAAAGCTGATATATATATCATACCTGGACAAAAAAGTCAACACTTGGTACACTGTAACAGATGAGGAAATTTCAAGTAATTACGCTTTTTCCGGAAATGATGACAGGGGTTTTTAATAATTCCATGATGTGGAAGGCGCAGAAAGACGGTGTCGTGGAGCTCACGACGGTGAATCTACGTGAGTTTGGCCTGGGTCCTCGCCTTCAAGTGGACGATACGCCGTATGGCGGCGGTGATGGCATGCTACTGATGGTCGAGCCATTATGGAAGGCGGTGGAGTTTGCTAAATCTCAGGATGAAACAGCGAAGGTTGTGCTGATGAGTGCACGTGGCCAGCGCTGGAAACAGGCCAAAGCCCAGCAAGAAGCGGATGATAACAGGGGTGTGATATTTATTTGTGGGCGATATGAGGGTGTTGATGAGCGAATTCTGGAATTAGTTGACGAGCAGTGGAGTATTGGCGATTTTGTACTGACTGGCGGCGAGTTGGCAGCAATGATGATGATTGATTCTATTGTTAGGTTGATCCCTGGAGTGCTGGGCGGTGAAAAGTCGGCGGAAATTGAGAGTTTTTCTGATGGCGAGACACTAGAATTTCCGCAGTATACCCGACCTGAAGAATTTAAAGGGTTACGAGTGCCAGAGGTGCTATTAAGTGGCCATCATAGAAATATCGCCAAGTGGCGTACCGAACAGTCGCAAATATTAACAAAGAAAAATACCCCATAGAGACGGGGTATTTTAAGTTGTGGTGGATGTCGTAGAGCGAAAGATACGATTTATGGTGTTTGTTTTTGTAACGTTCGCTATCTTAACTGTATGATGTTTTTTGAAAAAGCGCAAGGATTTTGGTAAAAAATACAACAAGCTTGAGCTTTTTTGATGTGCGGTCTATACTAAAAATA
>CBDFCQ010000016.1:0-11931 GCA_965246075.1 uncultured Candidatus Saccharibacteria bacterium
ATCTACGGATTCAGCCAAAACCGCCCGTGGCGTGATTAGCAGACTTGAAGCAACTAAAAAAGACGCAAGATAGAAAGTGGTTTTCCTCATCACTTAATATTATCTCACGTCTTCTTAAATATAGTCAAATATTACTTAAAGCGCTTTTCGACGTTACCCTTAACGTCTTTCGCAGTTTCCGTGACAGCATCGCCTACTTTTCGGGAACCAACTTTTAATGAATCAACACTATCTTTAGCTACCGCAGCCGCCTTACCGGCAACCTTTTCTGTATCAGCCTTCAACTTGACGGCTTTCTTCTTTAAATCTTTACGAGTCTCTTTACCGCTCTTTGGCGCCGTTAAAATTCCCGCTGCAAAACCTGCTGCTGCTGCACCGATAATTGCTAATACTTTTTTCATATTGTTACTCCTTTTTATTTAATTATTTTTTACGAAACAATCCTGATATTTCACTAAAAACTTTTGTTGGCGACAACCATTCAGTCGCACTGGCAACATTTGTCGTAATTTTACCAACACTCTTCATGATTGCGTTAATTCTTACCAACAGGGTAATAACTAACACCAGCAACGCCACGATAATAACAGACAATAACCCGACTATGATCGATAATAAGATTATGGTTGTTTGAATATCTTCCACGCCTTGCCTTTCTGTAAAAGTTTACATTTCTTATGTTTATTGTAGCATGCTTTACTAATTTGTTTGTATTAGATAATCTAACTATTTGACTATAGCATAAGCTTATTAAAATGTCAATAGCCTAATTTTCGAACGAACTTATTGTGGTAAAATAATACGGTTATGCAAAACATTATTAAGAAGTATATTCCAGAATTTGTCTATGGCGCAGTCGATGGCACCGTAACAACATTCGCGGTCGTGGCGGCCTCAGCTGGAGCTGGAATTTCCAGCGCAGTGATCCTTATTTTAGGTATTGCTAATTTAATTGCCGATGGATTCTCAATGGGATCCAGCGCCTACTTAGCGGCAAGCGCTGAACATGATGAGCTGGTTCATAATAAGAAAAAACAGTCATCATCAAAAATAATAGGACTAATGACATTTTTAGCCTTCGTCATAGTTGGCAGCGTACCGGTCCTGCCATACTTAATTGATGTTATAGCAAACCTAAAAATTTCCAGCACAACATTATTTTACGTTAGCTCAATATTAACTGCTGTCGTATTCGTATTAATCGGCTTCATTAAAGGAAAAGTTAGCGAGCAATCGCCGTGGCGATCATCCGTGATCACTCTAACACTAGGTGCAATTGCAGCTGGTTTGGCTTACTTTGCTGGTGACATTTTAGCATCTTGGTTGGGTGTTCGACTATAACCCTCCAGCCATCTACTTTGGCAGAAAATCCAGATTATTCATGATACAGTAGAAATATGAGCCATCACTCCTCCTCGCCTGTCATGCCCGGCGTTAATCTGGGTGGTTGGCTGGTGCTGGAGCGATGGATGACGCCAAGCGTATTTGCCGGAACGGACGTGACTAACGAATATGAATTATCTCAAACCGTAGATGGCCTAGCACGCATCCAGCACCATCGACACACCTTCATCCAGGAGGCTGACCTCAAATGGCTGGCGCACGCTGGTATACGACTACTACGGCTGCCGATTGGCTACTGGGCGCTTGAGGATCAGCCGCCGTATATATCAGCAAAACCGCAGATCGATTGGCTGATGGACACAGCAAAGCACTATGGCCTACAGGTACTACTCGACCTCCATGCCGCACCTGGTGCTCAAAACGCCAGCGACCATAGTGGCAGTGGTAATACTAGCACTGTCGGGTGGTATCAATGCGCCAATAGACGGAAAACATCACAGATATTACTTGATATTGCCAATGAATATGGCAACCATCCAGCACTCTGGGGTATTGAGCTACTCAATGAGCCCCTGGTGACAACACGCCGTGAGCGGTGGCAGTTGTGGTGGTGGACACGCAAAACGAGCCGAAAATTACGTGCTAAATTGCCGTCTCATGTACGCATCGTAGTCTCTGATTGCTACCAGCCAGCTTGGTGGTCGGGGCGCGTCGGGTCTAATACGCTGGATATACATCATTATCAGTGCTTTTCCGATACAGACAATCAAGCGACGTCACTAACTCACCACCGTCAGGTGCTCAACCAACGGTCTGGCGAGTACCGCGATTACTCCCAGCAGCAGCCACTAATCATCGGCGAGTGGAGTGCCGCCCTGCCGCCAGGCATTGCCAGTAATAGTAATGAATACACCCATTGCCAATCGCAACTTGCAGTACCAGCAAACGTCGATGCTTGGTTTTATTGGAGCTACAAAACCGAGAGCCCCGGGGCCTGGAACTTTCGTGATTGCCATGCTAAGGGGTGGTTTGACGGTATGCTTAGCTCACGGTAGATGGTATAATGGATATATGTCTTTCCCTAAATTAATTTACAGTATCGCATTCCTGGTCATCATCGCTTGGGTATTGAGCATGGTGTTTCGCCTTGCCGCCTGGTTGATCAGTGGGTTGCTTTACGTTGTAGTTTTGGTTGTTATCATTGGTCTCATCTCACAATTTATCAGCCAGAAAAAGCGACAGAAATAACTCGCCTGTCACTATAAAATAATCACGGCAGTTTGTTCTGCCGTGATGTATGTTATAACCCCAATTCTCGTAGCTGCGCTGGATCAACCGTTGATGGCGAATCCATCATCACGTCGACGCCCGAGCCGTTCTTTGGAAAGGCTAAGGTTTCGCGAACATTAGTTTCGTCAATAAGTTCCATGAGGATGCGATCAACGCCAAAGGCACAGCCAGCGTGTGGCGGTGCGCCGTATTTGAAGGCGTTTAGCATGGCACCAAATTTTTCCTCAACGTAGCTTTCGCTAAAGCCAAGTAGGTCAAACACTTTGTACAGCACCGCTGGGTTGTGGTTGCGCACGCCACCGGAGCAAATTTCATAGCCGTTCATCACCATGTCGAATTGATCAGCCACGATGGCCAGTTTGTCGGCATCGGTCGTCGCCGACTCCAGCGCCTCTATGCCACCCTTTGGCATACCGAATGGGTTGTGGCCAAAATCAAGCTTCTTGCTATGATCATCCCATTCATAGAACGGAAAATCGATAATCCAGGCAAACGCCACCACGCTCGGGTCTTTCAGGTTGAAATGAGTAGCAAATTCGTTTCGCAAGCGACCAAGCACAGCATTGACGACTGGGCGAGTGTCAGCGCCGAAGAAGACAACATCACCGTCTTCAGGTTTCATTGTATCTATAAGTAGCTTATGTTCTTTATCTGACAAGAACTTTGCTACTGGCGAAATCACATCATAGCCATAAAAGTTACTACCAACAAGCGGGATCGTATCACCCTGCTCCTCGTCTGTATTTTTGATTGTCATGTACTTAATATAGGCTAAGCCACCCGCCCCCTCACTTTTAGCAACATCAGTAAATTGGTCGATTTGCTTGCGGCTAAGACTGGCGCCATTTTTGACGCAAATCGCCTTGATGCACTCAGCATTTTTGAACACGCCAAATTCGGTGTCGGCGAACACCCTGGTCAGCTCCACCAATTCCATGCCAAAGCGCAAATCTGGTTTATCCGAGCCATAGGTCTCCATGGCGTCGCGGTAGGAAATGCGCGGAATTGGACTGCCGTCACCGACCGCGAGATCGCTCAAATCCAGCAATTCCTTGCCGGCAAACTCAGTCGCAAGCTGTCGCATCAGCGGTTCGACCTCACGGCGAACCTCCTCGCCGTCCTCAACAAAGCTCATCTCCAGATCCAGCTGGTAAAACTCACCGTACAGTCGATCAGCCCGAGGATCTTCATCGCGAAAACACGCCGCCAACTGGTAATATCGCGGCACACCGCCAACCATCAACAGCTGCTTGAACTGCTGCGGCGCCTGCGGCAGCGCGTAAAACTTATTTTCCTGCAAACGGCTGGGGATCAGAAAATCACGCGCGCCCTCAGGGCTGGAATTCGCCAAAATCGGCGTCTGAATCTCGATGAAGTCGCGGTCGTCCATGTATTGGTGCATCCGTCGGTACATTTCAGCGCGTTTTTTCAGCATCTGTTGCATCTTTGGACGACGCAAATCGAGGTAACGATATTTGAAACGCAAGTCCTCGCCTGCCTGATTCTCCTCAGCAAACGGCTGGATCGGCAAGGTTTCAGCGCGGTTCAAGATTTCCAGGTTTTCCACCACGATTTCCACATTACCGCTGGCGATATTTGGATTCTTCAAACCTTCACCACGTTCTGTCACCACACCGCTGACGCGAATTACAAACTCATCACGCAGGCTTTCCGCCAAACGAAAGGCTTCCGCCTGCTCAGGATTAATCACCAGCTGCACCAGCCCAGTATGGTCGCGTAGGTCAATAAAAATCAGTCCGCCGTGATCGCGCCGGGAGTGCACCCAGCCCGCTACCGTAATACTTTTCCCAACTTCATCAGAGGTCTTTGCTGCCAAAATTCTATTTTTCATATCTGTTATTATACCACAGTAGCGACAGTTTTATGCTATAATCACCCCATGGATAGCTATACGGTGGGCACTGTAGTCATCTTTTGTTCAATTACATGGATTATCGCCAGTCCTCTTGTGATTTTTCATTATAGAAAATTATATCTCACAGCCTCTCGTGAGCTAGAAGAGTTAAGTCAGAAAAAGACAGTCACGGCAGATATTAAGCCAGCTACTAATGCTATACCAGAAAAAGTGCGACTAAACAAGAAGTCCACTGCGGAGGACACACCTAAAGTCACGCCACTCAGCGACCATGAACTGCTCACCAAAATTCGCTCCATGTCACCGTATAATTTCGAAAAATACATCGCTCAATTATTTGAACATTTTGGCTATTCGGCTGCAACCACTCCGTATAAACGTGACGGTGGCATCGACATTGTATTATACAAAAACGGCGTCCAGAGCTATGTCCAATGTAAAAAATATATCGAAAAAATTGTTAAAGTATCCGAAATGCGTGATTTTTATGGTGCGGTTGTTGATCATTTACATGGAGGTGAGGCATTCTTTGTCACTACAAACATCTTCTCCTCAGATGCACGAAAATTTGTGAAATATTCTACCAATGGCAACAGAATACGACTTATTAACGGCACAGGACTACTCACTATCATTCGCGCCCTCGAAGATAAAGGTGTCGTAGTACCAATTCCTGACGTATCAGACATATCTCAAAAGATTAAACCATGTCCACGCTGTCGTGGCGGTCATCTGGTGATAAGACACAGCAAAAAAGATCATTCGCCATTTTACGGATGCTCTAATTATCCCGAATGTCGATACATGCAAAAAATAGACTCTTAAGCAATATCCGCGTTCTATAAGCTGTTAGTGCTGCGATTTTTATGCTCAATAACCTTACGGAGTTCTTCTTCGGAGTCAAATTCATTATCTATCTTACGACCCAGCAATTCCTCCATAACATCACCCAAACTCAGTAAACCTACCGTTTCTCGAAGTTCATTAATAACAATAAAAAGATGATGCTGTGTTTTTAAGAATGCGGCCAAAGCATACGATAGAGTCTGATCTTTATCTATATAGTAAACATCTCTACTCATAACTTTTTCTGCACGATGAGATTTTGACGTGCGGTCAATTGTTAACAAATCTTGAATCCTTAACATGCCAACTATATGATCAATATCACCTTGGATAACCGGAAACCGGCTATGGCCTTTTTTATGAAGATCGTCTAAGACTAATGGCCCAAGAAACTCATCCACCGACACCGCCTCGATCATACTTCGCGGCGTCATCACACTCTCAACTCTCATATCGTTAAATTTTAGCCCACTATTAATCAGCTTCTTTTCGTTAGCAGAGAAAACTCTACTCGACCTAGTAACTATCTCCAATAGCTCGTCCTTCGACTCAACTACACGGCTATCATTTGCCGTTGGCGAAACCGAACGAATTAGCGAGAACAATAATTGACGACGTTCAATAATCGCTAAGATTTGTGATTCATATTTTTCATATAACTGCTGTGAATATTTTTGCCACAAACGGATCCGCGCCACTACACCGATTTCAAGAGCAATTATCATTGATGATATGAGCCCAATTGTCCAGTGAAATAAATTGACACTAATAACCGTTAAAATAACCAGCAATAAAGATGCCAATACTCGTTGCAAAGAAATTATATCGCATAAGAATTTTTGCTGGCGCAAATAAATATCGGCCTTTTTATCACCCTTTTTACTTCGACGTTGCAGTTCAAATTGACTATGCGATGGCACATTTGGTTGAATTCCCAGCACAATAAACAACGCCGCCAAAACAGCTAAATATCCAATAATTAGCATTATCATCATAGTTTTATTGTACCGTATTTCGTGCTATACTTGCTAGAGTAAACGGAGGTAAAATGAACAAGAAGAGCTGGATAATTTTCTCAATTATTGTAATAGCAATTGTTGGCGGAATGATTTATATTTCAACACAAAATCGACTCAATGTGAGCGATATCACAAACGATCAGTTGAACACAGCAATAGCCGCAGAGTCCAGAAACGGCAATATTGCTGACCATGAAATTGGCAGTAAGAGCGCTAAGGTGACTATTGTTGAGTACGCGGACTATCAATGTCCTGGCTGTAGCGCTGCTGCACCAAAAACTGAAGAAATTGCAAAAAAATACAAGGATAATGTGCGACTTATCTTCCGCAATTTCCCAATTGCTGGCTCACACCCAAATGCACGAGCTGCCGCAGCCGTTGCTGAAGCTGCTGGCCTGCAGGGAAAATTCTGGGAAATGAATAATCTCTTATACTCTAGCCAGGACGCGTGGAAGAACGCCAGCGCCACAGAGCGCGACACGATATTTAGGTCATATGCAGAAAAATTAAACCTCAACATTGATCAGTATAAAATCGATGTTGCCAGTAGCAAGGTTAAGAATAAGATTGACTTTGATATGGCATTGGGACGCAAACATGGTGTTGCCGCCACTCCAACCTTCTATATCAATGGAAAAAACACTGAAATGGATAGCTCGGGCTCAATTGAATCGTCAGTAAAAGAAGCGCTTAAAAAGGCTGGCGTAGAAATAAAAGATTAATATTATTTGATGAAAAACCAAAATCCCGCTCCGGTGCCTTGGAGCGGGATTTATTTATAGTCGTCCCTATTCTATTATGAGAGCGACTGCACTTTTTATTGTGCTATGTATGTTTGCCATTCGGCAGGCACCACATCCACCGCGATCTTTTTGCGCCGGGATGGCACAAACTTGATTGCTATTGGCATGTGTTTTGCACTCCTTATTATTATGTGCAGCCCCACGCGCTTCGACCTTTATCACTTATATATCAGCAATTTAATGCTTCGGCGCGAGACACATCAACAATGGTACCAAACGTCTATTGGTACGTCAAGCAAAAACATTTTAAAATGCCTACTTATTTATATATTAGAATAAGCGAATTCGCTTGGCAATAACCATAACAAGTAAAATCAACAACACTGTAAAACTGGTAATTACTGGATATGCCCAAGGCTCCCCCTGAAACGGCAAGGCAATATTCATTCCATACATACCATAAAAGACATTCGGAATTGCCAGCAAAATAGTAATAGCTGTTAAAACTTTCATTCGCTGATTCAAAGTATTATTAGCCACGGTTGAATAGGCATTTTGAATACTGGATATGGTGTGTGCGCTGGAGCTAATTGCTACTAAAATCTGCTTGATATGTAAATCAATATCCGCCAGCGCTTCTAAATCTCGTGTTTTAAACAAATGACGGCGATTCTCCATCAGCTGCGCAATAACATGAGATATTCCCTCCAGGCTGCTTTGATACTCGTTAAGCGTATCTTCAATTGCTACAAATTTAATAAAATCAGCGTTCTCCACCTCACGACGACTTAGACGCCGCCGAGCATCAGCAATCTTCTCCGTTAACAAATGTACGCGCTGTTCATATTGGGCAATAATATAGGCTAGATTTGCAGCAAAAATTCCCGCTGGTCGCTCAGTGGTACTGAATAAATAATCACTAATTTCTAGAGGCGAGAATTTAGCATACGGCGATATTGTAATGTAATGACCACCAGAAATCGCAATTAAAAATGGCACCGTTTTACCGGAATCGGTTCGTCCAAACGGCATGCGCGTAAATATATATTCAACACCATCAGAAAATTCTGCTCGAGGAAGTTCATGAATATCAAGCACATCACGCACTACATTCGTAGACAGTGATAAAGCCTTAGATACACGAACAGCATCAAAACTTCCGCCCAAGTGAATCCAGCCATTTTTATGCATTCGATTAACTTGTGTTAGTTTCTCGGTCAGTGATCTGCGCTCAAAATAACCCACCACCATAAAAAAATTATAATATACATAAGCTATATTAGCAATTTAGACTCGAGGTGACGCCCGCGCTACCTACGCCTTAAGAAATAATATCCCACAACAACAGCCAGAGCCATGCTAATTGCGGCAATAATCCAAAACATCACTGGATTATCAGCTCCTGGAACTGGCACGTTCATGCCGTATAAGCCAGCAATCATCATCGGAATAGTCAAAGCTACCGTAATTACTGTTAGAAGACGAATCGTCTCATTAAGCCGCGTGTCCATCACTGCACGATAACTATCGCGAACATTTGTAATAGTCCTCAGCAAACTTTTACATCGTGCAATTACCTGCTCTAAATCAATCGAAATATCTTCAACATCTTCTTTATCATCTTCCTTCAGACGCAGTTTTTGGGTTGCCAAAAGGCGCTCAATTGCCCAGTTCATCGGAATGAGAGCGTCTAAATAATCGTTCAATTTGCGTTCGTATTCGGCCAACGTCGCAATATCATTAACTCTCAATGTATGAATATTATCCGTAGCAGCACGCATTTGACGGTTAATCGTTGCCACCCGCCTCTGGTATTGAGTTGAAATTGCCTCAACCATAGCAACCAGAAGCTCAATTTGCCGATCAGTTCTAATTCGCGTCTTATCAATAAATGTCTGCCATAAACGCCCCAAGCTATCCCGCGATAATGTCACGAGATAATCTTTATTCAGACAAAATAATATTGGCGTAGTAAAATCATTAAAATCATCATCTGTATCTGGTAGACGGGCAATTAGATACGTCCAGTCATTATCAAATTCAATACGCGGCACCTCGTGTGGATCAAGCGCATCACTAATTAAGTCCTCGTCCAGACCTAACGTCAATAGCTGAGTCACCTCCTCCTCGCTCGGACGCTCACAACGTACCCAAGAGCCAGCACGCAATTTTTCTTGCGTACTAATCACCAAGTTGTTACTTGACGAGCGAAGATACTGTAACATAATTTCTATATTATAGAATAAAATATCTATAAACACAAGAAAACCTGCCCTATTGACAGGAATTTCTTGTGTGTATTATTACGATTTAATTATCGTTCCAGCTGAGCCGTTGATTGCTTCAGCAGTTTTATCTAACGAGGTAATAATTGACGTGCGGCCCGGCTTGCCATTTAAGAACGCCAGCGCCGCCTGAGCTTTTGGTAACATCGAGCCTGCCGCAAATTGATCATCATCAATGTGTTTTTGAAGCTCTTCTACTGAGACCTTGCCTAAGGATCGTTCATCTGGCTTGCCAAAATTAATCTTAGCAGCGTCAACCGAAGTCAGAATTAACAATGTATCAGCTTCTAAAAGGTCCGCCAATTTGGCTGCTCCAAAATCCTTATCGATAACCGCCGCGACGCCTTTTAATTGACCAGTTTCATCCTGCAAAACAGGAATGCCACCACCGCCAGTTGATACGACTGTGACTCCAGCATGGACTAGCGCTTTAATCACGTCGGCCTCAACAATCGTCTGAGGTTTTGGTGAAGGCACAACTCGTCGCCAACCACGACCAGCATCTTCTTTCACCGTATAGCCCCGCTCACTAGCGACAGCTTTAGCTTCCTCTTCCGAATAAAACGGACCAATTGGCTTAGTCGGATTTTGAAAAGCTGGATCGCTTAAGTCAACAATTGTCTGTGTCACCACGCTGATGGCGCGATTATTCATTTGATTAACCTTAAAGGCGTCATGCAGAGCTTGCTGCAACCAGAAACCAATCAAACCCTGGCTCATAGCGCCAGAATCCTCCAGAGGTAAACTTGGCACGTCGGCCGTATTAATCGCTTCTTCATGTAAGACAATGTTGCCAACTTGCGGCCCATTGCCATGGACAATCGCTACATTGTGACCAGCTTGAATCAACGGCAAAAGTTGGCGAACCGTCTCATCAGCCACACGCTGTTGCTGCTCAGACGCGGCTTCGCCCTGCCGTTGCAGGGCGTTACCACCGAGCGCTACTACAATAGTACGCTTCTTATCCATGCGTTACAGCGCTCCAAAGATTGCAATAACTACAAGGCTGATGACGGCAAATACTGCCATAATCGGAGCTGACCGCTTCAGCCAGTCGCGATATGAAACGCCAGCCAGTGCCAAACCGCCCATCAATGAAGCAATAGTTGGCGCCATCATATTGATGAGGCCTGATGCTGTAGCAAAAGCAGCGACCATGACTTCTTTGCTTGAGCCAACCAGGTCGGCAATTGGCGCAATAACTGGCATGGTTGCTGCTGCCAAACCTGATGATGATGGCACAATGAATGACATTGGCAAGTAGAACAGATACGCCAGCACACCAACAACGCCACCGCCAGCATCTTTCAGGAGCGCTTCACCCCAGCTGATGATAGTATCTTGAATCTCACCGTTAGTCATCACAACAGAGACGCCGGTTGCCACTGCGATAATCAAAGCAACTGGTAAGATATCTTTCACACCATCAATGAAAGTATCAACTGGAAAAATACCTTCCTTCTTAAACTCTTTATAGTAAATTGCGGTAATAACAATTGTTGAGATTAAGAATAATGCGGTAATTTCATTAAAGTACCAGTCACCAAAGGCCGCACTGTGCACTACGCCAAGTACTGCACCGATAATTGGCAGCTCTGAAGCCCACTTAAACAGGTCGGAGAATAATGTAATTTCCCAACTTCCCCAAGGAATCAGCGAAAGGACCATCAACACAAAGGTAATAGCGAAGACACCCATGACGACTTTTCGTGGACCAGTAAATTTCGGTACGTTCGTCATATCCAAGGCTGCTGTGGCTGGCTTATAACGAACATCTTCCTTATACTTACCTGCTTTCACCTTTGCTGCGTAACGCATAGTGAAGATGATTGCTGCGATCAAACACAGCACCAAAATGATAGACATAATTGGGATAACATTGCCCAATTTAATATCAGCAGTCTTTGCGGCAACGCCGGTGGAGAATGGGTTAATGGTCGAGCCAAGCACGCCCGTACCAGCACCGAGCACGATTACCATCACACCAGTCATTGCGTTGTAGCCGGCAGCGATCATCATCGGAATAACTAGCGCGTAAAAGGCTACCGTTTCCTCCTGCATGCCGTAGGTCGTACCACCGATAGCAAACAGCGTCATTAAAATTGGAATGAGCCATTTTTCCTTACCCTTCATCTTTTGGAGCAGAGCACCAAGAGAAGCGTCCAGAGCGCCGGTCTTCATGGTAACACCCAGGAATCCGCCAAGAACCATAACGAAGACTATCACGTCTAGCTTATCAGACATGCCTTTAATTGGTGCCGTGAAGACGTCCCATAAACCTTGCCGGTCATGCTTGTCAACTTTCTCTTCTTTACCGTCCTTTTCTTCAGTGACGGTGCGGTCTTTTTCAACCACATGATATGATCCGGCGACACGGTTACCATCGTCATCAGTCTTATAGACGCCCGACGGAATAATCCATGTTAGTGCAGCCATGATCGCGATCACGACAAACAGAACTGTAAACGCTGATGGCGATCGAAGCTTCTGCTTTGCTTTTTTAATTTTTTCTACCATTGCCTCGGAGC
>CBDFCQ010000017.1:0-11506 GCA_965246075.1 uncultured Candidatus Saccharibacteria bacterium
TCTTAATCGGTATTCAAATAATAAACGGCGGCGCCATATTGTTATAATAGTTGCAGTTGTTTGCTTGTCTACTATTTCTTATGGAGCGTATTGGTATTTTTACCAGCAAAATAAGGATGATAAGCCCGTGTTGACTTTACCGGATAGGCAAGTGGGAGAGACTAACTACTCGCATCCAAATAAGGATGAACAAAATCCAACATCCGACAATGACGACAATAATCAAAAAAAACTCACACCTCAACAAAATGCACCCGCTACCTCACCTATCCCTGTTTCCATAACTCGAGTAGACAGATCCCCACTACAAGTTGGCGTTATAATAAATGAGCTTCTATCTAGTGGCACCTGTACACTAAAGCTCTCTAAGCCTGGTTTGAGTGACATAACCCAAACAGTGGAAATCTTTAACGGACCAAGCTATACCACCTGTCGCGGCTTTTCCATTGATAACGTTCCCGGCGGCACATGGAAACTTACTATAATCATAAACTCTGAAAATAGATCCGGTAGTACTAGCCAGGAGATTACTATATGATACATAAAACAACTATTTTATTTGCAGGTCTTGCTGCAGCTATTATTTTTTCTATAGCTATGGTCAATCCTGTTAATGCAAGTTCCTTCGATCCAGGGAATATTATTAGCGATTCTATTTTTACTAACAGCAGCACCATGACCGCTGATCAAATTCAGTATTTTATAGAAGTTAAGGGTAAATATTGTACTGACGGCGAAGCTCCATGTCTAAAAAATTATCGTGAAAATGGCAAAAGCGCAGGTACAATAATATATGAGATATCCCAACAATATTTGATAAATCCCCAGGTTATCCTAGCAACCCTTCAGAAAGAGGTTGGTTTGGTAACTATTAGCAACCCAGGTTCGTGGCGATATCGCACCGCTATGGGATATGGATGTCCCGATTCTACACCAGGCGTCTGTAATTCACAGTATTTTGGATTTACAAATCAGGTTCGTTGGGCTGCTACTATGTTTAGAGCAATCATGAACAATTCTCCAACTTGGTTTACTCCTTATCGCATAGGTGTTAATTCGATTTTATGGCACCCAAACCAAGCCTGCGGCATTAGTAATGTAAATATTGTCAACCGAGCAACTGTTGCATTATATAGTTATACGCCGTATCGGCCAAATAACGCCGCCTTAGCAGCTGGGTTTGGTACTGGTGATGGTTGCAGTTCATACGGAAACCGTAATTTCTGGTTATATTTTAATACCTGGTTCGGTAGTTCAACAAGTTCTATATTAATCCAATCACCACAAAGCCCAGCCGTTTACTTGCAGAGTGGTAGTATTAGATATGCTATACCATCTTGGGATATTATTAATGCCTATGGATTTGGAAGATTCGGAGTTACTCCAGTTTCAAATTCTTACATGAATTCCCTACAAAATGGTGGCATATTAAACACAGTTTTCTCTAATAAATCTGAGCCTGGACCAATATATCTAGCAGACAATGGTTACCGTTTTGGGTTTTCATCTTACCAGCAGTGCGTTGACTGGGGTTTTCCTAGGTGTACCGATTCTTCATACGCTAAGCCGCTAGAACCCTCTGTATTTGACCGCATGCATCAGTATGGTGCAATATCACCACTAATGCTAAATGGTTCACACCTGCATATAATGAAGGATGGGAAAAAACACACCCTATTATCACATGAAGCAAGGGTAGAAAAGGGCTATGCCAACATAAACTATACACCAATAACCAACCCAGCTAACCTAACCCAACCATACGCCAAATCTATACCACATAACAACAGTCTGGTATCATTTAAAGCAACTCCCGCTATTTATTTATATACCAATGCAAAATTTTATACCCTTAGCTATGATGCCTTCCTTGCTTTCTCATCAAAACTACCAACATTGGTAGATTCGTTCTCTGAATATAATAGCCAGTTGCCAGTAGAACAAGGCTTTATTCAGTCCAACGTTGCTTTGAGTGATGGCTCTCTCTATAGTTTTGTAAATGGCAAGAAAATTAACCTTACAAAGGTTAAGCACCACTGGCCACAAGCAGCCATTGTAGATGACCTAAAAACAGTTTTAGCACTGCGTAGTGATGATTATACAGCAGATGAAAATTCTACCTATCGCACGACAGCTGGCTCTATACTAAAGGTTGAAGATAAGCGTTTTAGAGGCTTTTATAGCTTATATGACTATTTTGCCCTAGGAAATACCAGACCGATACCAATCAATGAATTAGCTATCGCTAACCTTGCTAGTGGATCATCTGTTATGGCAAACGGACAAGGTTCTGTTTATCAGCTCGCTAGCCCTGCCAATCAATCCCTCATACTAACCCCTTCAATTGATGGATCGCCATGTCAATTATCATCACTTGACCAACTCGGCTCGTATCACCTTATTACTAATAGCGTACAGAGACTTGCGCCTTCCCAACAGCCAATTTCTACACTGACCAATACAGCATACGACCAAGATGGAAATATTCATATAATCTACTCTGGCAGACACGCTATACTTAATGCTTCTGAATTAACTTCAGTGTGGGGCGTGCACCAAAAAATACCAGCCTGTACATTTCATAAGTTACACCTAGCTAAAATTCCAGTAAACTCTTCCGTTCGTTTTATTAGAGATCCTGTAACGGGCATAATCTACCATGGTGAAGGCGGTAAAAAACAACCGATATTCTCTTATGCCGCTTTTATAAGAATGGGTGGAAGTACATCAAATACACTGGATGTTTCGAATGAATTTATCACAGCATCACCAACAGGTGTCGCAATTACTGAGTAGCTATTATTTTGTTTTTAGTTTATACTATATAGTATGAGTAGTGTTTTAGATTTGTCAGTTGTGATTGCTTTCCATAATCACGCCAAAATGACAATTGATTGCGTCTCCTCTCTACAAAAATATGGCCCAAATGTAAGAGAGATTTTACTTATAAGCAACAACTCTTCACCGGACGAACTACGTATAGTTGAAGAATATAGCAAGAGTCAGCCAAATATACGCGTTTTGACCTGGGATTATCCCTTTAACTACCAAAAAGAATACAACTGGGGTATATCACAGACTAGTGGAGAGTTTATTCTAATGCTAAATAATGACATTGAACTAACCGAAGGTTCTATAGGACTAATAGAGTCTATGTATAAAAAAGCATCTAAAAAGGAAGTTGGCATTGTTGGCTGCACACTATTATATGGTAACGAAAGAGATATTCAACATGCCGGTATTTTTCTTATGCCAGAAGGTATGGCAGACCATATGTATGTTCGCGAACGATATCAGACTGCACTCAAGCAAGTCGGCTCCGAAAAGTTCCCCTATGATATAACCAAAGATATGCCAATGACTGCCGTAACAGGTGCGGCACAGCTTGTGCGTAAATCTTCTTTCGAAAAAATCGGAGGATTTGATGAGAAATTTATCATTTGCGGTGGTGACGTAGACCTATGCATCAGAATGAATGAATCTGGTCTACAAACTTGGTTTGTTGGTGGAGGATACATGCTCCACAAAGAAAGTATCTCTCGTAAGTTTATACCGATACCAGCAGAAGACTTTTATAATAGTTATATAAGCTACATAAAGGGCTACGATCCTGAAATTGGCGATCCGTTTTTACCAGAAATTACTAAAAAAATTAAGATACATGGAGTTTAAATATGAGTGTCCTTCGTTTCTCTATACGCGCTGCACGTAAATCTGCCCATATTAGTGGAAAATTATTGCGTAAAAGCTTAAACTTTACTAATAAAGTAGAACATAAGGCTACCAACTTATTAGACGGTGTCGATTATAGTATGCAGATTAACGAAAAGGTTCCGCTTGAGAAAATTTATTACAACTCTATACCATATGTTCTACCGATTCATGCAGCCATGCCCGCTGTTGGATCAAAAGGAACTGTCACTCTTTTAATTCCATCTCTGGATGGTAGTTCCTTCTTTGGTGGAACCGCGACTGCATTGGTTGTTGCTGCTAAACTAGCTTTATTAAAAAAATGTAAACTTCGTATTGTACAGACTCTCAAAACTGGCCATCCGGGCGATCTTGTAAAATTCTTTACTGGCGAAGGCATCACTATCTCTGATGACGCTATTCAAGTAATAAGTATTGCCGAGCGCAGTTATAACGTTTATGGCTATATTAGTACTCATCCAGATGATATTTTTATAGCTTCAGCCTGGTGGGACGCTTACAATTTATCACGTATGCCTCTAAAACGTAAGTTTATATACCTAGTACAAGATTTCGAACCGATATTCTATAACAACAGTGACCGATATGTCCTAGCCGAGGAAACATATAAAAATGATAAATTTATTCCCCTATGTAATACCAAGTTTATGGCTGATTTTATGTCAGATAGAAACTACCCTGCCTTCAAAAAATCTCTATTCTTTGAGCCGGCAGTATCTCGCAAAGAGTCTGGTACACTCTTATCGAAAAAGGCTAATGATAAAAAGACTTTATTCCTTTACGGTAGACCAAATGTTCACAGGAATATGTTTTTCACTGCGCTTCAGGCTATTGACTACGCCTTTAAGGCTGGTTTTATAAATCCTAATAACTGGGACTGTTGTATGGCTGGTCAGAATAACTTACCCGATATAGTTCTATCTTCTGGCGCAGTTATCAAGAACAAAGGTAAGATGTCTATGGAGGATTATATTGAGTTTAGTAAAACCGTAGATTTAGCTATATCACCTATGATGGCTCCTCATCCAAATTACCCAACACTAGAATTTTCATCTATCGGCTCTATGGTAGTTACAACCAAATACGCCAACAAAGAAAGTCTTGATAAATACTCAAAAAATATTATAATGTCTGAATTAGACGTAGAGTCTATGGCAGGAGCTATAAATATTGCCGTAAAAAGAACTGAAGAAGATCGTCTCGCTAACCTTAATAATACAAATATATTAACCAGCTGGGACGAAAGCCTAGATGATTGTCTAAAAAGTATACTGGATCGTATTAATAAATCTGAAAACTATTAACGCCAAACCTATGGATGTGTGATTAATAAAAGTGATTAATAAAAACTTTACCTCCACTCACCCATAGAGCGCATCGGACCATCCCTAAGTATATCTTTACCTTTAACTACGAAAGAATACGCTCGTGGTAGGTGCTTAAGTGTACTATCATCCTTACTCCTGTGAATAGATATATAGACATCGTACTTACCAGGATTTAGGTCAGCTATAGGTTGTGCAAATTCAATCTTTTTACCATTCTGAATAAAATCATTAGGCATATCTCTCGAATTCCTATCTGAGAATATAATTCCATTAGCCGACAATGAAAAATTAGCAAACACCTGTTCTTCAATGCCGTTAACCACTACACCTAACTTTAGCTCTTCACCTTGGGAAAAACTCCTCTTTTTTGGCTCAACAATCTCAATTGAAACCTGGTTGGTGTCTGCCTCCCTATCTTTTTGGCTTTGATTTGATTTATCTATGTTAACCTCTGTATATATATCAGCTATATCAATAGGCGAACCCTGGTGTTTTATCTTACCATCTTCTATATATATAGCTCTAGAACAGAATCTACGCACTGCACCCATATCGTGAGTAACAAAAACAACTGTTTGTTTATTATATTTAAGATTCTCAAAATAATCGAAACATTTCTGCTGAAATGCAGCGTCACCAACAGCTAAAACCTCATCTAAAACCAAAATATCAGCATTGGTTTGAACTGCCACCGAAAAAGCCAAACGTACCTGCATACCGCTAGAATAGTTCTTTAGCTTTTCTTCCATAAATTCATGTAGCTCAGCAAAATCAACTATTTCATTATAAATAGAATCAATTTCTGATCGACTAAAACCCAGTAGGGCACCGTTCAAATAGACGTTTTCACGACCCGATAACTCTGGATTAAACCCCACACCTAATTCAATAAACGGCACCAGCGAACCGTTAACCTTTACCGATCCGCTATTGGGAGTATAAATACCAGCAATGCTTTTAAGCAGGGTGCTTTTTCCCGAACCATTGCGCCCAACAATACCAAAAAATTCACCTTTTTTAATTTCTAAAGATATATCCTTAAGCGGTGTAAACTTGCGATAGCCTTTGTTTCTCTTAAATATACCAGTAACCCGACTCTTTAGGCGGTTGGTTGGCTCTAAAGGAATTTTAAAGGTTTTTGTCAGATTATTAACTTGAATAACCACATCGTCACTACTCTTTTTCATCTAAATATCCTCCGCAAAAAACTTTGATTTCTTTGAGAAATACCACACACCAACTACAACCATCAGTAGAATAATAAATCCTGGAATCGCCAATCGCCAATCGTGCATCAAATCAGTCATTCTCACGATTGAGGAGTCTTGACTAATCATCGCATAGCGCGCATCCTGAATAATCTGCGCCACTGGATTGATAAACAAAATTTCAGCAGCTTTTTGACTACGCTCCATCACCATAGTTAACGGATAAATAATTGGTGTAGCATAAAATGCCGCTTGCAGAAAAATTTCCCAGATATAGCCAGTGTCGCGAAACTTAACATTTAGCGCCGACAGTAACATAGCAATACCTAGAGCAAAAATATATAGCTCCAAAACTAACGGAATCATCCATAAAATATTCCAGGTGAAGTCTACACCGTTAATCAACGCAAACAACATAACCACCAGAAGATTAATTCCTAGATTAATCAATGATGAAATTGTACCAGAAATAACGATTATATATTTTGGAAAGTTCAATTTACGTATCAGGTCACCACGATTGACGATTGAACCTAAGCCATTGCTGGTAGCCTCTGTAAAAAACGACCACAATACTACACCAAGCAGTAAGGTCACAGCAAAATGAGGCACACCGCGATCCATTTGTAGAACATAGACAAAAACTACATACAAAATCGCGAACAAAAATAGAGGTTTCAAAACGCTCCAAACATAGCCAAGTACCGAACCCTGATACCTTAGTTTAAAATCAGTTACTACTAGTTCCCGCAAAAGAATTCGATTCTTCCGATCTAACAGACCAACTCTTTTTTTCATGTACTATATTATAGAGTATAATTGATAATATGAACAGACTTGCTATCATAGTCCTAAATTGGAACGGCGCAGATGACACGCTGAATTGTGTTGAGTCGCTGCAACAGCAGACTCTACGACCAGAGATAATTATTGTTGATAATAACTCAAGTGATGATTCGGTTGAGCGGTTTGAAGACCACATCAAATCTCAGAAGAAAGATGCGCCAATTTTAATTAAAAATAGCCAAAACCTTGGTTTTGCTGGCGGTATTAATACGGGCCTGGTTTACGCAAAAGAACATAATTTTGAATATATTGGCGTGCTTAATCCAGACGCAATTGCCGATAAAGAATGGTGTCAAGCACTCGTTAATGAACTATCGAGTCATCCAAAATGTGGCATTACAACTGGAATTTTACAGCGCCGCAACAGTAAAACTCTCGATACAACCGGCGATTTTTATACCACCTGGGGTCTACCTGGCCCAAGAAACCGCGATGAGCCTATAAAAAATGCACCTGACAAACCTGGTGAAGTTTTTGGCGCAACTGGTGGAGGAGCGATTTATCGTACAGCGATCTTTGACGACATTGACATGTTCGATGAAGATTTTTTCATGTACTATGAAGACGTCGATCTTAGTTTTCGAGCTCAGTTGGCCGGCTGGAAAGTCCGCTTCACTCCTAAAGCCATCGCTTATCACAAGGTTGGCGCTAGCAGCAAAAAAGTACCTGGTCTCGCCGTTTATAATACCTTCAAAAACCTGCCGTTAGTCTTTATTAAAAACGTTCCAGGGAAGTTATTTTGGTATATTGGCCTGCGTTTTTTCCTGACATATTGGCTAATTTTTGCTAGCGCCGTCCGCCACGGCAACGGCTGGCCAGCCTTCAAAGGGATGCTAGCTTCAATTATTCGTAAACCCGCTGCTTACAAAAAACGCCTAACTATTCAAAAAAATCGAAAGGTCTCCGTCGACTATATCCGTAACATTATCCACAAAGGGCCATTACCCAATCAAACCGGACTGCTGAAATTTAAGCATTTTTTCAGGATAAAGTAATATTCTTAACGAAATGAAATCAATCACCATCCTTGTCCCAGTCTACAACGAAGAATCTGTCCTTCCTCAGTTATTTGATCGCTTAGATGACGTCGCAAAAAATACTCCCAATTACAAATTTGAATTTCTATTCATCAATGATGGCAGCGTCGATGAATCTTTATCTATTATTGCCGATCAAGCCCAGAAAGATACGCGCATCAGCTATATTAATCTGTCGCGCAACTTCGGTAAAGAAATAGCGATGCTCGCCGGAATTGACCATGCTGAAAGCGATGCTGCCGTGATTATTGACGCCGATTTACAAGATCCGCCAGAATTAATAAAAGAGATGATTACCTACTGGGAAGATGGTTATGATGATGTCTATGCTCGCCGCAGTAGCCGGCAGGGCGAAACTTGGCTAAAGAAAAAAACCAGTCAGTGGTATTATAGAACCCTCCAGAAATCAACCAGCATTCCTATTCAGATTGATACCGGCGATTTTCGCTTGCTGGATCGGCGCTGTATTGAGGCGCTGCGGCAATTTCGCGAATCTCAGCGCAATACCAAAGCAATTTTCAGCTGGATTGGCTATAAGAAAAAGGAGATTTTTTACGATCGCGACCCCAGATTGGCTGGCCAGACTAAATGGAATTATCGCAAATTAATCAACCTAGCTATTGACGGTATCACTAGTTTTACCACCGCGCCGCTACGGATGGCTACCATCTTTGGATTTATCATTTCCTTTGTCGCTTTCTGCTGGATTATCTATCTTTTAGTTCGCCCTTTGTTCGGAGTTCCGACTGGCGCCGGCTATTCTTCCTTAATGGCGGTTATCCTATTCTTAGGCGGCGTTCAGCTACTGTCACTGGGAATAATTGGTGAATATGTCGGCCGAATATTTATTGAAACTAAAAATCGTCCATTATATTTAATTGAGGAGTATTATGCAGGAAATCGCAAAAAAGCACGCCGATAAACTACGTTTTACCATTGTCGGCAGTATAAATACGGTAATTGATTTTAGTATTCTCTTTACCTTAACTACACTCTTTAATGTCCCGAAAGAATTGGCTAATTTTATATCAACTTTTGTTGCCTTTTTGTTCTCTTTCTTTGCCAATAAGAAATACACTTTCAAATCAACATCTAAAAACCTAAAAAGACAATTCTTATTGTTTACCGTTGTTACTCTCTTTGGTCTGTGGGTCATTCAAACGATTATTATTGCTGCCATCACGCCAGTATTCACCAATCTTGGCGTAAATAAACCAGTAGACCTACTTATTAGCAAGCTAATCGCCACTGTCGCCAGTCTTATCTGGAATTACACGCTCTATTCTAAAGTGGTCTTTAAAAAGCCTAAGAACTCTTCTGACTAATAATCAGCTGACGATCCCGACCTTCACCCTCGGAGTGCGTCTCAATATCGCTATACTCACTCGCCAAATGATGTACTGTCCAGCGATCAGCCGCGTTCAAATTGACAATCTTTGACTCGCCAGTCCGGCGAACTTCCTCAATCCAGCCACGTGCTTTTTCAATAATTTTCTCGGCATGCTGTTTTTTATAATCAGCGATATCCAAATTCACCCGAACAGTCGAAGCTTTTTTATGATGAAGTGCTGTCGATAAAAGAGTCTGAATACTACGCAGAGTTTCCGCACCCCTACCAATCAAGATACTACTTCGTTTGCTGCGCGGAATTGAAGCTATAATAATTCCATCCTCAATTTTTACAGCAACTTCCAGGTTTAAATCAAAAAATGTTAATAAATCTTCCAGATATTTTTTTACGAATTCAATAGTTTCGATTTGATCCATATTTCCTCCTTAACCTTTAGCCTTGATCCGCGTTATTCGCGCTTCTGTTGCCTGTTTAGCGCGCTTTTTCGTCTTGGCTGACGCTATAGACTTTTGAGAGGCTGTCTTTTTATTTGCAACTTCTTCCATTTCCAAAGAGTCTTGTTTAAGAATAATACGATTCTGTAAATATCCTACTGCACTAGCGGTTGCCAAATAAAGAGCTAAAGCTGCTGGTAGATATATAGTCACCATAAACATCATTAGTGGCATAAATTTCATCATCTTTCGAGTCATAATGGCATTCACTTCTGATTGATCAGCTTCTTTACCGCCACCAGCCTCAGCCAAAATATCTCGTAATTTACGCTTACTGTCCGACTGTGGAGATAGTTGCTTTGAGGTCAAATATTGCAGATAGGCAGCAACTCCCGCCAGAATTAATAAACCAATAACAACTCCATCTTTCGATACAGCATGCTGAGTTAAGTCTATAACACCTAAGAAGTTCTGGTTAAACTGGTCTGGATTATTAACTAGATTGTTGGCTACTGGAAGATTTTTTACAAAATCATAAACATATTTGCCCAGATCAGCACGACTAGAAACGAAAATCTGCACCACGCGGTACATCGCAATCAAAATCGGTAATTGAATAATCAAAATACCTATAGAACCAAATGCGCTTATATTATGTTTTTTATATAGCTCCATCATCGCCAAATTACGCATCTGCGGATTTTTGGCATATTGTTTTTTAATCTTAGCCAGCTCAGGCTGCATCTTGCGCATTGCCTTTGCTTGATGAAGCTGCTTCTTAATTAACGGCCAGAGTAATAGTCTTACTAAAATTGTAAAGACAATAATACTAATACCAAAATCTGGAATTAGACTATAGATAGCCATCAACAGATTAAGAATCGGCCTAACAATAAACTCATCAAAAAAACTCATATCCTGATTATAGCAAAAATACTACTATTTATATAGTTTTGCCTGAGAAAGGATATTCTTTATGACTTGTTTTAAATCCTTATGCGGCATCAATAACACTTCTGCTGAAAATATAATAATAGCAACATCTTGATCATTTTTTAGATATGGCAGTTCTAGGCGAATAATTTCATAAACCCGTCGACGTATTCTGTTCCGCCGCACTGCTGATTTTAAAACCTTTTTACTCACAACTACTGCGAATCTACTATGACTGCGGTATGGGTTTTTCACATATTTTACAGTAGCTATAGAAGAACGAGCCGCTTGTCCATTTTTATAGACAAATTTCAGACTACCATGACCGTGAAAACGATTACATTGTTGTAACATATTTTACAATTATATCAAAAAATCCCGCCTACATCGACGGGATTTTTTATTCGCTAGATTAAATAGCAATTTTAGCACGACCCTTCAAACGGCGTCGCTTCAAGACCATCCTACCGGCCTTAGTAGAAACTCGCGCTCTAAAACCGTGCGTCCTTGCACGATGTCGAGTGTGTGGTTGAAATGTTCGCTTTGGCATATCAAGAAATAGTATATATTTTTTTAGCATTTTTTGCAAGTCACTAGCCACTTTTCCACTACCATGGCTAATTTTTCCACAGTTTTAACAGATGTGTTTTTTAATTGT
>CBDFCQ010000018.1:0-11251 GCA_965246075.1 uncultured Candidatus Saccharibacteria bacterium
TACTTTTCCGCCCAGGCATACTTATCTTCTGGCGACGCCTGCTGACCCAGCGCCGACATGGTAATCTGGCTGTGGCGATCCTCGATAATTTCACCCGCAGGATTATCACACCAAATACCCATCTCCCTGGCAACCTCTTCCAGCGCCGTAGTTATCTGAACTTTTTGTTCATCAGATAAATCGTTCGCATATTGAATCTTCCATTCATTATCGGCAGCATCAAATCGATAATACCTAGTGCCGCAAGTCGGCATTGCATGAAATCTTTGGAGCAATTCAGGCTGGACATTAAGCCAATCAATCACTTGCTTTTTAATCTGTTGGAATGTGCCGCCCGTAATGACGCACACTTCATAATTTTCAAGCAATCGACTAAGAACGCCAGCCATCCGATCACTGATTGGCGACTTGGTAACGGCTAACGTATCGTCCAGGTCAAACCCGATAATTTTCTTCACTATTCCTCTCCCTCCATAATTAGCACAAATGTATTTTTGCCTTTTTTCAACAGCGATGTGGCGTTCACAGCTTGGTCTTCGGCTATTTTTTCGCCGTTGAGGCTGATGGCACCAGATTTCAGCAGGCGTTTTGCTTCGCCGTTGGAGCTGACCACCCCGGAAACCACCAGCGCTTCAATAACACCAACGCCGACATCAACGCGCGTAATTTCCTGAGCCAAAGCATCCAAATCATCGTCTGACAATTGCCGAAAATCACCGCCACCAAACAACACTTCAGTCACCCGCTCCACTGATTCGCGCCGATTAGCGCCATGGACAATGTCGGTGACTTCGCGCGCCAAGACTTTTTGGGCCGAGCGCGCACCTGGATTAACCGCATGGTTTTCAGCGATAGCTTCGATTGATTCGCGGTCCAGCGTAGTGTACATCTTCATGTAGTCGATCACGCCATCATCATCGACATTCAGCCAGAATTGATAGAATTTGTAAACGCTAGTTTTATTTTCATCCAGCCAAATTGCACCGCCCTCAGACTTGCCAAACTTACGGCCAGTTGCTTTGTTGATAACCAGCGGCACCGAGTAAACATGCGCTTCGCTGCCCTCTAATTTACGGATAAGACTAACACCAGTCGTCGAGTTTCCCCACTGATCAGCGCCGCACACTTGCAGCGTAACACCGTACTCTCGGAATAAGTGTAAGAAGTCATAACCCTGCATTAACGAGTAGCTAAATTCAGCATAGCTAATACCGCTGCCACCCTCGCCGATGCGCGCTTGAACAAACTCGCGATCAAGCAGCTGCGTCATTGACATATGCTTGCCAACTTTATACAGGAAATCGATGTAGTTTATATTACGAAACCAATCGGCGTTATCAACCAGATGAAAATCACGCCCCTCAAAGACGCGCCTGTACTGTGCCGAGATACACTTCACATTATGCGCTACCGTATCAGCATTGCGAATTTCACGCTCGTCTTTCCTGCCGTCCGGGTCGCCGATCATACCAGTCGCCCCGCCTACCAGCAGATAAGCTTCGTGACCATATTCCATAAATAGCCGCACCATCATTGCTGCTGCTAAATTACCAATCTGCATACTATCAGCGCTTGGGTCAACGCCAAAATAGAATTTGCGCGGCGTATCAACTTTGCTAATATCGTCGAATGTCATTTGATTGACAAATCCGCGCCACTGTAATTCCTCTGATAACTTCATATCACTCCTTTTCTAATAATTAGTATAGCAATTTTATGATTGAAGCGAAACATAGGCGTGATATAATTAGAATTGTGAAAAGGAAGACATCGATTAGCTCAACAGAGAAGAAATCTCCGTCAAAACGGATGAATCTTTATGCCAATCTGGCGCAAAAACATCGAACAAAGAAAGATAAGGAGGCGCGCGAACGGGCAGAATATTTGGCGACGCTGCCAAAACACCCCGTCAAGCGATTCTTTTACCGGCTACACCCGAAGCGTTTAGCGAAATATTGGTTCTCTAAGCGAGGCGGACTAATGGCGCTGAAAATCCTCGGCGTTAGCATTTTATTGATGTTGCTGCTCATCGGCGGACTATTCGCTTACTTCCGTAAAGATCTTGATAAAATTCGCCCTGGCGAACTTGCCAAGCGCGTGCAGACTACCGTTACCAAATATTACGACCGCAACGACAACTTGCTCTGGGAAGATAAAGGAACGGGAAATTATCAATTGGTCGTTGAGGCCGATCAGATTAGCGACTATTTGAAAAAGGCGACCGTTGCAATTGAAGACCGTGACTTTTACAAGCACCACGGCATTAGCCTCAGCGGCATAATGCGCGCTATGCTTTCAACCGCTTCACGACGTCAAGTCCAAGGCGGGTCAACTCTGACACAGCAGCTGGTCAAGCAAGTCTTCTTCGCCGACGAAGCTGGCGACCGTTCAATTAGCGGCATTCCTCGTAAGATTAAGGAAATCATCCTGGCAATTGAGGTTGAGCGCATGTATAGCAAAGATCAAATCTTATCTCTGTATCTAAACGAATCTCCATACGGTGGTCGACGTAACGGTGCAGAATCTGCTGCGCAAACATATTTCGGCAAACATGCCAAAGATTTGACACTGGCAGAAGCAGCACTGATTGCCAGTATCCCACAAAATCCAACCTACTATAACCCGTATAATACCGCCGGACATAAAGCGCTAATTGCCCGCCAACACACCACCTTGGATTATATGGCTGAGCAAGGTGTCATTTCTAAAGATGAAGCCGAAAAAGCTAAAAAAGTTGATATTCTGAGCACCATCAAACCTCAGACAGAACAGCTAGAAAACATTAAGGCGCCTCATTTTCTACTGATGGTTCGCAACCAACTCAGTAAAGAACTTGGTGAATCGGTCGTTGGACGTGGTGGACTAACAATTAAAACCACCCTCGATTGGCGTATTCAGGAAAAGCTAGAGACAGAGATGAAGTCCTTCTTTGCTACTGGACGACCAGATTCTGTCAGAATTAGTAACGGTGCGGCAACCATTGAAGACGTACAAACTGGACAAATTATTGCACTAGTTGGTAGTCGCGACTTTAATCACGCCGGTTACGGGCAAGATAATGCAGCCACATCTTATATTCAGCCAGGGTCAACCATTAAGTCTCTCGTTTTTGCTCAGCTATTTGAGAAGCATGACAACAAACAGGGTTATGGTAGCGGCACAGTACTAAGCGACGACAATATCGACAGTATTTACGGCGCAAAACTACGCAACTGGGACGGAAAATTTATGGGCGCCATAAACATCCGCAAATCCCTCTCCTTATCACGAAATATTCCAGCGGTTAAAGCAGCTTACATTGTCGGTAACGGCTCAGCAAAACCAGTCGTTGAGGGAATTCGCAAGATGGGAAATCATAATTACTGTCGCCAAGAGGAAAATGCCGGCGGCTATGGACTTGGTGCGTCAATTGGCGGCTGTGGCACCAAACAAACAGAGCTAGTCAATGCTTACGGTACTCTGGCACGTATGGGTGTCCAAAAAAATAGTTCAAGCGTTATTGAAGTAAAAAATAGCCAAGGTGAGACATTGAAGAAATGGAAAGATGATGGCAAGCAGGTTCTTGACTCGCAGTCAGCTTATATTGTAAATGACATCCTGTCCGACAGAACCATCGGACTTCACGGCTGGATGGGCGTGAACGGCGTCCGAACCTCAGCTAAAACTGGTACGTCCGACAAAGGCTCTCAACCAAAAGATTTATGGATTGTCGACTATAGTCCAGCTCTCGTCATGGGAATCTGGCTCGGCAACTCTGACACTAGCGTCATCGGTACGTCAGCATCAAACTTTGGCATGCCGGTGGTTAGAAATGTCATGTCATTTGCTCATACGCAAGTTTACGCCAAAGAAGGCAAGTGGAAATCTGGGCAATGGTACGAACGTCCTAACGGCATCCAGAATGTTAATGGCGAACTTTACCCATCATGGTGGGACAAGAAACAAGGCCAATCTACAGAGAAAATTACATTCGACAAGGTCTCTAAGAAGAAAGCCACAAGCTGTACTCCAGATGGCGCTAAAGAAGAAATTGAGGTAACTAAGGTTATCGATCCACTGACAAAGAAAGAATCTCTCAGCGTGCCTTCAGGATATGATGCCAATGCAGAGGACGACGTCCACAAGTGTGACGATGCTAAGCCTCAAATTGGAGCAGTGTCTGTCACTGGCAGCGGTAAAAAATACACCATAAACGTTGACGTATCAGCGGGAACTTGGGGGCTGGCCGCAATAGAAATTAGCGTTGACGGCAAGAGTATTAAGAGCGCAGAAATCAGCTCCGGCGGTAAACAGTCTGCGACAGTAGAGATTGAGACAGCAGGAACGCACACCGTTTCTGTGACAGTCCGGGATTCAGCATACTACACCGCAACTTCAAGTAGCAGCTTCAAGTCAAAAGACAGCTAGACGCTCACTGCTTATTAACCAGATTAATCAGCTCAGCCTCGTGCTGGGCTGATGTTTTTGAACGACCATTTGTACGTTTTTTAGGTACACTGGAATTTTGTTTTACAGGTTTCTTTGGTTCGACAGTAAGCTTAGCAAACATCATTTTGCCAGCATCAGTCTGCAAGCTTCGGATAATCTCAATTTTCTTCGTCTGACCAATGTATCGTTTAGCGTTCTCAACCACCACCATCGTGCCATCCTTCAGATAGCCGACCGCCTGATGAGTATCTTGACCCTTTTGTGACAACTCTAAATCCAATTCGTCACCAGGTAGGTAGCTCATTCTCAGGCTTTTCGCTAGTTCATTGATATTAAGCACCTTAACTCCGTCAACTTGCGCCACCTTATTTAGGTTATAATCAAGAGTTAGCACTGCCGCATCCATTTCCTTGGCTAATTTCAGCAGTCGAGAATCAACACCCTCTGGTACACGCTCATTATCGTCATACAGCTCAAATGACAATTTCAAGATGTCCTTAAGTTCTTTAACAACATCCATGCCGAACCGCGCCCTTTCGCGCTTATCGTGGTCTGCGCCATCGGCTAATAATTGCAATTCAGACAACACACTCCTCGGAACAATCACCTTACCGAGTAAGAATCCTGTCTTTGCCAGCTCAATTACTCGCCCGTCCATCAATACTGACGTATCCACCAATATTGAAGTCTCGCCGACACGAGAATTGCGCCGCGGTTTTGCCAAAAAATAAATCTCAGCAGCTAGTCCAAGCAACATTATAATTATTATTAAACTGTAAAAATCTTTCATTTTTCCTCTTTCTTATTGTAAATAGTCAATCAACGCCTGTCGCATATCACTGACGCCTTTTATAAATTTATCTTTATGAACTTTTGGAGCAATCGCGTAAGTGAATCCTAACTTCTTTGCTTCCTTGATTCGAGCCTGCCAATTGATCGCTGAGCGAACTTCGCCGCCCAAACCAATTTCACCAAACACCACAGCCCCCTCATCTAAACTCCGACCAGCGCTAGCGCTAGCAATTGCCATCGCTACTGCCAAATCCGCCGCTGGATCGTTCAATTTTAATCCACCGACTACATTGACATAAATATCCTTATCTGCCAATTTCAATTTTGTACGCTTCTCTAATACCGCCACCAATAGATTCAGCCGATTCAAATCAAAGCCGCTTGCCGTGCGCTTAGGATATCCAAAATTTGTCGGATTCACCAGTGCTTGGATTTCAACTAACAGTGGACGTGCGCCTTCCATAGTCGCCAGCACAATTGAGCCATCCAAATTCCGCCGCTCCGCCAAAAGTTCTGCTGACGGATTCTTAACAATTCTTAAACCCTGATCGTCCATCTCGAAAATTGCTGCCTCGTTAGTCGAACCATAGCGATTTTTCTGCGCCCGAACAACTCGAAAACCACCATAACGATCCCCTTCAAAATTCAGCACAACATCCACCAGATGCTCTAATATCTTTGGCCCAGCAATCGAACCTTCTTTGGTGACGTGACCAACCAAAATCACCGCTGTACCAGAAGATTTGGCGGCACGAATAATTACATTTGAAGAGTTGGTGATTTGGCTAACCGAACCTGGTGCTGAAGAAATTTCACTCAAGGAAATAGTCTGCACCGAATCAACAATCACCAAATCATATCCGCCCTGCTGAATTGACGCAGCAATATCCTCGGCACTATTACTAGACGCTAGCTGTAACTTTTCCGAATCAGCCGCACCCAAACGTTCTGCTCGTAATTTGACCTGCGAAATCGATTCCTCGCCACTAACATATAAAACAGATTTTGAGCCAGCAATGTGCGCTGCAACCTGCGCTAGCAGAGTACTTTTTCCAATTCCCGGCTGGCCCGCCACCAAAACCACGCCACCAGCCAAAAAGCCACCGCCTAAAACCACATCCAAGTCATCAATTCCCGTACTTAATCTTCCTAATCCAGATTCAGCCACGGCTTCACGAACGCTAGCAGTTTTTAAAGCTTTGCCGCGACCAGCCGATTTATCGACAGCGGACGAACCTCCTGAAGAAATGACCTGCTCAACCAACGAATTCCATTCCCCACAATTTTCACACTTACCCGCCCATTTTGAAAAACTAGCACCACACTGCTGACAGATAAATTGACTTCGAGATTTTGCCATTACTTCGCCCCCTCCACGCTGTCCAAGCTCTTATTTAATTCGTCAATTTTCACACCCAATTCCCTAAGCCTAAGGACGCCAGAATTATAAGAATTAATCTCAGAATTTAGGTTATTATGCCGACTATTCAATTCAGAAAGCTCCGCCTGTAAAGCACGGCGCTGCCTTGAAAAGTCATCTTGCGAGGAAAAATCACCGCTATTTGCTCGTCTGTTAAAGTCAGCCACACGCTGATTATAATCAGCTATGTCAGCTGAATATTGTGATAAATCTTGATCTATTTTTTGTTTACGCGACTGCAATGATTTACTTAGCTCTTGCGCCTCATTTTCTCGTGACCCAAACTTTTCTCGATACTGAGCGTGCAACCGCAAAACTTCCGACCGGTCAGTGAAATACCGACGATAATACTCCTCCAATTCCTCACCCAAATTCGCAAACTCCGTCCCTAAAATTGAATGAAGCTCATTTGCGCGTGTGCCCGGCTGGGCTCGGTCGTAATATTTCATCCTCTCGGCCAGCTTGTCGGTCTTTACGTTACCATAAGCATGCTCCAGCAGTGTCGACAAGCGCTTCCTCTCAGAAGAGCTCAGCCTTTTCCAGGCCGCGTGTAGCATCTCATGCGCCGCCGTCACCTCTTTTACGCCGTCTAATTCTGTATTAGTCACGTCATAGATGTAGATTTCACCGGCGACTGGATCATAGCATCCTAAAATAGCGTTTCCCTGCTCTACACGCCGACAATCTTTATTAAACTCACTAGCCGACTGTATCTGCGGTTTAGAAACATAAAACATTTTCTTGCCAAAATCTGACATCTTGACACGATTGGCGATTTTAGCAACCTGACTACTTGGCTGATATTGCCACAAGGTAATTTCATCGATAATCGACTGTCGATTCAGCACCAATAAAGCCATTCCAAGCACAAACGTAATTGAAATAAAAAATCCAATTAACTTACGCACGCTTAACATCAATCATCACCTTATTTTTATCAATTTTAGCCTGTAAAATATCGCCAGGCTTTGCTTTATTTGACAACAGAACATCACTGAGCGGATCCGCCAGCTCTGACTGAATAGTACGCCTGAGAACTCGCACGCCGCGCTGCTCATCAAAGCCCCGGTCAATCAGCCAACGCTTGGCGGGTGGAGTAATATCAAGCGTCATTTCGTGCCGCTCAACTGCCTTGATTAGGTCAATTGTAAGATTGTCAAAAATCTTTCGCACCACCGACCTAGCCAGCGGCTTAAACGTAATCACCCCGTCAAACCTACCGATTAGTTCTGGCCTCAAGAAACTCTCCAACTCGCGTAAAGCTGCCCGTGAATTGCGACTATGCCGATCCGTATGGGAAGTTTTTTTCTGCCCAGACGAGGCAAAGCCCAACTCTGAATCTTGAATCATCTGCTCGGCGCCAACGTTGCTGGTTAAAATGATAATCGTCTGTCGGAAACTAATTGTTCTTCCGTGGGAATCACTCAATTTGCCATCTTCTAGGATCTGCAATAGCAAGTTTAATACGTCAGGATGCGCCTTTTCAATCTCATCAAACAACACCACGCTGTATGGCTGCCGCCGCATCTTGTCGGTCAATTTGCTGCCGTCATCATAGCCAACATAACCGGCTGGCGCGCCGATCAATCGGCTGGCCGTGTGCCGCTCCGAAAACTCACTCATGTCAATCTTAATCAAACTATTATCGCCGCCGAACACTTCCCGCGCCAGCACTCGCGCCAATTCCGTCTTGCCCACGCCGGTGGGTCCGAGGAAAATAAACGATCCTAACGGCCCGTTTTGGCGATTCAGCCCAGCTTTATTTCGGCGAATCGACCGCGCCAATTGCTCAATTGCCTCGCTCTGTCCTAACACTCCCTGGCTCAGGCGCTTCTCTAATTGGATTAAATCCTTCATCTGATTCAATGACAATCTATCAATCGGAATATTCGTCATCGCTGAAACTGCACGTCGTAGATATTCCTCGGTTAACATAGGTTTGCTATCAACTTCGTTTCTCAGTTTATCAGCCTGCAATTCCAATTGTCGCATTTGCACCTTAAATTCCGCGGCTTGTTGATAATTTTCAGCCTCGACGGCAGCGTCAATCCTACCAGCCAGTCGTTTGATTTGACATGATAATTTATCCTTGCGAGACAATTTTCTTGGCGAATTTGATTTTAATAGACTAGACGCCTCGTCAATCACATCAATCGCTTTATCCGGCAAAAACCGCTCTGTCACGTATCGCTGGCTTAAATCGACAGCTTCAATAAGCATTTCGTCAGGAATCTGTACTTGATGATGCTTTGCAAGATTATCTCTCAAGCCTCGCATCATCTCCACCGCCTCTTCTGGAGATGGCTCCGCCACTGTTACTGCCTGGAAACGCCGGCTTAAAGCAGCATCTTTCTCAACATACTTGCGATATTCATCAAACGTCGTCGCGCCAATTAGACGTACTTCGCCGCGTGCCAATGCTGGCTTTAATACGTTGGCCGCGTCCATTGAACCTTCCGCCGATCCAGCACCAACCAGCAAGTGCAACTCGTCGATAAACAAAATGACTTCCTGGTGTTTCTTAGCAACCGCTAAGACTTTTTGCAGTCGCTCCTCAAATTGCCCGCGATATTTCGTCCCAGCAATCATTGCCGTCAAGTCCAGCTGGAAAAGCCGCTTACCTTTCAAAAACTCCGGCACCTTATTATCGGCAATTTTTTGCGCCAAGCCTTCAACTACCGCGGTTTTACCGACACCCGGCTCACCGATTAGCGCCGGGTTATTTTTACTGCGGCGCCCCAGTACTGTGATCATCCGCTGAATCTCCGCCGTCCGGCCAATCACTGGATCTAAAAACCCCTCGCTGGCTCTACGCGTCAAATCCACGCCAAACTTATCCAGAATCTTCAAATCGGCAGATTTCTTAGTTGTTGCAGTCTGATCACTTTGCAGCGATTCAAATTGCTGCTTATCAAACACATCTTCCAAACTCCCGCGCAGCTGCTCAATGTCAATATTCATATCACGCAGCAGCTTAGTCGCCCGCGCCTCACGCTGCAACAGCATGCTATACACAATATGTTCCGTACCAATTCGCTCCTGCCCAAACTCAACTGCCAACTGCCATGACGTACGAATCAGCTCAGCCACTTCAGCACTTAAGCCCTTTTTTACAACCGTAACCACCAAAGGCTTAGCCGTCAGATTAAGCACCATTTCCGCCCTATCTAACGTCACGCCATTTTCCGCTAAAATCTTAGCCCCAAGCGACGAATTCTGTGCCAACACACCAAGTAAAATATGCTCCGTGCCGACATAATCGCGGCCTTCGTTATGCGCCAGAAAACCCGCTCGCTCCAAACTGGCGCGAGCTGTTTCCGTTAAACGAGGTTCTAACTCAGAAAAATCCTCTGACATATGCCCCTCCTTTCGTTTTTAATGGCCAATCGAGAGCGGCTTATTCCGCTACCTCCTCAACCACGCTCATTAAGCTGTCCTCGATATTCTTGCGAGGTTTTGGCTCCGACTTAACAGCGGTTTTTGCTTCAATATCAAGTTCATATCCTGTCAATCGACTTGCCAAGCGAACATTTTGCCCAGCTCGACCGATTGCGATTGATTGCTGATCCTCGCTAACGTAAACTGTTGCCCGCTTCTCGTCTTCGTTCACAGTGACGCTGATTACCTCTGCCGGACTCATGGCATTAGCAATAAAGCCAGCCGTATCTTCCTCAAATGGAATAATGTCAATCTTCTCTTGCTCGCCAATTTCATTCATCACAGCCTGAACACGAGCACCATGACCACCAACAAACGTACCAACTGGGTCAACACCCGGCAGCGCAGAAGCTACTGCCAACTTGGTGCGGCGACCAGCTTCGCGGGCAATTGCCTTAATCTCAACTGCACCAGTCTCCATCTCTGGCACTTCTTGATTGAACAAGAAGCGCACAAACTCTTCATTGCCACGGCTAAGAATTAACTGTGGACCACGACCTTCACGCTCAATGTCCTTAATATAAACCTTAATGCGACGACCAACGCCATAATATTCTCCAGGAATTTGCTCTGATTGCGGCATAATACCGACGGCTTTACCCAACTCAATTCGTACCACACGTGGCTCGACTCGCTGAACCGTACCGATAACGACCGTACCAATTTTATCTTCAAACTCAGCCAGTACTACCTCACGCTCAGCTTCACGCAAACGCTGCAAAATAACCTGCTTAGCGGTCTGAGCTGCCACACGGCCAAATGTCGTCACATTGTGAGTCTCTACCGTTACTTCGCCGCCAATCTCAGCCGTAGCATCCAGTTTCTTAGCATCTTCCAAGCTAATTTGGTTGATATCATTCTCAACCTCTTCAACCACAGTTTTAACCACGGAAACCACAGCCGTACCACTATTGATATTCAAGTTAGCCCGCACCAACTGCTCACGAGTACCGTTATCACGACGCCAAGCTGCCGCAATCGCCTGCTCAATCACACTTAAAACTGTTTCTTCTGGTAGGTTTTTTTCATCAGCAATCGTCCGCACTGCTAGTGTCAGTTGCTTGATATTCAAATCTTCCATTTTTACTCTCCTTCTTTTATATAATTATATCCTTTTCCGCTTCAAACTTCCATAAACGAAAAACTCCGACCTGCCGGCCGGATGAGTACTTT
>CBDFCQ010000019.1:0-10818 GCA_965246075.1 uncultured Candidatus Saccharibacteria bacterium
GGCGATCGAAGCTTCTGCTTTGCTTTTTTAATTTTTTCTACCATTGCCTCGGAGCCTCCTTAACCTCCTCATTACGACAACAACTACAATGTTAAAGCCATAACAGCTTTAATTGTATGCATACGATTTTCCGCTTGATCAAATACTATCGAATGCGGCGAGCGGAACACCTCATCCGTAACCTCCATAGAATCTAGACCAAAATCTTCCTGAACTTTTTTACCAGTAATCGTCAAAGCGTCGTGGAATGCTGGCAAACAGTGCATGAACTTAACTTCAGGATTCCCCGTCAGGTTAATCATGTCACGATTGACTTGGAAGTGGCGCAATTGATTAATGCGCTCAGCAAACTTATCCTCTTCACCCATCGATACCCAAACATCGGTGTAAATCACGTCAGCACCACGCAAGGCTTCTTCGAAGTTGTCGGTAATAGTAATGCGCGCATGGCTTGATCTGGCGAAGTGGCGAGCCTTATCAACCAGAGCTTGCTCCGGATGTAGTTCACGAGGCGCCAAAATACGGAAATCAAGACCCATAATTGCTGATCCAATCATCAGGGAATTTGCCATATTATTACGACCATCACCCACAAACACTAACTTGGTGTCCTTGAGCTTACCAACATGCTCCTCAATAGTCATGAAATCAGCCAAAATCTGTGTTGGATGGAATTTATCGGTCAAGCCGTTCCACACCGGCACGCCGGCATGCTTTGCCAAATCTTCCACCGTTTTATGATCAAAACCGCGAAACTCAATACCGTCAAACATCCGACCCAGCACCTTAGCCGTATCTTCGACTGTTTCTTTTTTACCGAGCTGAATATCATCCTTACCAAGATACTCTGGTGCGATACCCAAATCATTAGCCGCCACCGTAAAAGCGCAGCGCGTTCGGGTAGAGGTTTTTTCAAATAGCAATGCCACGTTTTTACCTTCGTGAATTCGGTGTGACACACCAGCATACTTTAATCGACGATACTCACGCGCCGTATCTAAAAGTAGGCGGATTTCTTCTACTGTATAGTCACCTAAGGTTAAAAGTGACCGACCTTTCAAACTCTGAGCCATTAGAATACATCCTCTCGTACTAGCGGCATACTCATACAGCGTGGACCGCCACGACCGCGACCAAGCTCAGCACCGCTGACTTCGATAACTTCAACGCCATGCTCGCGCAACTTTTGGTTAGTAACGTAGTTGCGATCATAGGTTACCACCACACCCGGTGCAATTGCCAAAGTGTTGGAGCCGTCATTCCACTGCTCACGAGCAGCTGCGATTGGATCGCCACCGCCACATTCAATTAACGTAACGCTCGGTAAGCCCAACGCTACCCGCAAAACATGCTCAAGATCCGTCTCGTGAGTAATGCGTGGGAACGGCTGACCTTCAACCTTCTCCAAAACGAAACAGTTCATCTTACCGCCACGGTCACGGATTTCTGGGTGAATTGTAAACTTATCTCGATCAATCATCGTAAACACCGTATCCAAGTGCATAAAGGCGTGCGACTTCGGAATTTCCATAGCAATGACCTTCTTAAAGTTAGAGCCAGCAAACAGCTTGGTTGCCATCTTTTCAATTGCTTCAGCCGTAGTACGCTCTGATACACCGATTGCCATTACCTTGTCGCTTAGTACTAGTTCATCGCCGCCCTCCATTGAGAATTTCTCAGTACGGTTATACCAAACCGGTACGCGATTCGCGAAGCGTGGATGATGGTCGATAATATAGCGCATGAATAGCGATTCACGACGACGAGCTGTCCAGTGCATCTTGTTGACTGTCAGACCATTACCAATAGCGGCAGCTGGGTCACGCGTAAAGTACAAATTTGGCATTGGGTCGAGATAGAACGGATAATGGTTCTTCTCAATCATATTATGAAGCTGCTGATGCTGATCTGGAGGAAGAGTAATTTCATCCTTACGCACACCAGCCATAATCTTGCGGATCATCGCGTGAGTTGGCAGGTCCAGCAAGAATTGACGCAAAGTTTGAGTTACGCGGCGTGAATCCTGCTTAGAGGCAGCCAGCATTTCATCAACAAATTGTTCGCGCAATTGATCTGTGCTGAGCGCCTCTGCTACCAATTGATCCAGATACAGCACTTCAACTCCATGATTTCTAAGCACTTCAGCAAAAGCATCATGCTCAGCTTGTGCCACCTTCAGATATGGAATATCGTCAAATAAAAGATCGGTCAGATAATCTGGCGTTAAATTCTCCAGCTCTTCACCTGGCCTATGCAACAAAACGGTCTTAAGTTTTCCTATTTCAGACGTGATATGAATCGGTTCGTCCATCACAACCCTCCCCTGTTTATATTACTAATGTTTTAATTGTAACACGTTTATGTTTTTGGGCAAGAGGAGATAATTGCCAGACTGGCTTCAGTTCTTATCGTAAATTGTTGGTTATTTTTTAGCCACTCATCAACTGCTCGCGCTGCGCCTGGCAACGCCTCGTTGGCATAGTCGTCAACAATGATAGTCGCTGTTTCCTGCAACTTGCCGCCGCACACGCGAAATGAATCGGCAATTGACTCATAAAAATCACCGTCAAAAAACGCAAAGATGATACTTTCCGGTACGTCGTCAGGAGAAAAATCAGCAAACCACCCCTTGTGGATGATCGGCAGTTTCAAGCTAGCCTTTTTAAAATTCTGGATGAAGGTTTTACGTGGCGCGAGCAGCTCGCCGGCTTTGAACTGCTCACCCGCAGCGCTGGCGTCGGCTTGGGTTTTTTCTGGCAAGCCCATAAACGAATCGTAAACATGAAATTCACCAGCAAAATCATAGGCGTCCAGCAGCTGACGAATAAACAAACTAGTCGTGCCGACATAACAGCCAAATTCCACAATATTGCCAGTCACACCATTCCGCAACAACTTCTCCAGCTCCCGCAGCAAGGCGCCAAGCTCTTTGGCGTCAACTTGATCGGAAATGATGGGGTGTTTGGCGAGGAGTTGGTCGGTGATATTCATAAAAATATTATAAGCAGACCACAAACTATCAGCAAATCATAGACGCCATGCTCTTGTGTATTTATGATTTCATCAGGTAAACTCTCAAATAGCATATATGAACAATCACGACATTATCAAAACATTCTTGCCAAAACAATTAGACATAAGACGGTTAAGTTTATTACAATCCGCCTTACGAAAATCGAGTATAATTGTATATGGCGAAATTCACGGTATTAAAGAAAATTCTGATGTAGTTTACACTCTAGTCAACAAACTTAGCGTAGAGCGATTGGCTATTGAAGCCAGTCCTACCGTATTTGGCTTCATCAATTCAGTAAAGATCAATTCTTATGATTTTTCCTTAGTTGATGAAGACATTTTTGATTCGAGTATTCTATCTCTTGAAATGATAAAAGCAATAGCAATTCTTTTACGGCAAGACCGCCTTAAAGAACTCGTTTTTATTGATACATTTTTTGACAATTTAGATGAGGACGCCGTCACACCACCGAGCCCGCAGGAACGAGAAAAACAACTAGCTAAAAATATCCTCGGAATTGACGACTCTCTACCAACATTATGTATTATGGGACAATGGCATACGCAGCCCAAAGTTGTTACAGATGGCGAAACACGGCATGAATCAGCGTTATATCGCTTGAGAAAAACAAAACCAAATGTACCGTTTATTCACAATATCTACCGACAAGGGCAACTATTTAATGATGGAAAAATCATTGAATTACCAGACAACCCAGCAGTGTCGTCTTGTTACGAAATTGTCCAGAAAACCGATATTGATTTTGACCTTCACGTACCCGAAGCGACAAAAATTATCACTATGCTAAAATCATAGTATGAAAATTGCTAGTCCTGCCTTCGCCGAAAACGCTAAGATACCAAAAGTCTACGCAAAGCTCGGCGGTAATCAACGTCCGCCGCTCGAGATCGGCGACGTGCCAGCAGATACTAAAAGTCTGGTAATCGTCTGCTACGACCCTGATGCGCCTGGGCGCGATGGATTTTATCATTGGACGGTTTGGAATCTGCCGACCGGAACCACTGAAATCACTGGCGAGTCACTACCCGCGGATGCCGTCGAGGGGATTACCAGCTGGGGTCGCCCAGGCTGGGACGGGCCGCAACCGCCATTTGGCACGCACCGTTATCAATTTTACGTGTACGCGCTGGACACGACGTTGGATTTACCAGACAACACCAAACCCAAAGAACTCATCGCCGCCCTCACGCCGCACATTATTAGCCAAGCCGTATTGACCGGGAAATTTGGCGTGTTGGATATTTTGCGGCGGGGATAAAGACGGCTCTTTGACTTATATCCGTGAAATATCAGCGCGAAGCTGATTGACTACTTCGGCACGTTCAGCGATATTGCGGTTGTAAGTGTAGACTATACAACCTTCCTTATTGCTGCTGATTTTTGCAACCGTGCCATAAAACGGCGCGCAAATCTGCGAATGTCCGACTTGGTTCTCTGAATATATCTCGCCATCCACGTAATACTTAGCTTTTCCGGCGCCATTGGCATAGATTATCAAACATTCATTTTCCAACGCTCGCACCAGACAAAGCGTGTCAATCATCATTTTTGAAGCCTTGATTTCAGCGCGCACTGGCTTATTACCTCCAGTTGACCAATACGATGGAATGCAAATAATTTCCGCGCCCTGCTTAATCATTGAACGGAATAACTCTGGAAAAGCTAAATCCCAACAGATTGCCAAACCAATTTTACCAATCGGCGTATCAACAACCATGGCTTCATTCCCTGGCACCAAATATCGACGTTCAGGAATCCATAGATGATTTTTCCGATACCGAAGTTGTATCTCTCCCGACGGATCAATCAATAGTGCTGTATTGTAGTAATTGTTACCATCTTTACAGATGAACGAACCAGCAGCCAGATAAAGTTGCTTTTCACGCGCTATTTGGCATAGACGCATAACTTCGCCAGACGATTCGCTCAAGGCGTATTCTAAATTATACGGAATCGGCCCAGTCAGCACGTCTTCTGGCAAAACCACAAGGTCGACTGGCTGTTGGTTACATAGCTCGCCAACAAGCTTTTCTATTTTTACCAAATTACGCTTGATATCCAACGGCGCAATCTCCATTTGCACCGCAGCAACAGTGATCATTCTTTTCATGATCATAGTATAGAATTTATATTTTTATAATCAACACTCGCCCAATCACTCAGTAAACTGACTATTATATAGCTCGGCATAAAAGCCGTTTTGTTTTAGTAACTCTAAAACAAACCTGGAGCTTAAGCAGTAGAACTGCGACCCATTAACATAGACCAATCAGCGGGAGTATTCTTAATAAGACTCAGATCAATAATCTTGCCCTCTGTCCCTTTTATCCAAGGCATGTCTTGATGAGAGAGGTCAGATAGTTCAGTTGCAGTTTTATTGCCGAGAAGTCTAATAACACGGTCAATGATCATCTTTTCTTCTTCTGTGAGGCCGCTTGAGTTAACCCGAGGAAGATACTTTCTTTGCATATACGTGTAGTAGCGACCTATCACCAAATCAAGCTCATTGCTTGCAATCATATTCCTCGTTGTAGCAAGGAAAGAAACAGGTACCGGTCCATATTGGCGCTTGTAAAATTGCTCACCAGCTATCGCACGCCCTAATTCACTAAGCGCAAGCGTCTCTGTGAAGTAGATTAGCTTATAAAACACTGTCTCACCAACGTTTGGCCATGCGCCAACACGCTCAGCTAAATAAAGAATAAGATTTCTGTATTTAGCCTCGTCAATCTCAATAAATTCAGCGTCCCCCACGGGTGCCGCGTTTGCCACAATATTAGCATTTGGGTCGAGAAGGGTTTCAGTTCTAACACCAAAAAGCTCACTTATAGCCTGTAGCTCGGCATTTGATGGTATCCTTTCTTCCGTCTCTAATTGTTTATAGGTTGGTCGTGTCATTCCAAGAACACGAGCAACCTCATCCTGGCTCAACTTTGGATTAGCATTATTGCGCAGGTTGATAAGATTCTTTCCAAAACCCATAGCACTCCTTCTTAACGTATACACATTGTAGCACGTCCTAAGTCATTTTACAATAATCATGTAAAATAATTTACATAATATACTTGCAATCATTACGTAACCTGCTATAATAAGAACTACCGACAAGGCTCATAGCATAAAAATGTGCGAGCTGACGCGGAGGGTTTTTATAGCCAACTAGAATAGTAAAAACGCCAGCGACCACTGGCGTCTATAGGTATACAAGATTTACAACCCTCGTACACCTCTATTCTACAAAATATAGCATAATCGGTCAAGTATCTACAACCAGAATGGAGGTTAACTTATTATGGGATCAAGTGGTACCCGCAAACGAAACGATACACTTCGTATCAACAAGCCAGCAAACCCTAAGACAAATACTGGTCTAGCTGGTGGTGCCGGCGGTGGACCGAATACACCACCGGATATCAATAACCTATGTCCGGTTAATTTTCGAGTTAAACTAACGCAAGACAATTTAACAGCAGGCACAAAATTAGTTATTGACGAAACTACTCGCGTATTAACTACACCAAGCGGCGAAAATGTCGGAAAAGTCACTACACAAACAATTAAACGCCTCGAGTTGTGCGCTAAATTAGGTATCGTCTATTCTGTTATTACCGTTGTCGTCAATCAGGGAGCCTGTTATGCGGAATTCTCATAGTAGACACGCACAGATGTCACTATTTGGTGCTCACCTTTGTGATGCTGACAGTTTTACGCCCTTAATTAAACCATCCGACAAGGGACTTATTATAGACCGCTGCCCCGGTAACTATATCAACATGGTCGACTGTCACTGTGAAGATATACATCTCTTCATCAATGAAGTGCATGGACTTAACTTTGAGAACAAGACAATACAGGGATTATCGCCATTGATAGACAATATAGGTCCAGTAATCCCACGAGAGTGGTTCAATCGTGATCCATCTACTATTACACACGAGATAGTGGGCTTGCGTATTGGTGATATTATCACGCCACAACCAAGAAAAAACTCGGCCGGTATCTTAACTACTAGTGACAACATTCGTATTGACCTATCTGCACTGAAGTCTCCTGTCTTCCAAGGAAAAAAGGTGGTGCTTTTTGCTACTGGTACCGATGTTGTCATTGAAAAACTGTGGTATAGACGATTTGCAATAAATTTATTTGAAGCAATTGCCTCAGGAGGGTTCTATGCTGTTACAGGAATGAATTTTTCGCTTTTTCTATATGAATGTCCTCTTGGTCATCTTATAAATTTAAACAAGTCACTTATTTTCTGTGAAGAATTAAGTAAACTAGGTGTTCCAGTAATACCACATATCTATGCAATTACTGATACTCATCGTGAGATGTGGGTCAACTGGCTTAAAAGACACCCCAATATCCAAACAGTGCTTATAAATACTCAAATGCAACGCGACCGTATCTCAATGTATGAGGTCGAACTAACAGTTGAAGCACTTCTCAAAAATACAGCAGTTAGCATTATTCTAAATGGAAGAAGTCTGGTAAGCCCTCAACACGACATAAACACCCGGGTAATTGTAACAAATCAAGCAAATCTCAAGAAAAAAGCTATTGTGGAAAACTGTATCATCCGTAAACAACTGAAAGAAATGGAGACAATTAACGGTTTACTGGCTCATCATGAAAAATTACCTAATAAATTGGCTCAACTGCAACTAAATCAACAGTTTAGTTATTTTTAGAAGCAAGTCCTTGAACTAGGGACATTGATTAATTTGGTGTCCGACTGCTCACTCAGCAAACTGACTATTATAAAGCTCAGCATAAAAACCATTCTGCCTCAGCAGTTCGTCGTGCTTGCCTTGCTCAATGATGTTGCCGTCGCGGACGACCAAGATTAAATCAGCGTCGCGGATAGTGCTCAGCCGATGGGCGATGACAAAGCTGGTTTTGCCCTGCATCAACTTGTCCATGGCTTTTTGGATGAGCACTTCGGTGCGAGTGTCAACCGAGCTGGTGGCTTCGTCCAAAATCAGCATCGGCGTGCGCGCTAGCATTGCCCGGGCGATCGTCAGCAGCTGTTTCTCACCCTGTGAAATATTCGTGGCTTCCTCGCCCAGCATCATGTCATAACCACCTGGCAGCGACCGCACAAAATGATCAACATGCGCCTCTTTGGCGGTGGTAATCATCTCTTCTTCGCTGGCTGTTGGATTGCCGTAGAGCAAATTCTGGCGAATTGTGCCATTAAACAACCAGGTGTCCTGCAGCACCATGCCAAACATTTGCCGCACATCGCTGCGCTTCATCTGGCGAATATCCACGCCGTCAATTTTAATCGCACCACTGTTAATTTCATAAAATCGCATCAGCAAATTAACCAGCGTCGTTTTGCCCGCGCCCGTTGGACCGACGATCGCCACGCGCTGACCTGGCTTGATGTGCGCCGACAAACCTTTGATGATGGTTTGGTCGGGTCGGTAGCCAAAGACTACGTTGTCAAATTCAACTTCGCCCTTAACGTGAGTCAATTTCACCAAATCCTTGCCCTCCGCCTTTTCTTCTGACTCATCCAAAAATTCAAACACACGCTCGGCAGCGGCGGCGGTCGATTGCAGGACATTGGCGATGTTAGCAACTTGCACCAGCGGCTGGTTGAACTGGTTAATGTATTGGATGAACGCCTGAATGTCGCCAATTTTCAGCCGACCGTTGATCGCCAGCCAGCCGCCCAAAATCGCCATCACGACATAGCCAATGTTGCCGATGAAGTTCATGATTGGATAAATCAGTCCTGACAAAAATTGAGCTTTCCAGGCGCTTTCCTGCAGCTGGTCGTTAATCCGTGAAAACTTAGCCAGCGACTTTTTCTGGCCGTTAAACACGCGCATCACCTGATGGCCGCCGTACATTTCTTCGATGTGGCCGTTCAATTCACCCAACTGTGTTTGCTGACGGAGGAATTGCTTTTGCGAGCTTTTGGCGATCAGCGTGATTACGCCGCCAGCTAGCGGCAACACCAAGAGCGCCACCAGCGACATTTGCCAGCTGATGGAAAACATCATCGCCAAAATCCCCAGCACCATCACCGTCGAGGAAACGATTTGCGACAGGCTCTGATTGAGCGTTTGGCTAATAGTATCAACGTCGTTGGTAACGCGGCTCAGGACTTCTCCGTAGGTTTGCTTGTCAAAATAACTCAGCGGCAGGCGGTTGATTTTCTCGGACAATTGCCGGCGCATTCTGAAAGTAACTGTTTGCGTCACTTGGGTCATCAACCAGGTTTGGATGTAGCGGAAAATGGCGCTGAGTATATACAAGCCAATCAGCAAACTGACGACCCGCCAAATTGCCTCAAAGTGAAATTCTGGGCGCTGACTGAGGTCGAGTTTTTTGATGGTCTCGAGCTGGTTGGATGGAATTTGGCGCTCAATTTCCGACTGGTTCGGGAGCCGTTTCAGCACATCAGCGCCAGTCGTACCAGCTGGCAGCGAAGCACCATTTGGCAGCTTACTGGTGATAGTTTCGTAAGCCTTCATACTGACATAATCTTCGACAATTTGGTTGGTAGCGCCACCCAAAATCTTCGGACTGACAATCGCAAACGTCGTACTACCGACCGCGAAAATCGCCACCATGAGCATTTGCCAGCGAAACTCTGCCAAATATTTAGCTAACTTCTTGACCGTGCCTTTGAAATCTTTGGCTTTTTCGCCCGCTCCCATACCGCCGCCCATTGGACCGCCCATCTTCACTGGCTGGCGTTTTTTCATGCTTTGCTGAGCCATTACGCCGCTCCTTTCGCGATCGTCGCCGACATTTTCTGCAGGTCGTCTTCTGAGAGCTGCGAGGCGGCAATTTCTTGATAGACTTCGCAATTTTTCATCAATTCCTGGTGCGTGCCTTGACCGACAATTTTACCTTCGTCCAGCACGATGATTTTGTCAGCATTCATGATGGTATTGATGCGCTGACCGACGATGAGCACGGTTTTATGCTTGGTTTCTTTAGCCAGTGCCGAGCGTAATTTGGCGTCAGTTTTAAAATCCAGCGCCGAAAACGAATCGTCAAAAATGTAGACATTCGGCTCGACGGCAATCGCCCGGGCAATCGACAAACGCTGCCGCTGACCGCCGGAAACATTGCTGCCGCCTTGAGCGATGTCATTTTTGTAGCCATTTTTTAGCTCGCTGATGAACTCGGCGGCTTGGGCGATTTTAGCGGATTTTTCGACCAATTTTTGGCTGGCTTTGGCATTGCCGTACTTGATATTACTGGCAATCGTCCCGCTAAACAACACGCCCTTTTGCGGCACGTAGCCGATTTGATCGTACAATTCCTCTAGTTTGAGCTGGCGAATATCCACGCCGTCCAGCAAAATCTGCCCCGCCGACACATCATAAAAGCGCGGGATCAAATTGATCAACGTCGATTTGCCAGAGCCAGTACTACCGATGAACGCTGTGGTTTGCCCCGGTTCGGCTGTGAAATTGATACTAGACAGCACCGGCAGATCAGCGTCTGGATAGGTAAAGGTCACATCTTTGAATTCAATTTTACCCGTAGCGTTATGCGGCAATTGCTGCGGCGACGGCGGATCAACAATTGACGGTAGCGTGTCGAGCACTTCACCCACCCGCTTCACCGACACGGCCGCTCGCGGCACCATGATAAACACCATCGACAGCAGCAAGAACGAAATAATCACCTGCATGGCGTACTCCAAAAACGCCATCATATTACCAATTTGCAGATTGCCGCTACTGATCAAATGCGCGCCGAACCAGACAATTGCCACGCTGGAAAAGTTCATCACTAGCGTCATGATTGGGTCA
>CBDFCQ010000020.1:0-10436 GCA_965246075.1 uncultured Candidatus Saccharibacteria bacterium
ATTTTGAACAAAAATATGGTATTCGGACGGACCAGTTTTTGGATTTGAAGGCGCTAAAAGGTGATTCTAGCGACAATTTGCCGGGTGTGCCGGGCGTTGGTGAAAAGACAGCGGTCAAATTATTGCAAGCATATGAAACATTGGACGGCGTGTACGCACATGTGGATGAGCAAAAAGGTGCTCTACGGACAAAGCTGGAGAACGGCCGTGAATCTGCGTACTTAACTAAGCAAGTGGCAGAAATCTGGACGGACGCGCCGGTGGAGCTGGACTGGGAGGTGGCGGATGTTAATGATTGCGATTTTGCTCGGGTGGTGGAGATTTTGCGGAAACTGGAGTTTCATTCGCTGATTGGGCGGCTGCCAAAGACAATGCAAGCGGTGGATGAGGTAGTGGAGACGGCGGATTTAGAGTTGCCGCAGGTTGACAATTTGCCAGCTGAGCCGCTGTTTGAAACAGAGAATATTATCTATATTGATCCATCGGAGCCGGACACGGTCTATATTAATTCTAAACCTGGCGTGGCATGGCGGGCCAAGATGAGTGAAATTGGTCAACATGTTTGGCAACTGTTGGCGCAGGGCGTAGTAATCGCGGCGGACGTCAAGGATCTATATCATGCGCTGGACGCTCACGGTGTGACGGTGCGGTTTCATGAGGTCTGGGATGTTGGACAGGCGGCGTTTTTAATCGATCCATTGAGGCGCGACCGCAGTTTAGCGGCACTGGCGGGCGATTTTTCTGAGGATGATTCCGCGTCGCGACAGCTGGCACGACTACGCCAGATTTACCGCCAGCAGCAGGATTATATGGCAGCGCATCAGCAAGTTGCTCGGGTGCTCCGTGAGTTTGATTTTCCAGTAATTTGGTCGCTGTTTCAGATGGAAAAGCGCGGCATGAAACTGGACACAGCGCTGCTTGAGCGGATGGGCGAGGAGCTGAGGGCGGAGGTGAGCCAACTTGAACAACAAATGTATGCGATGGCTGGGAGTGAGTTCAATGCTGCTAGTCCGGCGCAGCTGTCTGAGGTGCTATTCACCAAGTTGCAGCTGCCGACGACTGGTATCAAAAAAGGAAAAACTGGCTATTCGACAGGGCAAAAAGAGCTGGATAAACTGCGTGGCCAACACCCGATTATTGAACTGATTGAGCGGTACCGGGAGCTGACTAAATTGATTAGCACCTACATTGAAGCGCTGCCGAAGTTGGTGGCCGCGGACGGGCGGATTCACACCACATTTAATCAAGACGTCACCAGTACCGGGCGGCTGAGCAGCACAAATCCCAACTTGCAGAATATTCCGGTGCGCACAGAACTGGGTCGGAAAATTCGCCAGGCGTTTGTGCCGAGTGAGGGCAAGGTCTTTGTTGGTGCCGATTATTCACAATTTGAGCTGCGGCTGGCGGCGGTGCTGGCGGGTGATGAGCAGCTGATTAACGATTTTAATAGCGATGTCGATATTCATACCAAGACGGCGGCCGAGACCTACGGCGTGCCGATGGAGCAGGTGACGAAAGCACAGCGGCGGGCGGCTAAGGTGATCAACTTTGGGGTGCTGTACGGCATGAGCCCGCACGGCTTGGCGGCGGCCACCGGCATGACCTTTAACGAGGCAAAACAGTTCATTGAACACTATTTTGCGGTGCGCCAACCAATCCGCCAGTATTTGGATACAATTTTAGTTCAAGCGCGTGAACAGGGTTTTGTCGAGACCTATTTTGGCCGGCGACGGCCAACGCCGGACGTTAAGTCGAGTAATTTTATGGTGCGTTCGGCGGCCGAGCGGGCAGCGATGAACATGCCGATTCAGGGTACGGAAGCGGATTTGATGAAGCTGGCGATGATTCGGCTGGAAGACAAATTAGCCGGGCTGGCTGAGCCGGTCCTGCAGGTTCACGATTCGATTTTGGTGGAATGCCGGCCAGAAGACGCCGAGCAAGTCGGCGAAATCATGCGTGCGGAAATGGAAGGAATTCGCCCAGATTTGCCAATTAAATTAAAAGTTGATATCGGTATGGGTACGCACTGGGACGAAGTATAAAAAATATGGTATAATTACGCCATGAAATATACCCAGCGACGCAATTCATTTTCTCGATTTGTACCAATCTTGCTAGTCATTGTCATTACCATTGTGGCAGTGGCGGCGGTTATTGCAATTGGTCGAGCTTTATTTGGTAAAAATGATTCAGGACAAACAGATCAGAATGTTAATACGGGTCAAGTTGCGCTGCTGTCAACAGAGGAAGGCAGGGCGGTGCGGTTAACAGTTCGTGGCCCAATTGTAGCTAATGAGAATTTTCGATCGTATAGCGTTATTATCTCGCCAAGTTCTCGTGATATGACAACGTACGAAGGTTATCTGGATAAAGAAATTAATCAGAAAAAATTAGACAACAACATGAAGGCTTATACGGAGTTGGTCTATGCGCTTGATAAGCGGAAAATGATGAATGGCACGCAACTTACTGAGCAGCAAAACGATTTACGTGGTATCTGTGCTAGTGGCAAAGTGTATAAATTTGAGACACTGAAGGATAATTCAGTCGTGAAGAGTTTATGGACATCGGATTGTAGTGGTTCTAAGGGTTCGGCTCAGGCAAATGTTAATGAAATCTTAGATATGTTTTTGAAGCAAATTCCTGATGGTAAGAAGATGGCGGCTGGTATTGGCCTGAGTCAGGAAGAGGCTCTGTTTAAGTTATAGGATTGATATATGCCGGAACTACCTGAAGTTGAGACAGTGCGCCGCGGTTTGGCAGATTTACTACCTGGCCAATCTATAGTGCGAGCAAAAGTCTTTGACTCGCCTAAGAGTTTTCCAAATTCGCCCGCTGACGTTGAGCAGTTTTTACACGGTGCGCGTGTAAAAGCGGTGCGGCGGCGAGCAAAAGTATTAATGATTGATTTAGACACTAACTACTCACTGGTGATTCATTTGAAGATGACAGGACAACTTATTTTTCGTCAAGACTCTCGTCTTATTGCTCGGATATCCTCAAAAATATCTCGGGACCCACGTAAAGTTGCCCAAGATTTTTCTGCGGATACCACTCGCAATATTGGAGAGTTTGCTGGTGGTCATCCAAATGATAGTTTGATTGGCGAGTTGCCCGATCGATCGACACGAGTGCAGATTGATTTTATGGACGGGTCGCGACTATTTTTTAACGATCAGCGCAAATTTGGTTGGATGAAACTGCTACCGACTGACGAGATAGAGAATTTGCCATTTATGAAAAAAGTTGGACCAGAGCCTCTTGAGAAGGCAACTCGTGCTGAAGATTTTATCAAGCGGATTCGTCGACGCCAAAACTCAATGATTAAGCCGGCATTTCTTGATCAGGCGGTAATTGCTGGGGTGGGTAATATTTACGCCGACGAGGCTTTATGGGCGGCAAAAATTCACCCTCAAACTCGAGTGAGAAATGTTGGTGATGAGCAGCTGGCAACTTTATTTAACGAGCTACGCCAAATTTTGCAATTAAGTATTGACCAGGGTGGCTCAACGGATAAAAATTATGTTGATGCCGAAGGTCGGAAGGGTAATTATTTGGCATTTGCTCATGTATTTCGTCGAGAAGGTCAGCCATGCCATCTTCATCCTGATCAGGAAATTGTGAAATTAAAAGTTTCTGGTCGTGGGACGCATGTTTGTCCGGTGTGCCAGGTAGAGGCAGAATGATCTATCTTCTTTATGGTGAAAATGAGTTTGAAAAGCGAGCAGCGCTAATGGAGCTGATTGGCGGTGAGAATGTGGAGCGCCACGATGGTGAGAGTCTGTCACTAAATGGCATGCAGGAAATAGCAATCGGTCAAACATTATTTATGGATTCCTCAAGATACTTGATTTCGAGATTAAGTGAAAATAATGAAGCTTGGTCGCAACTACCAGATATGAAGTTTGATGAAGATCGGACAATTATTCTGGTAGAAGATAAAATTGACAAGCGAACAAAAACCTACAAATGGCTTCAAAAAAATGCTCAGGTTCGAGAGTTTTTACCGTTAAGTGAGCGCCAAAAACCGCAACTTTTAAAGTGGTGTCGGGTAGAGGCGAAAAATCGTGGATATGATTTAACGAATCAACAGGCGGAGGTAATTGTTGGCCGCTTAGGGTTTGATCAGTTGCGATTGAGTAATTTTCTGGATCAGCTAGCGTTAGCGGAGGACGTTACAGATGAATTGATTGATGATTTCATTCCGCTGGCGCGAGCAGAAAACGTATTTGATTTGTTCGTTTCGGCGCTAGCAGGAGACCGCGATAAAGTTCACGACATAATTGGCTATCTGGAGTCGGAAAGTGGCATTGATGGTGCTTATCAGACAATGGGATTATTAGCCTCTCAGGCAACCAATTTGACGGCGTTAATTTTAGCGGATGGTGATAGTGGTGCGGTGGCATCAGATTTTTCTGTTAATCCGTATGTTTTACGGCGATTGGCCTCATTGTCAAAAGGTATCGATAAAAAGCGGTTGAGGCGAATTAACGAGGCTTTATTTAGGGCTGATTTACAGATGAAAACAACCTCGGTCAATCCGTGGCTTCTTATAGAGGCGGCTTTGGCTGACATTGGCTAGTGTAAAAAATACCCCAGACAGGCTGGGGTATGGGGTATTATAGGCAAAATAGCTAATGAATTACTTTGCAGTTTTCTTGGTAGCCGGCTTCTTTACCGGAGCCTTTTTAGCTGTAGTTTTCTTAGCGGCTGCTGGTTTTTTAGCTGTAGCTGGCTTGGTTGCTGGCTTTTTGGCAGCTTCTAAAGTAACGCCTGCTTTTTTAGCAATTTTGCTCAACGCACTTTTTCGGCGAGCAGCGGTATTCTTCTTAATCAAACCTTTTTTAACAGCGGTGTCGATTTCACTTTGAGCTGCAGAAAGTGTCTTGGTGCTTGGGGCTGCAGAGAAAGCTTTAACGGCAGTTTTGATATCTTTTTTAATGCCGATATTGCGTTCACGGCGTTTTAGGGTTTGTTTAGCGCGCTTGATGGCGGATTTGATTATTGGCATGTTACTCCTTTACCTCTATAGATTTGTATCGCTAATCAGGAAGAATTATACAGAAAACAGTGCAAATTGTAAAGAGGCGGTACAGATATTGACTTTATGGTAGTGCTTATGGTATAGTGATGCCAAGCGTAATTACAAAAAACAAACATAGGAAAAGCCATGTCAAACGGATCAGCAAAACAAAAAGTAGTCCAGAGCATCAAGGATGTAACTAATATTTTGGTGACGGTCAGCTCCAGTCCGTCAGTCGATGAATTATCGGCAGCATTAGGACTGACGATTTTCCTTAACAAACTTGGCAAACACACTACAGCGGTGTTTAGTGGTGATATTCCGCCAGCTATTACTTTTCTTAATCCTGATAAAACGTTTGAGCAGACAACAGATTCTTTACGTGATTTTATTATTGCCTTAGATAAGGAAAAAGCTGACCATTTGCGCTATAAACTTGTTGATGATGCGGTGAAGATTTTTATTACGCCATACCGAACGACGATTTCTGACAAAGACCTAGAATTCTCACAGGGTGATTATAATGTTGAGTTAGTTTTGGCGTTGAATGTTGAGAATGGTGAGAGCATTGATACAGCATTAACGGCACACGGTAAGATTTTGCATGATGCTACGGTCATTTCGATAACAGCGGGCGATGTAAAGAGCGGTTTGGGGTCGGTTGATTGGCATGAGGGTAGTACTAGTGGTGTAAGTGAGATGATTGTTGAGCTGATTAATGACTTGAAGACGCCGAAGGTAACTTTGGATGAACAGATGGCAACCGCACTGTTGACGGGAATTGTGGCGGTTACTGAGCGCTTTAGTAACGACAATACTTCATCAAAGGTGATGACCGCTGCGGCAGAACTGATGGCGGCGGGGGCAAATCAGCAATTAGTAATATCAAAGATTGCCGAGAGTGAGACAGAAGATAAGCCTAAGGAAATTGAGCAAGTCAAAAAAGAAGTTCCAGCCAAAGACAAAGATGATTCATCTGAAGATAAGGCAGATGAAGTAGAGGAAGCCGAAGAATCAGAGCAGGCAGACGGAACGTTGTCAATTAGTCACGAAAAGAAGGGCGACGTTGATGAAGTAGCTGAGCAGACGGTAAAAGAAAAGCAGGAAGAGTCTGCTAGGGTTGCTGAAGAGAAATTAGCCAACATCGAGCCGATTAAGGAAGAAATTCGAGTAGAGGAAGAGCAGCCTAGTGAAAAAATAGTCTCTAAAGAGCTTTCCTTTGAGGAAACTCCATTGATGGGCGGCACGTTAAATGCGACTACTACGCAGGCTGCCGAGGATAAGATAAGGGCGCTAGCTAGTGACCAGAATAAGACTATCTTAACTCATAGTAAGTATGTGGGTGATAGCACACCATCATTTGGCGACACGCCGTTGAATGCGGCTATGGGGGCTTCTGATGAACCACCAAAAATTGACCCATTTGCTACAACTAATGCTGAACAAAGATTGTCGACAATACCTGTTGCTCCTCAATCTGATGAGTCAATTATTGCGGCAATTACCAATGATACAAACCAACTAAGCACGCCGTTGGCTGTAGAGCCAAATCAAGTTGGTGTCTCTCCTGAGCCTGTTTTAGCTGCTCCGTTACAACCTGAGAATACGGCTAACGAGATTTCTTTACCAATGCCACCAGCAATTCCAGATTTTGGCGCACTGCCACCAATGCCACCAGCACCGACCGGTGTTGATGCTTCTGGATTGCCGCAACTTTCGCCACTGGGAGTAGCGCCTGAACCGGTAGCTGCTGAAGTATCTCCAGTGCCAGCGTTGCCGACTCAGCCAATTCAAAATACCGGGGAATTTAATCCAGGTCAATTCCAGATTCCAGGGCAAAAATAGTTGATGGATGAAGTTATTCTTATAGATAAGCCACAAGGTTTGACTAGCTTTGGGGTGGTAGCGCGCTTACGGCGAGTTTTATCCAATCAAGTGGGTAAGAAAGTGAAAGTTGGCCACACGGGTACGCTTGATCCGTTTGCGACGGGATTAATGATTATTGTGACAGGGAAGAGGTGTCGGGAGGCTGAAACATTTACCAAGCTAGATAAGTGGTATGAGGCGGAGATTATCCTAGGAAAGAAAAGCTCGACGGGTGATCCTGAGGGCGAAATTACTGAAGTATCTGATTATAAGCCGAGTTTAGAGGAAGTCCAACAGGTAATTGGTCAGTTTGTGGGGAAAATTGAGCAGACCCCGCCGATTTTTAGCGCAATAAAAATTAACGGTCAGCGAGCTTATAAATTGGCGCGCGAAGGGAAGCAAGTGGAGATTCCCCAGCGTACGGTGGAAATTTATTCATTGGAACTATTATCTTATGAATATCCTAAGTTAAGAATCAAAACTCATGTTTCCAGCGGAACTTACATCCGAACATTGGCAGTGGATATTGCTGAGAAGTTAAATACGGGTGCGTATTGCGAGAATTTGCGGCGCACACAAATAGCCGATTATTCTATTAGGGAAGCAAAGACTTTGGTGGATTTTGGAGTTACTAGCTAATTGCAAAAGTCAGAGTAATTTGGTATAATGACAGGGCTATGATTAGCAAAGATAATAAAGCGAAAGCAATTGCTTTGACTCAGGTCAATAAAAACGACGTCGGTAGCCCACAGGCTCAGGTGTCAGTTTTGACGGCTCGTATCAAAGAGGTCACGGAGCATCTGAAGGCGAATAAACACGACTTTATGGCGCGCCGCGGCTTGATCCAAATGGTTGGTAAGCGCAAACGCTTGCTGAAATATTTGGAGCGAACTGATTTTGAGAGCTACAAAGCAGTTGTTGCCAAGTTAGGTTTGCGTAAATAATTTTACGTTAGGAAAACTGCTTAAATCCCCTTCGACGAGAGGGGGATTTTTGTAATGGCAATTATTTCTTCAATTTAGCAATAAGTACGTCGCGTCCGTCGTTGGCGCCGCCTAAAGTGCAGGAATAGAGGGTTAATTGTGGCTGATCAGTGCGTTGCTCGATTTCTATTGCCTCTGGTTTAACGCTACGTTTTTCGCTGATGACATAAATGTAGCGCGCTCCATTATAATCGACAACCATCTCATCTCCAACTGCCAGCTTATCAATATTGTAAAATGGTGATTTTCTAAGTGTTTGCTGAGGGGTCAAGCCCATGATAAAACGGTGCGCGGATAAAACAAAATTACCGCCGTCCTTCGGGTTACCATTCTCTGGTTTACGCCACCAAGCACCGTGTTCCATAGTTTCTGCACCGCCAGATGCGTACGGCAAATTAATATCAATTTTTGGGATATAAAGTCGATTTTCGGTGATTTTATTTTCTGTTTTGCTGATCAGTTGGGTGGTGGAGTTATTCTTTTGATCAATAGTTTGTGACAATATAAACGGTGTTATGGCAATAGCAAGTGTATACAGTCCGCTAATAATCATTATAGTCGCAATTATAGAAGGAAGGCGAACTTTCCAGTTTTTTGACTGTCTTGTTGACGACTTCAATTGTAGTGACATGACTCAATTATAGCACTATACTCATACTGTATAATCGTGGGCGGGGATAGGAGTGGTGTGCTACACGAGGTAATGGGGGTTGAATTATTATGATTTTTATGCTATAATTTACTATTATGAATAAAGAACCTACACTCCCTAATAAGCCACTCTGGGTGCCGGAAAGAGAATTTCTTGACGAAATAAATCGCCAGGCCATAATTGGTATTTTAGGTGTTATCGCAACAGACCGTTCTAACCAACAATTTGCTGAAGCCGCGCGGGCAGTTGCTAGTGATGTTGAAAGTGGTGGTGAGTTGGCGTCAGGTTCGCGAGATTTCATGTGGGCGCGCTTTATGGGTGTCCAGCATGGCACTATGGAAGGTGGCGACGGTAAGGTGCGGGTTAATGAGGAAAACTATTCTAGGTTGCGACCGTTGGCTGAACAGCTGCATTATGGTGATATGCGTTTTCTAGAGTCAAATCCGGCTGATACTACCGTAGAGTATGGTAGTAGTATTGTTCTAGGTGGATCAGCAGAAGAGATGCCAAAACGTCTACAGGCTGCGCGAGGTAAAAATCCACGAGATATTGCTGTTCGGGATACATATTTACTAGTCGGACAGCGTCAGCGCTGGAATGGTATACCAACCGAAAAAGATCCTGATGCCATTTTGGCGGCAGTATCGAGATCACTTGATGGTGTTGACATGGACAAGCTCAAGGAAAAATCATCTTGGCTGCGGGATGAGCTACGCAAAAAGGTTGAGGCTGGTAGTTGGGATGAGGCATTCGCTACGGAGATGGCGATTGGACGGCTGGGTCTTGAGGCTTACTTTGACGCGCATGGCTTAATTGACTGGGAGAATGGTATTGAGGAGACTGCACCTAGCGACAACCAGCCAAGTATACCGGGCGTTCCGGATCGAGAAAACGTCTTAGTAACGTATCACTTGCTCGATGGAACTCGTGCAACATTGCTAAATGCTGCTGCGGTGCCGAGAAAGCGCGGTGTTCCACGGCCAACGAGTGATAGTCAGATCAAAGAACTACTAGATTTAGGCGTCCTAGAACGCCACAAAGGGTATCCTCTTAGTATCGTTACAGATTCACCGCACTATCTTCGAGCCGCTACTGATGTCGCTATTCGGATATTGGCACACCCCGAGACAAGGGGTATAGTCATTGCTCCCCCTGTCTCGCCGTATAGGCCGTCAAGCCCAGAGAATGTCCTAAAAGCGCTAGGAGAAGTCCCGGCAACCGATAAGGCTGATAGGCGTGTTCGCGCTGTATTGCATGGCGAAGATCCGGACGCTAGAGAGCTGGCTGATTTGTAGGAAATACGAAGCAGTAAACATAGTTAAACAGTTAGGCCAGGCGCCATAGGAGCAAATATAACGTGTATTGTATGGTGAGCTGCCGTTCATCAAGGGAGATTGATTTTCAGAGTGGATTGTGTCTAGTTTTGGCTTTCTATAAAGCCTATAAAGCGCACACCGCTGTGATATAATAAAAGACGCGAATATAACCCGCAGACGGTGATGGATGTGTGGTGTGTTGACCGGTAAACCAGCACGCATGCACCTGTTACTGTCTTTGCGAGAAAGAGAGGATCTATGGCAATTATTAACCCGAGTGGCAAGGAGATTTTTAGCGTTACCACTGAATTTTGTGGTCGGCCGCTGACGCTGGAGGTTAACCGTGTTGGCTTTCGGACAACTGGTAGTGTGCTAGTGCGTTACGGCGATACTGTAGTTTTGGGTAGTGCGCAGGTGAGTAGTCGCCCAGTTCAGATGGACTATTTTCCATTATCGATTGATTATGAAGAAAAGTTTTATGCAGCGGGTAAAATTTCCGGTAGCCGATTTATTAAGCGTGAAGGTCGTCCAAGTGACGAGGCTGTGCTGATTGGTCGGTTGATTGATCGTCCAATTCGTCCGCTATTTCCGAAGGG
>CBDFCQ010000021.1:0-10390 GCA_965246075.1 uncultured Candidatus Saccharibacteria bacterium
GCTTGGCGTGGGTCGACACCCAAGCGGATGTGGATTTCAACACTAGCGTCGAACTTGACTGGGCTGGTTTCAGTAGCTAATTTCAAAGCTTCATCTAGGCTGTATAGTTTGTTCTTCTCGATGTTTTTTGCAACTTCCTGGTATTTTTTACCGCGGCGCTCCAAGCGTGGACGAGTAACTGGCTTTGGGCCTTTCTTTACGTGAGCCTCAGCATCGTCAGACTGTGGAGTGGTGTCGCCAGCTTCCTTGCGAGCTTCCTTCTCTGCTTTTTCAGCAGCTTCATCTAGGGCTTTTTGACTACGCTTGCCAGATTTGGCAACTACGGCTTCACGTTCAGCGACGACATCTTTGTCTTTGTTGTCGTGAGATTTAGTTGTATCGGCAGCTTCTGCAATTGCTGCTTCGATTTCAGCGATTGTGTTTTTCTCGCTGACTGCTAATTTTAGTTCTGCTGCTTTTTCCAGCAACTCGGCTTTCTTTGCCATGATAATCCTTTCTGTGGTACGAACGGCGATTCGTGACTCTCCGGCGAATCCACCTCCCAGCATTGATTGATAGTGATGAAATTATACCATATGTTTAAAGACTGAGGCAAATATTTGATAAAATAGTAACTATGGACATAACAATTACAAACATACAAGCAAGGCAAATTTTAGATTCACGTGGTAATCCGACGGTTGAGGCTGACGTAATTCTAAGTGATGGTTCTTTTGGGCGGGCGGCCGTTCCCTCTGGCGCGAGTACCGGGTCATTTGAGGCGGTTGAGTTGAGGGATGGTGAACTAGCGTTTGGCGGCAAAGGTGTGCTTCGGGCGGTTGATAACGTTAATAATGAAATCGCTCAGGCCTTAAAAGGAATGAGCCCGTTTGATCAGGCGGCGATTGACAATAAAATGAAATCTCTGGATGGTACGCCAAACAAGGCGCGCTTGGGTGCAAATGCAATTTTAGCGGTGTCATTGGCTGTAGCGAAGGCTGCCGCCAAGTCACGTGGTGTTGAACTTTATCAATATGTGAATAATTTGGCGGGTAGTCCGTTCATGTCCCTGCCGATGCCGATGATTAATGTGATGAACGGTGGCCAGCATGCGCTCGGTGCGACTGATTTTCAGGAATATATGATTATTCCAACTAGCGCAGCAACCTTTGCTGATGCAGTTCGAATGAGCGCTGAGGTGTTTCACGCGTTAGCAAAAATATTGAAAGATGAGGGTTATCCGACGACAGTTGGTGATGAAGGTGGCTATGCGCCGCATGTCAGAAATGGCAACATGGAGCCAATTTTGCTGTTGACTAGAGCGATTGAGCAGGCTGGCTATAAATTGGGCGTAGACTTTGGATTTGCGCTGGATGTGGCGGCAAGTGAGCTGTATAAAGAGGGCAAATACCACTTGTCGACCGAGCGCCGCGTATTGTCGGCTGATGAAATGATTCGCACATATAAGGCGCTGCTTGGGCGTGTGCCGGTGCTTTCGATTGAGGATGGTCTGAACGAAGAAGCTTGGGAAGATTGGGAGAAAATGACAGCGGATTTGGGACACTTTGCTCAGCTGGTTGGCGATGATCTTTTGGTGACAAATGTCGAGCGATTGAAGCGCGGAATTGAGGAAAAAGCCGGTAATGCTATTTTAATTAAGCCAAATCAAATCGGTACATTGACTGAGACAATTCAAGCTGTCGTGATGGCGAAAAATGCTGGCTGGAATACCGTAATGAGCCATCGGTCGGGTGAAACTGAGGACGTAACGATTTCTCATCTGGCAGTTGGTCTGGGAACGGGTCAGATTAAGACTGGCTCGATGTCACGCTCGGAGCGAATTGCTAAATATAATGAGCTGCTGAGAATTGCGGAAAAGCGTCCAGATTTGGAAATTGCCCATCCGTTCGTCAGATAATCTACGAAAAAAGCTTCCCTTTTAGGTATCTAACGGGAAGTTTTTTGTTTGAAAATTATTTTCTTATAAACTCGATTTCGCCACACTCACGGATGCGGATAATTTGCGACCGTTTTACTCCTGTTATGTCTCCGGAATCAACGTAGATGGCGACGGATTCATGGAAGTAATTGACCGCTTCAGCGATGTTTTTTGCGGGTTTTTGACCGGAGAGATTGGCACTAGGGGCGGCTAGATAGCCAACTTTATGAATTAATTCCGATAGCAGTGATTTTGGGACGACACGAAATGCCAAAGTATCGTTAATATGTGGTATATACGGCAGGAAGTCAGGAGCCACATTCACGATAATTGTTGTTGGGCGTTCTGTAGCTAGTTTTTGGTATTTTTCTTGCATATGTGGTGTCAGCCCGGGGATATCAGTAATATCAGCGACAAGAACGATGACAGATTTGCCTAAAGGTCTTTGCTTGACTTTATATAATCTTTCAATTGCTCTCTTTGATTCAGCTCTAGCCAGCACGCCATAAATAGTATCCGTCTTAGCGATGATTAGCTGGTCAGATTGGAGAGCTGAGATAACTGCACTGTCTAAAATATTTTCTACAATCATTTTTCAAATTTTACCATAAAAATAGCCCTGACAGATTCGGGGCTATTCTCCTTTTCAAATTAGTCGACGATTTCTACGCCCATTGAGCGAGCTGATCCAGCAACAACTTTCATTGCGCCTTCAATGTCGATTGCGTTCAATTGGTCTTTTTTCGCTTCAGCAATTTCTTGTAATTGTGCGCGAGTAAGCTTACCGACCTTATCAACGTGCGGCTTACCGCTTCCCTTTTGGATGCCAGCTTTTTCACGAATCATGTCGTCAACTGGTTGTCCAAGCGAATTCCAAGTGAAGGTTCGATCTTCGTAAACTTGAATGTGAACAATTACGTCCTTGCCCATCATGTCTTTAGTGGCGTCGTTAAATGGATTGATAAAGTCCATCATGTTCAAGCCCCACTGACCGAGCGTTGAGCCAACTGGAGGACCTGCTGTTGCCCGACCAGCTGGAATGCGCAATTTTAAATTACCAATAATTTTCTTTGCCATAGTGATTCCTTATAGTTTATAGTGCGTAACCCGAGTATTATAGCGAAAAATCCGCTAAATTGCAAGCTAAGCTTTTTTAACCTGTAGTGCGTCCAGCTCGACTGGAGTGTCGCGGCCAAACATACTAACCATAACTTTCAGTGTGCCCTTAGAAGCATCGATTTCGCTAACTGCGCCGTCAAATCCCTTGAATGGACCGTCAGTAATTGATACGATTTCGCCTTCGGTGAAGTCAATCTGGTGCTTTGGCTCTTCAACGCCCATGCGCTTTTTAATCTTGGCAATTTCCTTTTCTGAAACTGGCGTTGGTGTCGTGTCGGCGCCAACAAATCCGGTTACACCTGGGGTGTTGCGAATGATGTACCAGGTTTCGTCAGTCAATTTCATTTCCACCAGAACATAGCCCTGGAAAATCTTAGCCTCAACGATTTTTCGCTTGCCGTTACGGATTTGGATCTGTTTTTCCTTTGGCACGATAACGTCAAAAATCTTATCGGCCATGTCAACACCGTTAATGCGCTGACGGATTGATTCAGCAACTTTTTCTTCGTAGCCAGAATAAGTGTGGATTGCGTACCATTGCTGGCTGTCGTCGTAACGTTTTGAACTCATGTATAACTCCTTTTATTTCAAAAATTGATTAAAGCCCCAATTAAATGCAGCGTCAAGTAATAGAATTAGAACGACAAAAGCCAAGGTGAAAATAAGGACCGCTGCTGTCATCGCCCAAGTAGCTGAGCGGGTTGGCCAACGAACTAATTTTAATTCTGCCCAAGCACCTTTGAAATAGCCAATTAGCATGCCGCGTTCACTAGATTTTTTAGCTGTTTTTGCGACTACCTTGGTTGGTTTATTAGTCTTTTTTGTGACAGTTTTTTCTTTTTTTGGCGCGTCGTCAGTAGCTTTAATCCGACGAACCATGGTTTTGCTGCTTGCCTTGCCTTTCTGTGCCATATTTTCTCCCAATTTAAAAAGTCTGCTTCTCACAGACTGTCAATAGTTATTGTAGTCTATCTAAGGAAAAATAGCAAGTTGCGCTATATATCCTTTTCATCATTTCTTAAACTCCTTCAATCGAAAACCAAAAGTTGAACCGTGATTCAGTCGGCTTTCTACCTCAATTTTACAACCCAGCTTTTTGGCTAATTTGGCGGATACGTAAAGTCCCAGACCAGTGCCTTTAGTTTCGCGCGTGCGATAATCTTCAGCTCGATAAAACTTATCAAATATTTTATTTAAGTCAGCCTTACTAATACCAATACCAGTGTCAATGATTTTAAAGATAATTTCGCCAGATCGATTCTTTTTGATTGACAGTGTAACTGACCCTTCTTGGGTGTAACGGATGGCGTTAGTGATAAAGTTCTGAAGGATTTCTTCTAGATATAAACGAGAAGCTTGGACTGACCCAAGCCTCCCACCAATGTCCAAATTAAAGGCCAAGTTTTTTTCTGCTGCCTGTGGCGAGTACTCAGAGTTTATCTGTGCGGCAAGTTCGGCTACGTCGATTATCTCTGTCTCGTCAGCAATTCCCCTTTCGGCGCGTGATAACGTGCTCAGGTCATTTACCATACGCGCTAAAAATAAAATTTGCTTATGAGATTCGTCAATTGCCTCGGGTATTTTGCTAGTAATATTACGTTCGACAAGCAATTTAGCGTTACTTAGCGACCCTTCGGCTATGGCAATGGGTGTGCGTAGCTCGTGACTTACTATACTAATGAATTCATCGCGTTCTTCTTCCAGGCTTTTTGTTTTGGTGACGTCGCGTAAAATTAACACATAGCCATCCGGGGTTATTTTGTCGCCACCTTGAACTGGAGCAAGTGTTACTTCCAGCCGTACGTAATCGTCATCGTCAATCATCATAATTATGTCATCGCGCTGACGAATTGTTGAAGATTTGGTGAGTTCCTTAAAAATATCAATTGGCTTTTTATCAATCGTCTTCAGTTCTAGAACTTGGCTAATATGCTCGCCATTAATGCCGCTGTTTGTGTCGATTAAATTAAGAGCGGCAGAGTTATAAGTATTGATGATTCCGTGTTCGTCGGTACTGAGAATGGCGTCAGTGATATTGTTAATTAGCGTAATTAGTCTTTGATGTTCTCTAAGGTTTTTTCTAGGGGGTTTTTTACTTAATTTGCCGTCAATTTTTTGCAACAATTGATGTAGGGCAATAGTTATACTTCCCAAGATAACGCTAAGAATAATCAACAAAATAATGAACACCCACATGGCTTAAGTATAGCATAAGCGTATATATTTCTATACGTGCGGTGAATATTTTTTTAGTTCATTGCGGTGGATTTTATATTGCGGATCAAATTTGGCAACCTCCGACCAGAATGCTGTTGAGTGGTTCATGTGTCTGGTGTGGCATAGCTCGTGAATAATTACGTAGTCAATAAGTTCAAACGGCAAGTTCATCATCCCAATGTTCAGGCTGATTGTACCAGAAGAAGAACAGCTTCCCCAGCGACTGGAAGCGTGAGTTATTTTACAGCGAGAAAAAGAAAAACTGTGCTTTTCGGCTAGAAATGACAGACGCCTCGGTAGGTGTCCTTTTGCCTCTTTCCTGAGGGCGACGAGGATTTTATCACGAATAATTTGCTGGACTGGAGCTGATTTAATTGATTCTGATTCGTTGATTTCCGCTAATATTTGAGTACCGATAATTTTCACGTTAGACGGCTTAGCTGTGGATTGTATTAACAGATGGTGGCTTTTACCAATTTGCTGATTTTCGGTATAAGAAAAGTTTGCTTGATGTTTAGAGACTAATTCGCGAATCTGTTTACGCGAGGTTTTAATTAGCATTTTTGCTGCGACAACAGGCGCATATACAGGCATAGTAACCCTAAGTCGGCCATCCGGCGCGATTTTTAGACTAACGCTCTTCGCTAGACTTTGTCTTTTAATGACAATCTCCCCGAATTCGGCATCGGTAATAGTTGGCATGCTTATCCTATACTAATGCGATTTGGCGTAACGCGACGTGGCGGTTCTGGACGACTGGTGCCAATTTGCTTAAGGACAGTGCGCGCTTGAGTGCTTAGGGTGTGGCGGCCGCTAATCACAATGTAAGATTCACTACTGTGCGGTGCGGAGAATTGTTTTAATCGACGATCGAACGATTCACTGTCTTGTCCGTAATTCTTTATCCAGCGTCGTTTGGCGGTTGCAGAATCAGTCTGCACCCAGACGAATAGAACTTTATATCCATATTCTCTAGCCAATCGATTAATGCGCATGCGGTTAGTGCGTTGGTCGGTGGCGCCGTCTAGAATGACAGTTTGCTTGGTCTTCAAAAATTCTTCTAAGATAGTCAAAGTCGCGTCAGAAATGGCTTTTGTATCATCGGTAAAAACTTCAAATTGACGAGAATTGATTACTGGAGAATTAAAAATCTTTGCAAATTCTGTAGCAAACTGAGTCTTCCCTGAACCCGGTGCACCAACCATGGCAATAATGTGAGGAAGCGAGGGCGATAGAGGTTTCATATGGAGAGATTATAACAGATTTTTTACTAATAAAAAAGATTCTCTTTTAAGTGAGAATCTTGGCAGGAGTGGAGGGACTCGAACCCCCGACACCTGGTTTTGGAGACCAGTGCTCTAGCCACCTGAGCTACACTCCTATAACGTTCATTTTATCATGAATTACCCTTCTGGCAAATGTTAAAATTGTGAAAAAGAAAAATTCCGTGAAAAAAATACCAAAATCCCTTGAAAAAACATAAGCGTCGTCCTACAATAAAAACAGAGATGAAAATTTTAATGCTTGGGTGGGAACTTCCTCCGCACAACAGTGGCGGTCTTGGCGTTGCTTGTTACCAGATGTCGAAGGCTCTAGCCTCTCAAGGCGTGGATATTGATTTTATTATTCCCTACAACGCTAAACATCCAGGAATTGATTATATGAATATCTATTCAGCTACGCCCTTGCCGCCGAATTATTATGACTTGGGTGCTTATAATAATGGTTCACCGGAAGATCGGGAGAACGCTCAGGATGAACATGGGCTTTCGCCGATGCGTGCCGTACAGCGACGATATGGTAAGTATGTTCGGAAATTTGTGAAGAGTAATCAGCCTGATGCCATTCATGCACATGATTGGTTGACTATGGAGGCTGGGATGATTGCTAAAGAAATGACTGGTGCGCCATTGATTGTGCATGTGCACGCAACGGAATTTGACCGTTCTGGAGAGCAATCAGGAAATCCGTTGGTTCATGAAATTGAGCAACAAGGTTTGTTGATGGCAGATCGAATAATTGCCGTTAGTCAGATAACTAAGGATATAATTGTTAAGAACTATCATATTCCGCCAGAAAAAATTGAAGTAGTTTATAATGCGATCGATTTGGCTGACTTGCCGCCGCACGAATATGACTCGAGTACTTATAGGTATCTGGAAGAGCTAAAGCGCGATGGTTATACGGTTGTAGGTGCTTTAACGCGTTTGACGGTTCAGAAAGGTCTGACTTATTTTGTGCGGGCCGCAGCGAAGGCTCTTGATAAATGCGAGAAGATTGTGTTCGTACTGTCCGGTAATGGCGAGCAGCGAGACGAATTGATTGAGCTAGCGGCAGGCCTGGGCATTAGCGATAAGATAATTTTTACGGGTTTTGTGCGCGGAAAACAATGGCGGGATATTTACTGTCTGATTGATGTTTTTGTGATGAGTTCGGTTTCTGAACCATTTGGCTTAACGGCGCTAGAGGCAGCTCATCATGATACGGCTCTACTGATTAGCCGTCAATCTGGCGTTGGTGAGGTGCTGAACAATATCATGCGGTTTGATTATTGGGATGTGAATAAATTGGCGGATGAAATTGTCAATATTGCCAAGTCGCCTGCTTTGAAGAATTCTCTCAAGCAAAATGTTAAGGATGAGTACGCAAAGATTTCATGGCAAGATGCGGCCAAGCAATGTTTAAGGCTGTATGAGGGGGCGTTGTCGTGAGCGAAAATAAAGGTATAGTTTTATATCTTCATGTCCATCAGCCTTGGCGGGTACGCGAATATAGCATATTCGACGTAGCTTGGAGTCATGATTATTTTTCTGGTGGTCAAAATCCAGCACAGGACAATCAAAAAATATTCCAGAAAGTTGCAGAAAAATCGTATTTACCGATGAATTCTTTGCTTGAAAAATTGTTGAAAAAATATCCTGATTTTAAATTGTCGCTCAGCTTTAGTGGTACGTTCTTAGAGCAAGCCGAGCAGTTTAATCCTGATGTCCTGGAGAGTTTTAAGCGCTTGGTGAAAACTGGCCAAGTGGAGGTTTTATCAAGTCCTTATCATCACAGTCTGGCATTCTTCTACTCACGTAAGGAGTTTGAAAGACAGATTGAGCTTCATCGCTGGAAGATTCGTGAGGTTTTTGGAGTGGAAACGCGGGTGCTGGCAAATACGGAATTAGCGTATAGTGAGGAACTGGCCAAATGGGCGGAGCAATACGGTTTTAAGGGCGTGCTGGCTGAAGGCTGGGATCCAATTCTTAATTGGCGTAGTCCTAATTATGTTTACCAACCGACTGGCACGGAAAAAATTGGATTGCTCCTTAAAAATTATCGACTGAGCGATGATTTGGCGTTTAGGTTTAGCGACCAGAAATGGAGCGATTGGCCATTGACTATAGATAAATTTAATACATGGGTGACTGATTCGGTTCGCTACGCCCCGCTGCTTAATTTGTTCATGGATTATGAAACTTTTGGCGAACATCAGTGGTCGGAGTCTGGTATTTTTGACTTTTTCGAGAAATTTGTCGGCAAGTGGCTGAGCACCAGTGGTAATACTTTTTATACAGTCAGTGAGGCTTTGGCTAAAAATAAGCCAGCTGGCGAAATTAGTATGCCATCACCTGTCACTTGGGCTGATGCTGAGCGAGATTTGACAGCTTGGAATGGCAATAGTCTGCAGAAAGAGGCCTTGAGATATGTTTATGAACTACAGGATGAAGTTCTGAAAAGTGGCGATGAATCGTTGATTAATGATTGGCGAAAACTGCAAACCTCAGACCACTTCTATTACATGGGGACAAAATGCTTTACCGACGGTGATGTGCACGCCTACTTTAGTCCCTATGACTCGCCGTATGACGCTTTTCTTTACTATATGAACGCTATTCGTGATATGCGTTCGCGGCTGCGAAAATAAGAATATTTTCTTGGGCAATAAAAAACTCCCTCTGGATTTGAGGGAGTTTGCTGGTGATTCTGATAAAATTAGCTTTTACGAGCTTTAACTTCATTACGACCGAGGTTCTTCTTTGTCTCGGTGTAAGTTGCGTGCTGCCTTGCGATTGGGTCGTACTTTTTCAGCGTCAATTTACCCTGACCTTTAGTGGTGCGGTTTTGGGTATTAACAGTAGTATAGTAAGTTCGGTGGTTGCTCAAGTTACTCACCAAACCAATCAGCTTTCGTTTCGTATTCTTCTTTGCCATCTCTTTACTCGTTACACTTTATAAAACGTCTTGGCTAATTATAGCATGTGTGAAGTGAAAATGCTAGTACCGACAGGCAGTTTTATCAATTTTACGTTGCGCTATTAGGTGCTGCCATATAGAGATACTTGTCTAGCTATGTATCTGTTGGCTGTAGGCGTCCGTTTTCATCTTCTACGAGAGAGATGCCACTGGCTAAATCGTCCGCAATTTCCAGTATGATATCCTTTAGTTCGACATTATCCTTGTAATAATCCGGTATGTTGTCGTAGCCGACTCGCGCCCCAACGATATTGCCGGTTATTGATGCAGTAGAATCGGAATCTCCGTCATGATTTGCTGCGGCAATAATAGCCTCCTTGAAGTTGTTTTGATATTTCAGTGAGCAATAAATAGCAATTGCTACCGCTTCTTCAGCTGCCCAACCTTCTCCAAGCTGACGGATGGCATGCTGGTCTTCAATATCGGATAAGGCAAGACTAATGGCTTTATCAAATAACTTGGTTAATTCAGCCTTTTCGTTTCTGTAGTTGATTTCAAGCGGTTCTTGACTGGAGCTTATTTTTTCAATAGTCCAGTTATTCATTTTTTGGATTGAAATTTTGACAGCTTCTTCTATAGGTTTTTCGTTTAGGGCATAATATATTAGATAGCCAAGAACGTAAGCTGAAAGAATCGCTAGAGGATGTCCGTGAGTTAAAGCACAAGATTTGGCAGAAAATTCACCGACAACGTCTTCTGTAAGGCAAAGAGCAATTGGTGCAATTCGCATAACGCCGCCACAGCCCTTACTGTCGTTGATGGGGTCTTTCAGAGTACCAGACTTACCTGAAGATAGAGCCCCTAGGCAAGTCATACCGGGGTCGCGCATAATATTTAATTTTGGGATATTTTTAATCCAAGAAACAGAGACATGGTTACTATTGGGTTTTTGCTGTG
>CBDFCQ010000022.1:0-10061 GCA_965246075.1 uncultured Candidatus Saccharibacteria bacterium
ATTTCCCTACGACTTACCTCACGCTCACCGTTAATTTCAACTTGATACGTTATCTTTCTTACACCCTTCTCACCCAACTGCCTCACACTCTTAAAGCCAATTGGTTGAGAATCGTCCCTTACTTGCTCAATCTGAAAATCAATATCAACCTCTTCCGTCACCGTTCGCTGTTTAGCTCGCTCGATTTTCATTACCAGGCTTGCACCGTTAACTAGCAAATCATCAGATTCTGCAAAATATGTTTTATCCTCGCGATACAATTTCAGTCCCGCCGCCTTCGCTATCAACGCTGGAGTTTGCTCGGCAGTGGTAATTTTTAAGCGTTTATTACCGTCAACGATTGTTATTGGGCGAGCGCGGAAGATGTTAACCTGGTATTTTGAACCTGTGAGCTCCATATCAATATTTGGTTCAACGGTGTCCATTTTTTCATCAATAGAGATCTTAGCAGCCTGTAGAGCCTGACGCACCGTTAAGGCATTTGTCACAATTGTTTTTTCTTCGCCACGATCATATACACGAACCAAATGTCTACTGGAACTTTTTCCTTCGGCAAACGACAACATTGGCATTGCAAGCATAATCAACATAGCAAAGCCAATAATTTTTCCAAAAAATAAACCTTTTGCTCGCATAATCAATCAGCAACTCACAGAGTGCATTAAGGGGATTATACCAAATTACGAGATTATTATCTATAGATGTCCTGCAAACCCATCTTTATCTTGCAAGTAGGCCACGGGCTCCAACCACGCCTTTGGTATAATTTCCAAGCGGCTTCATCTTGTTCAGCCGGCGTGGCATTACCGTACTTGCTCGGGTCGGCAACCGACGCCCACGTGCCTATATTAAACTGATAAGCGCCGTAATAGCCATTTCCAGTATTTGAAGTATAACTGCCCTCACAACTCCTTAGTCGAGATAACGCTTCAGAGAAACTGCCAGAAAATGTGTTCGAGTTTTTGGCGCCTACGATCTCAATCTGTTTTTTAGACTCCTTCGTTACAACGCTAGCAATCTCCTTACGGCTGACCTCTACTCCATTTTTCATCTCAATTTCATAAGTGACATTTTTCTTACCATTTTCACCAGCCTCTTTTACTTCCCGGTAGCCCAAATCTCGGTTAGCATCCTGAACTTTTTCAGTCTGGAATTTCACGTCTTCCTCCACGGTAACGGTTTGCTTACCATTGCGCCACAATTCAATTTTCATTCCGGGCACGATTCTTGCCGACCGATCAACAGATAGCGTATCGTCTTTCTGTAAGGTAATATTTTTATCCTTCAATAACTCACCGACTGTTTTTGCGTGAGTACGAAACACAGACTCCTTACCATATAAAACAAAATTCACCACAGACGCCCGCTCTACTTTCATGACTGTATCTGCGCCGTCAACCACTATATTATCACCTTTACCCAGCGCGGTTTTATCCTCAGTAAAAACTTCAAGCCCCGCCGCCTTAGCAATCAAAGCTGGTGTTTGTTCGGCGGTGGTAATTTTTAAGCGTTTATTGCCATCGACAATTGTTATTGGGCGAGCGCGGAAGATGTTAATGTTATATTTCTCAGCCACCATCTCCGAATCTAAGCCAGGCTCAACGACGTCTTGCCTTTCATCAATAGAAATCTTAGCCAATTTTAAAGCCTCACGAACTGTCCGCGCTTTAGTAACAATTGTCTTTTCGACGCCTCTATCGTATATATTAACCAATCTTTCGCCAGCCTTAGCAACTGGTTTAGCGGTGTCAGCCAAAGCTTGATTGACAAAGAATAAACCACCAACCAGCGTTAATATAGCGCCAGCAGTGAGCATAATTTTAGTTGAATAATATCTTGCTTGTAATCTTAAATTCATACGTCATAAGCGCCACAGCGCAGATATTATTATATCAAATTTTCTCCAGGCGCGCGAATTCAACATTCAACTTCTTAATGTTTCCGTCGTCAAATTTCACCGTCACGCCAAGACCTTCGCTATCAATAATTTCACCTGAACCGAAGCTTGGGCTGCGCACACGATCGCCCACCTCTAATCCAAGATCCTCCGCATAAAATTCAGGCTCTATCATCGGCTGAGCTGGCTTATCAACCCCGCCCGCTAACAGCCCCATTTCGTCCAAGAATCGCGACGGCATATTATAACCAATTTGTCCAAATTGTGTCCGGGAACTGGCGCAACTAACAAACAACTCCTCCCTGGCGCGCGTCACGCCGACATAACACAGCCGGCGCTCTTCCTCAATATCGTCAGCCTTACCACTATCAAACACTCGTGCATGTGGCAAAATTCCCTCTTCCAGACCCGCCAAGAAAACCACCGGAAATTCTAATCCTTTAGCAGCATGTAGCGTCATCAAAGTCACCTGCTGATCAGCTGTAGTATCCGCCGAAGACATCAGCGCCATTTCTTCTAGGAAAGTCGCCACATCAACATAAGCCTTCGCCTCCGCTACGAGAACACCGATATTTTCCATCCGCTCATCAGCCTGAGGCGTGCCGTCGTTGATAAAATCCCCGTAACCAGTTTGTCTGATAATTTTTTCAATTAATTCCGCTGGCGAGCCATCAATTTCCTGCTGTAATTCCACCAGGATTTTTCCCAACTCTAGCAAAGGTCGTTTTGCTCGCGCCGTCAAATTATCCGCCTCTTCAACCACCAAAAGACCACTGATTATATCTCGGCCCGAAGCCGTGTTCCATTCCAAAAACTTAGCCACACTGACTGCGCCGATTCCACGCTTTGGAGTATTGACGATTCGTAAAAAACTAACCCGGTCGCTTGGCTGATACAGTAAACGCAGGTAAGCCAGCACGTCTTTGATGACCGCCCGATCCAAAAACCTTAAACCACCAACAATTTTATACGGGATATAACTCTGCCTGAGCGCCCGCTCAATCGCATAGCTCTGGGCATTTGTCCGATATAACACCGCCACATCGCCATACTGGCGGCCATTAGCAATTTGCGCCTGAATCTCATTTGCAATCGCCAGCGCCTCTTCTGACTCGCTATACAGTTGCCATAACTTTGGATCAACGCCGTCACCATTTGCCGTCCACAAATTCTTGTCAGTCCGATGGATATTGTGGCTAATTAGTGAATTTGCCATATTTAAGATTGCGCCCGTCGAGCGATAATTTTGCTCCAATTTAACCACGGTTGTCCCCGGAAAATCGCGCTCAAAATTAAGAATATTAGTATAATCAGCGCCGCGAAAACTATAAATCGACTGCGCATCATCGCCAACCACACACAAGTTACGCCGTTCATTAACTAATAATTTTATTAGCGCGTACTGCACAGCATTTGTGTCCTGATACTCATCAATTAGAATATACTCAAACTGGCGCTGCCATTTCTGGCGAATCTCCGGACTGTTCTGTAATAATTCTACAGTTTTAGTCAATAAATCATCGAAATCGAGCGCAGCCGCCTCTTTCAAGGATTTTTCATAGGCGAAGAACAATTCAGCAATTTTCTGCTCCCGAGGACCGCGCGCCGACATTGAAAAATCTTCCGCGCTGCGCATTTCATTTTTAGCGTTTGAGATAACTGATAGTACTGCCCGTGGCTTAATATCTTTATCCGTCAGACCGCGCGCTTTCATAATTTGCTTCATCAGGCTTACCTGATCATTAGTATCATAAATAAGAAACCGCTTATCAAGCCCAATATTTGCGCCGTCCATCCGCAACATTCGTACACAAATGCTATGAAATGTCCCCATCCACGGCATAAATTGACGATTATCAGCATTCTCACCCAGCAACTGCGCCAATCGCTGCCGCATTTCCTTGGCCGCTTTATTAGTAAAGGTTACTGCTAAAATTCGGCTAGGAAAAACTTTCAACTCGCCAATCAAATAAGCAATTCGATGCGTTAGTGTTTTTGTCTTTCCAGAACCAGCGCCCGCCAAAATCAATAGCGGTCCGTCGCCATGCGTCACCGCCCGAGCTTGCTCGTCATTTAAACCATCCGTGAAATTAGTCATGTATCTATTTTATCAGCAAAAAGTAGGAAACAGCACCACCAGCAACACCAACTACCAGGAACAAAATAATTAACAACAGAGTCAACAGACCAGTTTTCTTCTTTTCCTCACTGCGAGGTGGTTTTACTTCCGTAGACACCGCAGCAAACATAGGCGCTGGCTCAGAGTCAACCATTTCATTTTCAGAAGAATATTGCTGTGGCGTGTCATTAGACTGAGAGGCAGGCGAGCTAGGCTGCATATTAGGTTCGCTATCAGCAACTTCATTAATTTCTGACGCACCAGGAATGCCCGCTTCTTCAATTGCTATAATTTCTGGACTGAGGTCCATCATTGAATCTGGAGCCTCACTTAAAGCCTCCTTATCCATAGTGTAATTAGATAAATCAGCATTATACTGATGGTTCAATTTCATATCTTCCAAGTCTGCAGACCCAGACTCAAACTCATCTTCCTCTACGTCAGATTCAGACTCTATAGCATTTTGATCAACAACACCAAGAGGCCGCTTCTCAACTTCAACATTAGCAATAAATGGAGACTCTAACGGTTCGGGTGCTGGAGAAGCTATAGAATCATTACTTTCAGACAATGACTGCGCTATCTTATCGGTCAATGACAGCTCTTCGACAGGAGCGTCTTCTATCGCCGCAAAAGCCGACTCGTTCTGTATGTCCTTTAAATCAGGAGCATCGTCTAAACTATCAAGCTGATTATCTACAGCCGACAACTCCTCCTCAATCGGTGAAGTTTTACCTGTCATATTAACTACATCCACCAAATCAGCTAAAGGCTGAATTGATATGCCAGTTCGAGATGGTGCCGATGATGCTGACTTCTGAATGTTGTTAACCGATGACGGACGAACGACATCCATGAATCGGCCCGTCGGGCGCCTGGTAATTACTGGGGAAGTTTTATTTTCTTTTGGCGCTAAATCTGGGGTTTGATCAAGTGCAATACTAGGCGCAACAGTAGCGGCGGGTGCAGAAATGATCTCAGGTTTTTCAACCAGACTATCCTGAGGAGCCTGCAGTTCTGCTTTAGACTCGACGCTTGACGCTGAAGTGGTTGAGCTAGGAGAAGGCGCGTCTAAAGCAGGAGCAAAAGGCGTAACTGGCGGCGCAAAACTTGAGCCAACAGTACTAGTTTCTATGGTTTTTTTCTCCTCCACAGAAGGTGTTTCGACTTCATGCTTTACTTCGGCATCCACTGAATTCTTTTCTTGCTGCTTACTCATTAGAGAATTAACCGCTCTATCCAACTCATCAAAATCAATATCTGTCATATGCCCCCTATTTTTAACCTTTATGCGCCTTTGAAATTATCTCCTTAAATTGATATGCGTCTAAGCTTGCTGCTCCCACCAATAAACCATCAAGTTCGTCAATTGCCAAGTAGTCTGCAGCGCTCGCTGGTGTAATACTGCCTCCGTACAAAATACGTACTGATTCTGCCGCCTTTTTACCGTACAGATGGGCAATGTGCCGCCGAATCATTTGTGCAGCTTTTTTTACATCAATCGCCTTAGCATTATCACCAGTGCCAATTGCCCAAACCGGCTCATAAGCCACAACCACTTCGCCAAGCTCTTCCGCTGTGATATTTGCCAAGCCACTGGTAAGCTGATCCGCTAAAACATCTTTTGTTTCGCCAAGCGTTCGCTCTTGAATAGTCTCGCCAATACACAGGACTGGACGTATCCGATTACGAATCGCCGCCTGAACTTTCAACCGGATATCCTTCTCGCTCTCAATAAAAATATATCGTCTTTCTGAATGTCCAATTAGAACATAATCAGCAATTCCTCGAAGATGCGCCACCGGAGTCTCGCCGGTGTAAGCCCCTGAGTCTCGCCAATAGCAATTTTGGGCTGCCAATTTGGCAATCCGCCGATTGACCTGCAAACTTAAACTCTGCAGCGTCAAAATCGTAGGCGCCAATACCACTTCAACATCCCGATGAGACGGTAGCGCATTCATTAGCTTATGCAAATATAAGCTTGCCTCATGCATATTGAAGTTCATTTTCCAGTTACCGATAATTAACTTTTTTCTCATGAGATAATCCTTATGCTTAGTTTATCACCTCATGCCGTATGAGTCTAGTAAACTTTCAATTCCGGGCAATTTTTTACCAGCCATCAAGGCCATACTAGCACCGCCACCAGTGGAAACGTGCGTAAAGCTAGCCCCATCATGGCCATCCCACTTCAATATAAAATCCGCCGTATCCCCGCCACCAACAATTGAAGTCGCCTCATTATTCTGGGCAATCGCTAGGGCAGCTCGCGCTGAACCAATCGCAAAATTATCAATTTCTGCATATCCCAGCGGCCCATTCCAAATAACAGTTTTGGCGTCCGCTAATATTTTTGTAAAAGTCTCAATCGTCTGACTGCCAATATCAAGTGCAATATCATCATCTTTTATGTGATCAACACTAGCTTCTCGTCTGTGACAATCTTTAGAAATCTCTTTCGCCACCGCCACATCCACCGGTAAGACCAAAAACTTATCAACATTCTCGGCACCAACTTTAGCAGCTGCCAGGTCATAGATTTCCGATACAATCTTCTCCATTCCCGACTCAAAAACACTCTTGCCAATATTTACACCACGACAATGAAGAAACGTATTTGACATTGCGCCGCCTATTAAAATTCGGTCAGCTTTTTTTATCAAGCGCTTTATCAGAGAAATTTTGTCACTTACTTTTGCGCCACCAATAATTGCCACCAGCGGACGCTTAGGACTACTCATTGCTTTAGTTATCGTTATGTATTCTTTCTCGAGCAATAAACCTGCTAACCCTGGCACGCAAAGAGAAATAGCATGCGTGCTCGCGTGCGCTCGATGCGCCACCGCAAATCCATCCTGCACAAAATAATCCGCCCGGACTGCTCGCTGAATCGACTTAGCAAACACCAAATCATCCGCCTCTTCTTCGTCGTAAAAACGCAGATTTTCCAGCATAATGACACTTCCCAGTGGCGCACGGCGAACAGTCTGGCGAACTGATTCGCCTACACAATCACCCAGCAGCTTCACCGGACGACCCAGCAATTTAGACAGATGATCCGCTACAACCTTCAGGCTAAGTTTAGGATCCCTACCCTTTGGCCTCCCCAAATGCGACATTATAATAATCTTACAATTCTGCTCCAGAAGATAGCGCAGGGTGGGCAGCGAAGCGCGAATTCTTAGGTCATCAGAAATTTGACCACGCTTTGTTAGCGGAACGTTATAATCCGATCGCAGAAGAATTGTCTTACCGCGTAAATCAACATCGCGAATCGTTTGCTTTGGAAATTTTCTGCCCACCCAATCTTTCCTTATGACAATGTTTTAACTTGGATATTGTCAGTTCGTCCCGGCTCTGGGTGGTGACCACTGACCAATACGACTGTGACTGGGTCTTTGCCAAAATAGCCCTCCTGCTTCAGCTCTTCAGCCAATTTAATGGCTGCGTCCGTATTATTTGGTCGAACATAAGGACGAGATGCGTAACTTAACGCCAACTTTTGTGCAGTTTTAACATTTTCAGTCACACAAACAATTGGCAAATTAGGACGATATGCACCAACATTTGCGGCAGTTGCTCCGGTATTAGTCTCTGCGATAATAGCTCGTGCTTTAATTCTTCTTGCTAATTGCGCTGCTGTGTAGCTTAAAATTGCGTCAGTCTTCTCGCGCATTTCAGCCTTTTCCACCAACATAACTTCGCTATGCTCCTGGGTATAAATAATCGTCTTTCGCATTGCTTGGACGGTTTCAATAGGATATTTACCATTGGCGGTTTCATCAGATAGCATAACTACGTCTGCACCCTGAATAACAGCATTCGCCACGTCGCTTACTTCGGCGCGGCTTGGCTCTGGATTATCAACCATGCTACCCATCATTTGCGTGGCAACAATAACCAACTTACAATATTTACGACACAGAGCGATAATCCGACGCTGCATAACTGGCACTATTTCCGCACCAGCCTCCACTGCCAAGTCACCGCGCGCCACCATTACGCCGTCACTAGCCTTAACAATTTCTTCCAAGTTCTCTGGGTCAACAGCGGACTTGGTTTCAATCTTAGCAATAATATCAGCAGTTGAGCCTAGCTCTACCAACCGACGGCGCAAATCGATAATATCATCGGCTTTCTGCACGAAGCTCAGCGCCACGTAGTCAAAGTCCTGACCTGCAGCCCATTCCAAATCGGCAATATCTTTCGGGGTTAAAATATCACCGCCAAAATCCGTGTCCGGCAAGTTAAGCCCCTTACGGCTCATCAAAAAGCCATCATTCTGAACCTCAACACGAATTGCAGTTGGACTAACAATTTCGCGCACAATCGTCTTAATTTTACCGTCAAACATATAGAGCGGTTCATCGACTTTCATCTTTTCTGCCAAATTGTACTGTACTGGTAGATTAAAGCTGCCGTCGTGCTCGGTAATTTCCGAATCCAAAACTAGCATATCGCCAGCCTTAACGTTCAGCATATTATCCTTTAAGACGCCTAAGCGAATTTTCGGGCCTTGCAAATCTTGCAGAATCGCTACCGGCTTACCTAGCTGCTCGCTGGCAGTACGCACCCAGTTGATTTGCTCAATTCGCTCTTCATTCGCACCGTGACTAAAATTCATGCGAATACCATTAACGCCAGCATCAAGTAGCTGATAGACCTTTTCTTGGCTAAACGTTGCCGGGCCAATTGTTGCTAATATTTTTGTTCGTTTAAATATATTCTCGCTCATTTTTAAAATTATATCACGAAATAACAGTGATGGGAAATGCTTGATATAATGTAATATGACAATAACCATTAGCAGGAAATAAGCTTGCAAAACCCTCAAGACAAAATTTTAATTGGTGAAGCCTATTATTTTGATGTGGTAGGTAAGCAAATTGTTGCTAAGGGGTTTGGCCAGTTTGACCCTGCCAATTACCATCTTAAGGCAGAACTTTCGACAACGGTCTCGGGCGCATACAATAGGCTATTTATTGTTATAAAAACTCGCTCGCACTACATAACTCCTTTTGCATTTTACCGCAAACAACTTAGCGAAAACTCTATTTACACCCCTGCTTATGATGTTCGCGCCTACCTAAAATGGCCAGTCAACAATGGTATAGAATCAATTCTTCGAAAATCAACTACAATAACTATTCTCATTAACGCAGAACATGCGCCTGACACCGTAATCACCAATGTTGGCATGAAAAATATCACCAGTACGCTAACTAAACGGGCGGTCACTTCTAGAATATGTCATGCTACCTATAAACATATTAACCTCACCGTATCAGCAACTCATTCGATCCTCCGCACAAATAAATTGACAATCAGTACAGACAAATCTCGGCTTCAGCCCTACCTCAATTACACCTTCTCTCACGCAAAAGGATCTTTCCAGATCACTGATATCGGTAAAATACTTCTCGCGTTTCAATTATATTGGATTAGCCAATTCGACAATACGCATTGCTTTATCCAATCAGTAGATTTACACGGAATTGCGAAACTACATCTCGCGAATCCCTTTTTAGAAGCTGTATCTCCAACCAAATACCACCCCTCAATAAGTCTACAAGACTCCATGAAACCATTAACTCTTATAAAAATGACCCATTTTTTCATCAACCCAAACCGCCAAAAAACTCTTGGATCTTATAGTAAAATTGGACTAGCTTTCACGCGAATTATTGATTATCGTTTTCATACAAATTCAAATGTATTTCATATGAATATTGCAAATCTAATTTTTTCCCTTCAAAGTTTTGCAGAAGGAATCGCAGAAAACGAGCTGAAGAAGCAGCATAGAAAGGCAAAAAATGAAACAGTTAAAAGTATTGAAAAAGCTATTCAGTTAATTCAGCTCAGCGGCGATATTAACGATAATGTTAAAAAATTCTACAATAAGCCAACCAATACAGTCTATCATCTTTTAACTCGCCCAACTTTTAACCAGTCTCTTAAGATCGCCTTAGAAAAATTAGGAATAAGAATAGAAAATCATAAGACAATGCTAAAAGTAATACAGAAAGCTCGACAACAATTTGTGCC
>CBDFCQ010000023.1:0-9862 GCA_965246075.1 uncultured Candidatus Saccharibacteria bacterium
TCAATATCAAAATCAAATTGTACAAGATTTATCAACCTATGCCGACCGCGCAGGTGTTCCAATTCGCTCGTTTACTTTCCAGAGCGATTCAAAAAATTCAGCCCAATCACCAGCCGCAAAAAAGAAAACAAATACTGGACCAGCTGGCATTAAAAGCACCTTTGTATCTATTCAGCTAGGTGAAAAAATTGACTATGTACGTTTTCTGCATTTCCTTAATTTGATTGAGAAAAACGTTACTCGTATGCAACTATCAGGCGTTGCGATTTCCAGAGCGCCAGACAGTCGCGAGGTGTCAGTCCAAGAATTTGAAGTAAAGGTGTATACAAGATGAAACCATCGATATCAGAACAGCTTGAACCAATTATAAAGCCTCTATCAAAGTTTCTGTGGCGATTCCATGTTATGATCTACAGCATAGCCGTCATCGGAGGACTGTCAATTGCTATATTTCTCTTAAGCGGTCTCCTTTCAATATCTAGTGAGCCAGTCCCAGCTTCATCAGCGACATTTGATAAAAAAACCATGAAGATAATAAAGGATTTTCGCACTTCAACTTCCGGTAACGATTCACTAACTTTGCCCGCCGGACGATCTAATCCATTTGCTGAATAAAATATAACCATATATACTAAGATTATGCTTATTTCTGCGGACCACTTTCTCAACACTCCTGTCATGAGCCTACAGACTGGCTCGGAATTAGCGCGAACTTCACGAGAAATTATCAATCCAAAGAACTTATCTGTAATTGCCTATGAGCTTGAGGGTCGCCTTTTAGATCAATATCCAAGCTTACTTCGCGTTAATGATATCAGAGAAATTGGGCCGCTAGGCATGATTATTGATTCAACTGATGAAATTATTTGCGTTGATGATGTTATTGCCGTAAAAGAAATTTACGATATAGATTTTAGACTAAAAGACAAATTAGTTACCGACGAGAAAAACCATAAAATCGGAAAAGTCATTGGCTACACCTTAGCCGCTGGTAATTTTATTATCCAACAATTGCGGGTCCGTCGACCACTACTAAAAAGTTTTGGCGATACGGAATTGCTTATTCACCGCTCGCAGATCGTTAAAGTAACTGACGATAGGATTATTGTAAAATCAGCAACAATATCACACATAGCTGAAAAAACACCCACCCCAAACATAAACTCTTACGACAATCCTTTTCGCAAGCAAGCCCGCACACAGCCTGAAGCTACAGAAATTAATTAACGACTAGTTCGCAAACTTACCCAGAGCCTCTTTAATGTCATCATAGGAAAAGCCCTGCCGTGCTAAATACTGCATAAATTTTTGCTCATCGTTATAACGGTGGCGTTTCTTAGATATAATCTTCTGCAGCTCTTCGCTATCAGAACGGATATTCTCCTTAATTAGCGAATCGATAATCTTACTATCAATACCCTTGTGTACCAATTCTAATCGTAAACGACGAATACTGGAGCCTTTTTTTATAAATCGCTGCTCAAACCAAAATCGAGCAAATTTTTCATCATCCAAATATTTTTTCTCAATAAGACGATCCAAGACGCGCTCGGTAATCTCCAGCTTTATTCCAGGACGCTCAATAATTTTTCCAGTTTTCACTGAACGTCGACGAGTGGCTAGCGTTTTCCGACGCAGGTAATCGCGCACTTCTTTGACGGCTCGCGGACGCATTAAACAGTATTCTATAGACCTGGCATATAACTTGCCGAACTGGCTATCGTCTTCTAGTTTCGAAATTTCCTCTTCCGTATATTCGCGACCAATCTTAATGCCTAGTTCGCCGACCTGTAATACGTCCAAGCTAAAACGATATTTCCCGTCAACTCTTACATTGACACGATTTTTATCACGAGCCTGAAGCGAAATATCGGTGATTTTCATAAAACTATTATAGCGCTAAAGCTATACGCTAGCTACTGGTGGACTATTCGACTACCTCAACAACTTTGCCATGCATGCCGTTATAACAAGCAGCAGCACGCGGCTTAGTAATAACCGGCAGTTGGCGCGGAATGGCACTCATATCGACATCGCCAAGCGTACCAGCCTCGACACACCCAAGCGTAATGTGTGGACGAAATCCATCGATATCCAGCCCTGGATGAATGTCGTCCAGCATTTCAAGCAACTTCCGACGCACTTCAACCATCCAGGAGGTTTTCTGTACGCGCAACTCAACACAAACACAATTACCAGCTTCATCTGGCAAGAAGTTGACACCGTCTCAAGTATCAGTTTGTCTAGGGACGGCAGCGCGGCGGCAGCTAACTTGAGACGCGGTATATCCTGCTCAGTTACATTGATCAGCGTTGCGTGCGGAATAAACTCACCGAAATCAAGATTCATTTTTTCCGACAGTTCTCGAAGGTAAGTAGTCTGCTCGTCATCAAAAATAAGACTAACTGACGCCATATGCTTTTCGGCTGAATATCTAGACTCTACTGCTCGCATTACCTTTCCTCATCCTTCACTTTATCACGAACTTTCTGGTCAATTTCCGCCAAGACTTTAGGATTTTCTTTTAGGTAAGCTTTAGGCTTATCACGCCCCTGACCAATAGTTTCGCCGTTATACTTATAGAAAGCACCCGATTTTTCAACAATGCCGTGCGTAGCCGCCAAGTCCAGAATGTCGCCAGTCTTAGAAATACCCTCATTATACATAATGTCAAACTCAGCGATACGGAACGGCGGCGCAATCTTGTTCTTCACTACTTTAATTTTAGTACGGTTACCGATAATATCATCACCAACTTTAATTTGTCCGATACGGCGAATATCAATTCGCTGCGAAGCGTAAAACTTCAGGGCGTTGCCACCCGTGGTCGTTTCAGGATTACCAAACATCACACCAATCTTCATGCGGATCTGGTTGATGAAAATCACTGTCGCTTTCGATTTGTTAATAATTCCCGTCAATTTACGCAGCGCCTGGCTCATTAATCGCGCCTGCAGCCCCATGTGAGAATCGCCCATATCGCCGTCAATTTCTGCCTGTGGCGTCAAGGCCGCCACCGAGTCAACAACAACCAAGTCAACCGCATTTGATCGAACTAGCGTTTCTGCAATTTCCAATGCCTGCTCACCATTGTCTGGCTGTGATACCAGCAGATTTTCCGTATCCACACCCAAACGCTTGGCATAGCTCGGGTCAAGCGCATGCTCGGCATCAATAAACGCTGCCGTACCGCCCTGCTTTTGGATCTCAGCAATGGCATGTAGCGTCAATGTCGTCTTACCTGAACTTTCCGGGCCGTAAATCTCAATAATGCGGCCCTTTGGATAACCACCACCCAAAGCTAAATCTAAACTTAGAGCGCCCGAAGGAATTACCTCAACATCAACCTTATGAGCCTCGCCAAGCTTCATAATTGATCCGTCGCCAAACTGTTTAGTGATCTGATCCATCGCCAGACCTAACGCTTTTAATTTTCCATCATCAACTTTTTTACCTGATGCTTGACTTGGCTTCTCTGAATTTACCGTTTTACTGTCTGATTTTGCCATAGCATTCCCTCCTTAGTTACTACCTTTATTATACCGATTTGTCACAATATTTGCTATAATTACATTCATGAATAAGCGAAACGGTTTCACGATTATTGAACTTTTGGTTGTAGCAACTTTTTTGATCATTATTGCAATCTTAGGTTTTTCGCAATATACCAAATTGACCAATGAGTCAAACAACGCTAAAAAACCCACCGCCCTAAACGCCATGTATTACAGTTTAGAGGAAGGTTTTTATACTAAAAACGGCTACTACCCAGAGAAAATAGAAGACTCGACATTGTCGACTATGGACCCTGAGTTACTAAAAGACCCAAATGGTAAGAAAATTGGCGAAAAAGATAGTAGTTATCGCTACGAATCCTCAAACTGCAATGGAGGAAAATGCAAATCCTATAGACTAGTCGCAACCCTTGTCGGCGAAGATGACTACATAAAAGAAAGTCGCCACAAATAATTAATCGTCAACAGGACGACCGTTTTTGAAGTCCTCAATAGCGTTGTTGATAATCGCAATCTGCTCACGCGGATTTGCTACAAAATGAAATCTATAAGTCGTTTCTTCACCCTCGGTGCTAAGACGAATAGTGCCGTAATTAAATATCGTCTGAATAATCCCCGACTGTCGGAAACTAGCATCCTCAATACTACCCAGGCTCACCGTCTGCTCACGTCGAGAAAACAGGCTTTCTTGGATTTCCTGAATGACACTTTCATTAGTCATGAAGAATTGATTCTGTAGATATATCCATAGAGCCACCGCACCACCAAGCACTACAAGACCAATAAGCAACATCGCCACGCCAAAAATGTCAGTGACGGAAGGCATGATTGGCAGGATTGAATCGCGAGCAATTGACGGATAAAACAGCACGAATATCATAATTATCACCACCAAGAAAATCGAAACTATCGCTGGAATCAACATACCAATTGGATGACGCTTAATATCTAAAATTACGTACTCACCCTCGCTTAAATTAAGATTTGGATATTGCTGGACTGACTTTTCGTGCTTCCTCTTTAACTCGTCGCTAATAGTAAAAGGTTTTGGGTCAATCTCGCGCGCTACATGTACAACTTGCGGTTCATTGGCGTATTGACTGCGCAATCGCGGATCAAAATTCTCCCCATCAATAATTTCTGGACGCGTCGTTACATGAGAGTTTGTTTGCGCCACCACCGGAGCTGGTCTGCCAGTCTGAGGCGGGTGATGATAAAGCGGACGGCCGTCAGCATCATAAGCTACTGGCTGAGTCAAATCTTCCGATGGTGTTTGCGGATTCATGACAATATTATAACATACCCTCTTCGGTATATTCGACTTAACATATTTAACAATTTACCTATTTTTTCAGATGTCGCTTTGCTTTAACGGTAACTCGCCGACCACGTGGCGTACGCTCAATGAAGCCAATTTGCAGTAAATATGGCTCATAAAAATCCTCAATCGTCGTTGCTTCATCACCAGTCAGGGCGGCAATGGTGGTTAGACCCACTGGATTATCACCATAATTTTCTAGGATTGATTGCAGTAAATTGCGATCAGCCGGGTCCAAGCCCAGCTCGTCCACTTCCAACATTTCTAAGGCGCTCGTTGTGGTTTTCACATCAATTATACCATCACCGTTCACGTCAGCGTAGTCGCGCACGCGCTTAAGCAGGCGGTTAGCGATACGCGGCGTCAAGCGGGCCCGTGTCGATAGTAAGCTTGCTGCTTCATGATGAATCGACGACTCCAAGATGGCCGCACTCCGCGTCACAATTTTAGCGATATCCTCTGGCTCATAAAATTCCAAGCGGTAAATATGCCCAAATCGATCACGCAGCGGCGCCGCCAGACTACCTGTCCGCGTAGTCGCACCGATGACCGTAAACCGCGGCAGATCCAGCCGAATCGACCGGGCTGCCGGGCCTTTGCCGATGACGATATCCAGCTTGAAATCTTCCATCGCCGAATACAAAATCTCCTCCACCGCCCGGCCGAGCCGATGAATTTCATCGATAAACAAAATATCGCCGTCTGCCAAATTCGTCAAAATTGACGCCAAATCACCAGCTTTTTCAATGGCCGGGCCACTGGTGATACGCAAATTCGTCCCCATCTCATTGGCGATCACTGTCGCCATGGTCGTCTTGCCCAGCCCCGGTGGACCGTATAGCAGCACATGATCCAATGGCTCGCCGCGCTTCTTGGCCGCGTCAATAGCCAACCGTAAATTCCGCTTCAACCGCTCCTGACCAACATATTCATTAAAACTCTGCGGCCGCAAACTAACTTCAATCCGCTGCTCTTCCGTATCGTCACTATGTGAGCTAGTGTCGACTATTCTCTCAATTGCCATACACTAATTATATCATTTGTAGTACAATAAGAATGTCTACAGTTAAAGGAAGAGTTTTCAATGCCAAATTCGACGCCAGAAACCAGAAAAGACATAGGAGAAATATACGACCAAGTTCCAGAAGGTGTTAGATTAATGTCAGAGGCGGTGCCGTATCTTTTGGCAATATTAGAGCTAGAACCTTCCGACGAATCTGAAGGAATTGAGTCGCAAAGAACCGCAATTGATATACGAAGAATTAGCGACACCCTAACAGAGCGAGGGTATGGCAATTTTGAACAGACGAAAGAATACGACCCGAAATCAATAGAAATTGCAGAGCATATAATTAGCCTGCTAGTAAGATATCCGTTTTTATGGTGTAGCAAAACTCTATCGGAAGAAGGTGTCTCCGCAGGAAAGTTAGCTGAAATATTCGAGCAACAGTCATGCAATCACCTATTCGACGATCGGCCTGGTCTATATAGAATTACCGATCTGCAGGGACAGCAATTGCGCAGAAGTGTTCAAAGTTCCCACGACAGCAGCAGGCTAACAGTTGACGACGTAGAAAAACTTATTGAAGAAGCAAAGCAGGCAATTAAAGAAGAAGAGTCATAATAGACTATCAGTCCCTTAAACCTAAAAATCTACTTCTTCAACGCCTCAGTTACCCGCTGTGCTGTCGGTAAGCTGACATCAACGTTTTCCAGTGCATTAGTAGCATCAGCCAAGGTGTAGCCCAGCGCCATCAACGCTTCCAGTGCCTCATCAGAAGTGTTCAGTTCAACCTGAACCGGTGTGCCCGCTCGACCATACTGCGTTGGCAAGCCAACTTTATCACTCAAATCAACCACCACCCGCTCGGCAGTTTTTTTGCCAACACCAGCAGCTTTTTGCACAAACGCGCTGTCGGCGTTAGCGATGGCGTTACGCACCTGCTCCGCGTCACCGAGACTAAGAATCGCTAATGCAGCTTTTGGACCAACACCCTGAACCGTGATGAGCATTTCAAACATTTTCTTTGCCGCTAGACTTGAAAAACCAAACAATTCTTCCGCCTGCTCACGAACATGATGATAGGTATAAAACTTGACATCCTGGTCCAGCACCACCGCGTCAAAATCACCAGCCACCACGCTAACTTCATAGCCAACACCATGAACATCGATCACTAACGAGCCATTAAATTTCTCAGCAACTTTTCCAAAAACATGTGCAATCATAATTCAATTATACCCGATTCATCGCTGCGTGGGTAATTGCCGCCGCCAGCGCATCAGCACAGTCATCTGGCTTTGGCACACCCTTTAGTCCCAAGTTTAAACGCACCATTTCCTGGACTTGCTTTTTATCAGCCTTGCCATAACCCGTCAGCGTCTGTTTGATCTGCAGCGGCGTATATTCGGCAATCGGCAGCCCCGCTTTTCGGCCCGTCAACATCGCCACGCCACGTGCTTCTGCCACAGAAATCGCCGTCGTTACGTTACGAGCAAAAAACAATTTTTCAATCGACATGACGTCAGGTTTAGTCTCAGTAATAATTTCCGTCAAGCTGTCAAAAATCTCCTCCAGCCGCTCATCAATCGGCGTGTGAGCTGGCGTTCTGACGACCCCCGCCGTGACCAGCTTAAACTTACCGCCCGAAAAATCAATCACGCCAAAGCCCAAAATCCCCGTTCCTGGATCGATACCAATAATTCTCATGGTATGTATTATAGCAATGATTTGACCGCTCGGTCACTAACCTATCGCCGCAATCTGCGTATCAATTGTGACAGCTCCCAACGCCACTGCCACGTGCCGTAACCTACCGCCAATAAACTAACGCCACCAAATACCCACCAGCCCCAGGTTGCCCCAGCGACCTGCTTGACACTTTCTGGTGCGAAATCGGCAGTTGGTGGCGTTGTGGTTTTTATTTTTCGACAACGATTGGTCGCTGGATTACGTTCATAACCTTCAGCACACTCCTTCAGTACGTCACTATCTGCCGCAATTTTCTTACAGCGTCCAGTTTCTGGATTGCGAAAATAACCATCTTGGCAAGGCTTCAAGGTTTTGGCAGCCAGGGCCACAATTGACCAACAACGCCCAGTCTGCTCGCTGCGGTAATAACCTTCTTTGCACGGGGCTGGTGTTTTAGCAACCTCAATCTTCCGACACCGCTTTGTTTCTGGATGACGATAATAACCAGCTTGACATGGAGCCAAATCTTCACGCGGCGGACTCTGTGATCGTGGCGACTGAGCAGTCTCAATGGCGCGCACATTTGTCCATTTTCCAGGTGTTGGTGTCGCCCAACCCCAGCCATCATGGAACAATGCCCACGAAGAGCCGCGACGAGCCTCTCGGTCCGCTCCCTTCACCGCCACCGTTTGATATCTCGCTAATCCCTGAATATCCTCAAGCCAAACCGACCGATCGTCTGCCGCTAGACTCAAAGCCTTGCCGTCATCACGCTTTTTCACAACCAGCACTTCTTGAGGCTGCAAGATTATCTCTTCATTAAGCTCTGAATTGCGACCCCAGTGAAACGTGCTGGCAACACTGGCTGTATCGCCATATAGCCCAAACCGCAGTCGATATTTGCCCAAATCAATCGGCTCAGCCCCCTGATTCATCACCTCGATAAAATCAGCACAGTCATCCAGCTGATCATCGTCAACGAGACATTGCCGCGGATTCGTCAGTACCTCCGTAATCACCAGGCCAGCGGTATCGGCCGGAGGAAGATAATGTCCGTCATCATAAAATTGCACAGCAGCTGGATTCAACTGAAAATCTTTTTCAAAACTCCCCGTTTGTTTTATCTTCTTTGAACGCTGCTTATGGACGGCGATAGTGGCAGCTTGATTTTCTGGAATATTATTAACCGTCTGGATAACAATTCCGTCATAAATCAGTTCAATTTGAACAATATCACGCTGAAAACCCCGAGGTAGGTGCGGTAATCGACGGAAACCGTCATTGTCAGCAGCGTAACTTACGTAACGACCTGGCAGAATATAACCCTCGGTGTCGGCGTACTGGATTTGCTGAGTATCGCCGCTGTTGTCGGTTAAACGAATCGCCAATTTGCCAAGAAATAAAGCACGGTCCGACTGATTATATAGCTCAATCAATTCAAGTCGCACACCTCCCAAAAACGCCGTGATAGCGATATCTGGTGTTGTCGCAACTGGAGTAGTGGGCGAAGCAACTGGTGGCGATACAGTAGTCGACTGTTCTGACTTTTCCGTCGATGACTGAACGCCAGGAGACCTGGCAGGCTGAGATTCTGCCTGAGGCTTGGCCGTCTCAACTTTAGGAGTGGAAGCAACGCCCGTCTGCTGGTCGCCAACGGAGGATTTTGTAGGCTTAGTATCGCCCGCAGATGACTCACTTGACAGTTCAGTCGACCCACTAGAAGCTGCAGGTAAAGAAGGCGTTACAGGAGAGCTGGTAGATGAAGAGTCATCCAAAGAGGTGTTCGCATCCAGAGACGAATTGGCGCTCACTGCCGACACAGGCAACACCAAGGATACAACCAGAGTCATAAGTAGTCCAGTACGCAAATATTTCATGCCGTCTCCTTGCTTATGGTTTTCAATTATAGCGTAACATATAAAACCACTTTATGAAAACACGAAAGCTCAACCTTCTCGGCAAACTACACGTCAGCAGTAATATCAGCATTGGTATGGACGTTGACTACATCGTCTAAATCGTCCAGCGCATCAACGACCTTCATTAATTTCTGTGCGGTTTCCATATCAGCAATCTCAACTGGCGTATTAGCGATATAGCGCAGCTCGGCGTCTTTTACCTTCAAACCCTGCTCGACCAATTTATTCCTAACGCTTGCCAATTCCTTCAACTCGGTGTAAACAACAATCTCGCCATCTTCCTCAACCGCATCCTCAGCACCAGCCTCCAACACTTGTAGTAACAATTCTTCACCCTTACCTTCCACGACAATTACTCCTTTACGGGTAAACTGAAACGCCACACTGCCGGCGTCAGCGATTCGCCCGCCGTTTTTCA
>CBDFCQ010000024.1:0-9700 GCA_965246075.1 uncultured Candidatus Saccharibacteria bacterium
CTGTTTGAGGGAAGGCTGAATGAGGGCCAGGCTAGGCCGCTTATTGGTCTACCTGAAGAAGCGGCGGAAGACATTATGGAGCGGGCGATTCGTGAAGAATGGTCGACGCGTCGGGTTGAGCAGGTGGTGACGCTGTGGAAGCAGGCTAAAGATAGTCCAATTGAGAATAAACGTCGTCCGGCGGATATGCCGCATGCGGACGTGGTGGCGAGTCTATCTAAGAGGTTTGGTACAGGCGTGAAAATCCGTACTAACGGACGTGGAGCGGGTCAGATTAGTATCAAATTTAAGGATGGCCTTGAGTTTGAGCGAATACGAGAATTGCTTGAAAGATAGTTTTTATTGGTATTAGAAAGAGCGAATTTTATTGAAGGGGAATATTCGCAAACTAACGGGACCAACTATGTCATATAGAGGTATTGGTCCCATGCAGTTTCGGGAGTCGCATGAATAGCTACCCTGCCGGTGGTCGCCCATAACGAACACGGTGCCGTCGGGCACGGTTGAATCAACGTCGCCAGAAGTTGGTTGACCTGGCTCATTTTTGTTCACAGAAGTATCTGGATTGAAGCCGCTAGGGCTTTCTTTATTATAGACTGTCACGGTACCGTTTTTAACTGTTACTCTTTCTCCGGCAAATGCTATAATTCGCTTAACAATGTATTCATCCTTACCGGTCGAGGCATTAAAATTAGGGTTCTTAAAAACAATAATCTCACCGCGCTTGGGAATGTAATTTTTATTCTGTAATTTTGAAGACGTAACTGGCAAGCGATTAACGATTAACCGGTCACCGGTATACATAGTCGTTTCCATGCTGGCACCTTCGACGTTAAATGTCTGAAACACAAATGTGTTCAATAAAATAGTGCCAATCACCACTCCTACAACGAAAATGACCATCCCTAGGCCATCTTGTAACTTTGGATGACGATCCATAAAAGTAGCGTCCATTGCTTTAATTATAAGCGTTTCGTGTGCTATAATCAATAGATATGAAATCACGCAAACAGTCGATGGACGGTTTTGTCACCGGACGGCCGCAGCGAGCTTCGTTGGGGGAAATTTCTAGTAAGAAAACGACCACAATCGGGCGTGTTAGTGATACCCAGGACAAGCCACGTGCTTTGAGTAATATTCAAGGTAATGTTCAACGTCCAGCTTCTGCTGCTAATAAATTAAAGCAGAATATTAGCGAATCATTGGCAGCTATTGATGAGAGCACCAAGCCATCACATCGACAGGAGCGGAAGCAAAAACGTAAGAAAAAGCTTATCGTGAGGGTTATTCTTGCGATTATTGGGATTATAATAGCGATTGTTGCTGGTTGGTTACTCTTGAAGATATGGCAAACAATGCACAGCGTATTTGGTAATGGCAATATCTTCGACCTATTCTCGCAGCAGAAATTAAAAGAAGATTCTTATGGGCGAAGTAATGTATTGGTTCTTGGTACAACTGATGACGATCCAGATCATCCGGGTGCAACACTCACTGACTCGATGATGGTTCTTAGTGTTAATCAGACGAAAAAGGATGCTTACATGTTTAGTATCCCACGTGATTTATATGTTAAGTTTGGTATGGCATGTAATTCCGGCTATGCTGGTAAAGTTAACGAATATTTTGGCTGTGTGAATAATAGCAATAGTCCGGAGGCCGAGACTGATCGGATGGACAAAACAAAGAAATTCATCGGCGATATTTTTGGTATGGATATTCAATATGTGGCACATATCAATACAGCAGTGATTCGTGACGCGGTTAATGCGGTTGGTGGCGTTACGGTCAATGTGCAGAGTCGCGATCCGCGAGGAATTCTCGATCCAAGCATGGACTGGATGTGCCGTGCTAAGGAATTAAATGCTCAACAACGTCGAGCGCGTTGCCCAACTGGACATTATATGCAGCTGACTAATGGTAGCCATGAGATGGACGGTGAAAAGGCTATGTGGTTCTCTAGGGCTCGTGGATTAGTGGCGCCGACATACGGCCTGGAACAGTCTAACTTTGACCGTGAGAAGAACCAGCAGTTGGTATTGATGGCTCTTAAGAGTAAGGCAACCTCTACGGGTACTTTAACAAACTTTGGTAAAGTGACTTCACTAATGGATGCTATGGGTAAGAATTTGCGTACCAATATAGATACAAAAGAAATTCGAACTATTATGAACCTGGCGTCAGAAATCAAAGAATCCGATATTCATCGGTTGAGCTTTGTGGAGTCAGACAATACATTGATGACAACTGGTACAGCAGGTGGTGCAAGTATAGTGCAGCCAGCCGCAGGACTGTATGATTATAGTGATATTCGTGCTTATATAAAGTCAGAAATTTACTCCACACCGCTATCCAAGGAAAAGGCGACGGTTGCTGTATTGAACGGTAGCGGCATAAGTGGCGCTGCGCAGAAAGAGGCGGATAGGCTGTCGGAGTTAGGTCTAAAAGTAGTTCATGTCGGCAACGCCTCGGGTAGCGAGAAGTTGACAAAAACTCGCGTCTATCAATTGCCAGCCGGTAAAGAAAAGTCTGCTACAAAATCGAAGTTTGAGGAAATGTATGGTTCAGTTTCATCTGACTCTCCAAAATATAACCTAAGCGTTGACGCCCAGTTTATCGTCGTGGTGGGATCTGGATCATAGTTTGGTATAATAGAAGGGGTTATGGAGTTACTAAAAACAGTTAAACGTAGGACATTTTGGAGTGAGTTAGTCTACTATGTCTTAAATATTGGCTTGGCGGCGGTGCTATTTGCTATTGCCCAGACTATTCAGTCGCCATATCCAGCATTAGCGCTTGTTGTCCTGAGTAAATGGCGCATAATCGCCGTACGGCCACGTTTTTGGTGGGCAAACATGCAGGCTAATTTGGTTGATTTAACTGTTGGTGTCGGCGTGGTTGGCTTGATGTATCTGTCTACGTCAAGTCTATATTTCCGAGCTTTCTTAGCGGTATTCTACGCTATTTGGCTGATTGTAATTAAGCCAATGTCGAAGCGTTGGCAAGTGGCTTTGCAGTCGGCTATCGCTATTTTTATTGGAGTTACCGCACTAATGGCCGTATCTTATGATTGGCCAGTTTCTGTGGTCGTTTTCCTAATGTTCTTAATCGGCTATAGTGCGGCGCGTCATTTCCTGCACAGCTACGACGAGAGACAAACTGTACTATTGTCTGCAATTTGGGGAGTCGTCTTTGCTGAATTAGGCTGGTTGGCTTATCATTGGACGTTTAGTTACGGTGGCTTGTTATTCGGTGGTGTTCCGCAAATTACCATAATTTTGCTGTTGCTATCATTCGTTACCAGCAAGGCTTATCAATCGTATAAAAAGCATAAAATTGTTCGTTTTTCAGATATATCCGGGCCGGTAATCCTTACAATTGCTATTATATTCGTGATGTTTGCGTTTCTCAATTCGGTGACTATTTAATTGATAGGGGGGTGAAAATATATGCAAAATTCTGGCAAACAGAAGAGATTAGCCTTATGGTTGGTTGGTGGTGTGGTGGGCGCTGCCACACTGGTTAGTATAATATTCTTAACGAGTTGGATAACGCTTCAGCTGGCTAATCGTCCATCTCAAGACGTAAAGCATGACGGTAATTCAATATCAGTAAGCGATGGCGACGTCTCAAAAGTTGTTGATAAAGTTTCACCTAGTGTCGTTTCTATAGTTGTCTCTAGTGAGGATTCCGAGAAGATGGGTGCCGGGACTGGCGTTATTATTAGTGCTGATGGTTATGTTTTGACAAATAAGCATGTTGTTAAAAATTCTCAAAAAATTAGAGTAGTTACACATAATGGGGACCAATTTACCGACGTTTCATTGGTCGGTGTCGATCCACTTAATGACATTGCGTTTTTAAAAATTAAAGATGCTAAGAAGCTGTCGGTGGCAGAACTTGGTAATTCTGGCACGGTAAAAGTTGGGCAAAAAGTTGTTGCTATCGGGAATTCTCTGGGGCAATATCAGAATACTGTGTCTAGCGGTATAATTTCCGGTAAAGGACGACCAGTTGTGGCGAGTTCTGACTCTAGGGGGTCTAAAACAGAAAGCTTGACTGATTTACTGCAGACTGACGCGCCGATTAATCTTGGCAACTCTGGTGGACCACTTATTAATATGGCAGGACAGGTGATTGGTATCAACACGGCTATCGCCTCTGATGCACAAAGCATCGGTTTTGCTATTCCAATTAATGCCGTAAAAGGTATGGTGAGAGGAGTTATAAGCGGCAAGGGTGTCCAGAAGGCTTATCTGGGCGTCCGTTACGCATCTATTACGCCAGACATCCAGTCAGAATATAAGCTGCCGGTAAAGTCTGGCGCTTACATCAATGGAGGGTCGGAGTCCACTATAGAAAAAGATGGTCCAGCTGATAAAGCTGGTATAAAAAGTGGTGATATTATCACTAAGATTAATGATAAAAATGTCGGTGATGATGGTAGCTTATCGACTTTAGTGTCTGAATTTTTACCGGGAGAGACAGTTAAGGTTACGGTCTTGCGCAATAATAAAGAGCTGGTTTTAGATTTGGTTTTGGGTACGTATAAGCCGCAGAGCTAGAATATAGTTAAGCCTTTTTTCTTCTTTGAACCCGTTTTTTATAGCAGTATCGATAATTCTATTATGCTGGCAAGGGTCAGCTTCGATGAAGAGTAGTCCATCTAAAGTAAGGCACCTTGGCGCCTGTGAGATTAATTCTGAGATTAGTTTAAGTCCTTCATCCTCAGCGAAGAGTGCAAGTTCTGGCTCGTATTTGAGCTCTGGTGAAACGTCCCAATCCTTATCAACATAAGGTAGATTAGCAAAAATATAGTCAACTGGCCTAATTTGCCCATTAAGTAAAGACTGCTGCTGAATTGTGACGTCTGCCTTCAGTGTGTCGGCGTTTTTTTCGGTAATTTTCAGAGCTGGCTTGCTAATGTCGGACAAAATGACAGACAGGTTATTCCTCTCTAGTTTGGCGGTTATTCCCAGACAGCCAGAGCCAGTACCTACGTCAATGAGGGTTTTTTCAGTAATCTCACTAGCGGTCAATTCTAAGAATAAAGAAATCAAATCTTCGGACTCTGGGCGGGGAATTAGAACTGATGGCGATACGGTAAATTTGCGGCCATAAAATTCTTTATAGCCCAGAATATAAGCGATTGGCACGCGGTCCAATCTTAGGTCTAGTCTGGCATTTGCGATGTCAAGTCGCCTGGGATCGATTTCTTCGTCCAGATGAGCATGCAGGTAAGTGCGGTTTTTCCGCAAAGTGTTGGCTAATATTAATTCAGCGTCTAATCTGGCGGATGAAATATTTTCTGTTTTTAGAGATTTTGTGGCAATTTTTAGCCATTCAGAGATAATCATGTGGCTAATTATAACATATATCTATGGAATGTAAAAAGTAAAATGCTTGCAAAAACTGAGAAAAATGGTAAAAAGTATTGACAAATCAAGAGATAGAGAGTATTATAGGATTAATGTCATTAGCGAAAGGAATGAATATATAATGGAATTGCCAAATAATACGCACAGTAGCGAAGCCGCAAAGCAAATGGAGTTTGCAGAAGGATTTAATCCTGAACTGACGACCGAAGAAAAGTTGAAGGCGGCAGTGGAATTTGATGATCTGGTTCAATCTACGCTGCTTAGATTCGCGGGAGACGCGAAAACTTATGATCACAGTGTATTTTTAGATAGGGTAGAATCGAGCATTCTTTTAGAAATTCCTCAAAAAGACGGATCTTGTGTATTGGTCAGGGTGGAGTCCGCTCTGCTTGATAATGGAGATGAAAAACGATTCATGTCAATTACGGAGTCGGATGGGAGAGATAAAGAGTCGCATAATTATTATATAGAAGATGGTCAAGTTCTGAGATATGATTTCAATGCTATTGAACTGTCGGAAAAGACGGAAGGTATGTACGTTAAAAAACTGAGCATTGAAGGATTAAAACGTAATATTGCTACGCTTAAGAACGAAATAGAGAATGATAAATTAGAGCAACAAATGGGGTTGAATCGTCAACCGGTCGGTGTGGACGAAATAAATAAGCTGGCGGAGCTATTGGAGTCAGATGAAATTAAAGTTTTTAAGGTTGTCTAATTACTAGCATTCTGAGCTTTCAGTTCGCGTTCATATCTCTGTAGATTTTCAATCAAATCGTCAATATCCCCGTTCATCGCAGCGGGGATATTACTGCGGCTGTAATGAATGCGGTGGTCGGTGATTCGGTCTTGCGGGAAGTTGTACGTTCGAATCTTCTCTGAACGGTCGCCAGTCCCAACCAACGAGCGTCGCTCGGCGCTTAATTTGGCGTTTTCCTCGTCAATTTTCATCTGGAGTAGTCGTGAACGTAGCACGCCTAGTGCCTTTTCTTTATTTTTAATCTGAGATTTCTCGTCTTGGTTGGTAACAACAATACCGGTCGGCAGGTGAGTAATGCGCACTGCTGAGTCGGTGGTGTTGACGCTCTGACCACCATGTCCGCCTGAGCGGAATACGTCGACTCGGAGGTCGTTCGCATTTATCTCGATATCGGCTTCTTCAGCTTCTGGCAACACTGCAACCGTGGCAGTTGAAGTGTGAACTCGTCCTTGACTTTCGGTAACTGGCACACGTTGGACTCGATGCACGCCGCCCTCGAACTTTAATTGAGCGTATGGTGAATCACCTTTAATACTAAAGATTACTTCTTTATAGCCGCCAGAATCGTTGGGTGATTGGTCGATCAGTTCAGTTCGGTAATTGTGTGCCTCACACCAACGCAGGTACATACGGTATAATTCCGCCGCGAACAATGACGCTTCGTCGCCGCCTGCACCAGCACGTATTTCCATGATGATGTTCTTTTCGTCATTAGGATCTTTGGGGGTGAGTAGGATAAACAACTCTTCTTCAAGTTCTGCCAGCCTCGCTTCGGTTTCGGTAATTTCTATCTTCGCTAGTTCCGCCAATTCATCGCCGCCGTTAGCGAGTTCTTTGGCTTCCGCTAAATTGCTAGTTAATTGTTGACGCTCAGTTGCTTTTGCAATCAAGGTTTCCAGCTCTGAAAATCGCTTATTTTTTGCTGTAAAATCTGGTGCATTATAAGCGTCTGGTCGTGCCAAAAAATCGCCCAGCTCGGATCGCTCAGCGTTTAATGTTTCTATGTCTAGTGCGATTTTAGTCATATTATAAAATTATACCACAGGCAGGCTGGCTTATGTGCTGCAAAGATGTGTGGATGTTTCGCGGCGTAATTATTATCTTAATGGACTAGCGTGGTTTATAATGAGAGTATGAAGTTCTCCACCTGGCGTGAGTTTGTTGAAGCTGAGGCTCAGCAGTCATATTTTCGGGCATTGATGAATCGGGTTGATGCGGAGCGTAAGAGATTTGATATTTATCCACCGCGTCAGGATATGTTTTCATGTTTCGCGGCTTGTCCGCTAGACAGAGTAAAAGTAGTAATCATTGGGCAAGATCCGTATCACGGGCCAGGGCAGGCGCATGGTATGAGTTTTTCGGTGCGTCCTGGCGTGAAAATACCACCAAGTTTGCAAAATATATTCAAAGAGCTTGTGGATGATATCGGCGGTGACATGCCGACTAGTGGTTTTTTGGAACCGTGGGGTAAGCAGGGCGTTCTGATGATGAACACTAGTTGGAGCGTTCGTCGTGGCCAGGCGGGCAGTCATGCCGGATATGGTTGGATGGAATTTTCCGAAAATTTGCTAAAAATGCTGAATGATTACGAGCAGCCGCTGGTGTTTATCCTTTGGGGAGCACACGCTCAGAAAGTCGGACAGGTGATTACTAATCCGAAACATTTGAAAATAGCTAGTGCGCATCCGTCGCCGTTTTCGGCACATCGCGGGTTCTTTGGTGGCCGGCCATTTTCGCGTGCTAATGATTTTCTGGTGCAACAGGGCCGCGGGGAAATTGACTGGCGTTTGCCTTGATTGATGAAGAATAGTTTTATATGGTATTACGCTACTTATGAATAAAAAACCACCCAACTATGGGGTGGTTTTTAAGGCGCTATGCCTTACTATTTGCTAGATTTTTTAGCCTTTTTATCTGATTTTGGAGAATCAGCTTTTGTGGCTTTATTGGCGTTAGCTTTCTTGGCTTTATTTGCCAAGGCAGCACGGCGAGCTTCAGCAGCTGCTTGACGAGCCTTAAAGCGGTCAACACGACCTTCGGTGTCGATAATCTTTTCTTCGCCAGTAAAGAATGGGTGAGAAGCTGATGAAATATGAACTTTGACTAATGGATATTCGTTGCCGTCTTCCCATTTAATAGTCTCTGTTGTTGGCGCTGTTGACTGAGTCAAGAACGCGAAGCCCGCTTGATCGTCGCTAAATACGACAGGGCGATAGTTCTGTGGGTGAATACTGCTTTTCATAACCTTGGTATTTTAGCAAAAAACCGCGGGTATTGCAATATTTACCGAAAGGGCGTGCGGGCATCTTGACGCATCAGTAAAAAGCAGCGCATAATTACAAATGAGATATCCTAAAATGAGATATCCTAATTTAGGAGGAGTATGTGTTATGGAAAAAGGTTCTTCTATATATCGTCGGAGTAGGGACGCTGGTTCGGAATATTTAGTGGGAGAGGCTCTTCGTCGCTCTAAGGAATTGGCGGTGGCGGGAGAGGTAAGGGAGATATTAGAAAATCCCGATAAAACCGAATCCTTTGAGCTATATAATTCGGGAGAGCCAGAGCGTATGATAGCGCTAGTTGGCGGTGAGTTTGGGGTTAGAGTCGACCGGACACCAGGTAAGCCTAAAGAGGTAACTGCAAAATTATTTAGGCCGCATGAGGCGGTTCAGGAGAGACTGGAGGTATCAATTGAGGAATCTAAGACTCATAAGACAGCTCAAAGTTTAGACGAAGAAGTCTTACTGGATTTCCACACTTCGGTCGTAGCCTTTGATGCGCGTCGTATATGCGTAGAATATGGAACTCCTTCGGAAGAAAAAGTTTCATTGCTATTCTTTAAACTATCAGTAAACGTATCTGGCGAGCCAACTCCACCTATGACCGTGGAAGATTTGAACCGTAATACTAGTACTTATGGTGCTGTCGTTTCGGATAATGGAATTGAGCATTTTGATTTTACTGATGATTGTGATGTTAAAAAGGTGTCTTCTATAAATTCGCCTCTAGATACTAGTTTAGAAAGAATAGAGCTTAGCGAGGAATTGGAAAAATTCGTTCAATCTCGTCAAGGGGTGGTTGCCTCTGATGGTGATTAGTGGTACAATTGCCAAGTAACTAATTTTAATGACACAATCCGTTTCACACTCCAAATCGTGAGCGGATGAGGCAAAAGGAGAAGGAAATGTCTGTAAAGGTAGACATTAAGGCTTTGCTGGAGTCAGGTGTTCACTTTGGACACAAAACCAGCCGTTGGCACCCAAAGATGGCGCCGTATATTCACAGTAAGCGTCAGGACAGTCACATCATTGACTTAGTCAAGACGGTTGAGGCATTGGATAAGGCGTTGCCAGAACTAACAAAAATCGCAGCGTCAGGCCGCAAAGTACTGTTTGTTGGCACAAAAAAGCAAGCCAAAGACGTGGTGCGTCAGGCTGCTGAAAAGATCAATCAGCCATATGTGGTTGAGCGCTGGATTGGTGGTATGTTGACCAACGGTTTAACGATTACTCAGCAGATCAAAAAGCTGAAGAACCTGGAAAAGCGTATGGCGTCAGGTGAT
>CBDFCQ010000025.1:0-9432 GCA_965246075.1 uncultured Candidatus Saccharibacteria bacterium
TTAACCGTTGGGATTGGGAAGGTAAAGACGCGGCCGTTAGCATCACCCTCAGACAAGACCTCGAGTAGCGCCTTATTAAGCATATTCATCTCTTCCTGATATTCGCCGTAGGTAGTGTCCTGCATCTCACCGCCGATGATCACTGGGTTATCAGCCATGTGTTTCGGACACTCCAGATCAAGCGTAATGTTGGTAAATGGCGTCTGAAAACCAACTCGTGTTGGCACATTGACGTTGAAAACAAATTCCTGCAGTGCCTGCTTAACCTCATCGTAGTTCAATTTATCAGCGCGAATGAACGGCGCCAGCAGCGTATCAAAATCAGAGAATGCCTGAGCGCCAGCGGCCTCACCCTGCAGAGTGTAGAAAAAGTTCACTACTTGACCTAAGGCTGAGCGGAAATGCTTGGCTGGCTTGGACGCCACCTTGCCGGCAACACCCGTGAAACCTTCTTGCAACAGATCAGTCAAATCCCAACCAACACAGTACACACTGAGGAGGTTCAGGTCGTGAATGTGCAAATCACCCTCTTTGTGCGCCTGACCAATCTTTGGCGTGTAGATTTTGTCTAGCCAGTAAGTCTTCGTAACTTCTGCCGAGACGTAATTATTAAGCCCCTGTAGGCTGTAGCCCATGTTGGAATTCTCATTCACCTTCCAGTCCAGATTACCAATATATTGATCGATCAAATCAACATGCGCGTTAGACATAATTTCGCGCAGTTTTTTGTGCTGGTCGCGGTAAATAATGTAGGCTTTGGCAGTTTTCTTAAACTTGGAATCAATCAACGTATCCTCGACGATATCCTGGATGTCTTCGACGCCCGGTAGACGTTTTTGGTTGCGAGCTTCCAGTACTGCAAGCACTTTTTCAGTTAGATCCTTGGCGGTTTTTTTATCAAATTCGCCAGTTTCTAAACCTGCCTTTTCGATAGCTTTTTCAATTTTTTTGCGATCAAACTTGACAGTCCGACCATCGCGTTTTTTGATTGATTTGTACATTACCCCTCCTTATTATGGCAATAGCAAACCAGCCCCAACCTCCCCGAGGGGCTTGTGTTGCAAAAAACGTTATTTATTTTCTAAAACACCATATGTAGTGCTTAATATAGAATATACACGCGATATATAGCGTTTGTCAACGAAAATACATTGTATTATTTACATGTGAGAAGCGGAAGTATTTGCTCCCTCTGATAATGCCAAAACGTCGCGGTAAATCATATCAACAATTTCCGCCTGAGCTAGCTTCTCGCCAATTCGCCGCTCGCCCGGCACACCCAAGACATCTTGATCTTTCCACCACTGGCGCATCTCCGATTCGCCAAATTCATGAGCATTTGGCTTGGTAGCGTGGCGGCGCACCGTTTCCTCAAACGATATGTCAAAATAATAAATCAGTTTTTCGCCCTGAAAATCATTCAGCAACCGTTGCAGCATCGCGCCGTATTTTTTATTACTCAAAATACCTTCCAAAATCACCGTATAACCAACTTTATTGCCGTACATACAGAGATCATAAATCAACTGAATCGCCGGGTTGCTTTCACTGTCTTTCACGCGAAGCATCTCCCGCCGCACCATATCCTGCGACACCAACATCGTGCCGTAGCCTAGTTGACGCTGGAGTAGGCGCGCCGTGCTGGTTTTACCACAGCCAGAATTACCGCGGAGAATAATAAGTAGGGTCGTCATGTGCGCTCCAGTAAATCATAAGCGGTGGCCGCTGACAGCGCCTGCATTTGGCGAAGAGTATCGCCCGGCTGAAGCGGCGGTTTGAGGCTGCGGATAAGATAAAAGCCAACAAACGCTGCTAACATCTCCGCGTTGACTTCACTCAGCCACGGCGTTACGTCATGACCGTGCCGTGCCATGTCGATTAGAAACTCCGTCGCCCCAGACCCCTGAGGCGCATAGGAAGCCCAATTCCAATCAACCAATTTCAACTGACCAGTTTGCGGATGAAACGCCAAGTTATCACTACGAACATCAGTGTGGTTAAAGCAATCTTCTGGTTGTTTGACGAAGTGTTTGGCACGTACCGAAATATCGGCTAATTCATCGCTCCTACTCAGTAACTCCATCATCTTTTGGCAGCGCCGCTGGTTGACTTCTGATTGCTCCGGTAATAATGTTCGGTAGTTATCAATCAGCTGACGGCGAATATCATCATCAGCAATGACCTGGTCAATGCCGTCATCCAAGCCAAGCTCCGCCGTCGTAAACGGCTGCAGTTGTAATTCCTCAACCATCTCGTGCGGTAACTCCGTCTTTTCCAGCTCGCGAGTTGCTGTTACCACCGCTGAAATGTATCGTTCTGCCACAGATTTTTCTGCTGGCGGCCGCCACAGCCAGCCGTCGACTGATGCATAACTAGTAGTCATCAGCACGTGACCGTCGCCATCCAGTTTTATCCAATCGGCAACAAATTCTGGGTGAACCTTCTGTAGTAACCGCGTCACCTCATAATCTTTTTTCAGCCAGCCTAATTCCCGCTCGCCTTCGTCTGGCAACAAATCGACGTCAACTTCTTTAACAAAAATCGTCTTATCGCCCGCCGACACCAGGGCACGGCGATTACGTGAAAAGCCGCCACTGACTGGCGTAACTTGTAAATCTGACAGATCAGCGCCAAGCTCTGCTGCAGCACACTGCAGCGCTCTGTCGGTTAGTAACTTGTTGTGATTGGATAGGGTCTCCATGAGAAAATTATAGCATTGACATTACTACTATCGACTCTCTTTTGTTATTAGGTTTAAACTACTTTACTTTCATTAAGCTTATAGTTATAATATCTGTGAATACATACATAAGGGGAGAAAATGTTAATAAAAAAACGTTTTTCAAATAAAAAAGCAAAGGCATTGGCTGGAATAATGACTGCATGTCTAGTTTTCGGCGGAACATTATTTGCATTACCAGTACAAAATGCCAGAGGTAATGATAGTTCTTATCCGCCAAATGACAGCAATTACGAAAAGGTTTGGTGGGACGAATTTAATGACACATCTTTAAATAGAGAAAAATGGGATTATTACGTCGGCGGCTGGAACGCCAGTGAAGTTCAAAACTGCTATAAAGATTCACCCGAGAACGTTAATGTTAGTGGTGGCAGCTTAAACCTGGTCGGCCTTTATAAGCCAGGCCTGACATGTAACCAAGGAAGGAACGGTGACTTTACCTCTGGATTTGTCCATACAAAAGATAAAAAAGCTTGGACTTATGGCTATTTTGAAGCTCGCATAAAAATGCCAACAAATAAAAGTACTTGGCCTGCATTCTGGATGAGCCCGCAGGAAGCTAAATACGGTGGCTGGCCTAAGAGTGGCGAAATCGATATCGTAGAGACAAAGGGTTCTAACTTAAATTATGCCGCTTCTGATGCTCACTGGGGAATTTCGTCAGTGGATAAAAGCCACAGTCAGCGCGTAATTGAAACAGATAAATTTAGTGACGCCAGCCAATGGCATACATATGGCGTTAAGTGGACCGAAGGCAAGCTTGAATTTTATATTGACGGTAATAGATACCATGAAATTAAAAACTTTAGCCAGCCAAATTCCACAAACCACCCTGGACCCTTCAATATCCCATTTTACCTACGACTTAACCTAGCGATTGGCGGTAGCTACATTGACGCTCCATGGAAAGATGCCCATAATTCTATAGCCGACTTCCCAGCTACTATGTCAATCGACTACGTCCGTGTATATCAGAGAAAACCACGACAGCCCAAGAACGTCAATGTGCCAGATAGCAATTTGCGCACTCTGCTTAACCAAAAATTAGCAGCGCAACTTGGGACTACTCGCACCAACGATCAAGTCATTACCGACGTAGAGTTAGAAAGCTTAACAAATCTTAACTTGGATGCAGCACCAAATGCACCAATTGATCAGCGAATTAATAATCTGACAGGTCTAGAGGCAGCTAAAAACCTCACAGCCCTGTCTCTTCAGAATAATGCAATTAGCGACCTAAGACCGCTTGCCGGACTAGCATCCTTAACTTCGCTAAACCTTAATGATCAATTAATCACTTCAAGCACCAATACCGACTCATTCGCTTCGCCCCTAAGGGATCCTGCAGGAAATACTGTCGATATAAATAATTCAGCAGAAGTAGCTAACGATGTAGCAAACCCTGGAAATATTAAACTACTCTCACCAATCCGTGACGGCAATCCTCATCTTATTGTCGCTAATTGGTCTAGGAACGTAACTATTGGGACAGCTTCAGCCGTCTTTAGCGGCAAGCTTAATGTAACTGCCACACTACAAGCAGCGACAACGCCACAGCCTAACCCTAGTACGCCAAGTAACACTCAGAAGCCAGGAAAAACTCAAAGCTCCAACAACTCATTAGCAAGCACAGGATTTAATATTCTGCTGGGAGTCGTAACCGCCCTACTGATTGGTATAGCAGGTATGTTTATCCTACGATAATCATATAGATACTATAAAAACTAGAAGATGTCATCACTTTTGGATGGCATCTTCTTTTTTGTATATTTACTGTCTAGTTAAGATAGGTAAAGAAAAAACACCTCCTTAGAAGTGTCTTTTCTTGGCTCCGGCAGCTGGGCTCGAACCAGCGACCTATTGGTTAACAGCCAACCGCTCTACCACTGAGCTATGCCGGAATACGAATCTTATTATAGCGAGTTTTTAAACAGTTGTAAAGTTACTGACGAACAATTTCTAGTGCTTTTTTCAAAATTTCTACTTCTTTGCGCGATTTTTCATCATCTTTTTCTTCTCTTTTCTTAATTTCTCTAGTCAAATTCTTCCACCAAGCCTCTTTTTCAGCACTACGTACAACCAAAGACCTCACTTCGCCGTCGCGCTTATCCAGTAATCCTGCCGACACCAAATTATCAACATGCTTAGCTACAGTTGAAACTGATTTATATCCGAGTGCACGCATAATCTCCCTCAGCGTCGGACTATAGCCGTTCCCCTTAATAAATCCATCGATAAAATCTAGCATCATTTTCTGTTTTTTCGTCAGCTTCATATCTAAAGTATACACTATGCGCTATACTTACAGTATGGCAAAAAATCTCATCGGTGATATTCAATTTTGGCTCCTCGTAACGGTTATTTTCGGTGGTGCATTTGCCTTGCAACCCAGTTTCAACTTAGCAATCCTCGACTTTCCTTCATTACGATTAGGTCTATATCAGTTAGTTGCCGTAAGCCTGGTACTATCCACGCTACCGATATTATTTAAGAAACGGCAAACCTTCATCAAAAATCGTTACCTAATCGGCGGGTTTTTAGCAATTTTTCTAGCCATGGCTATCGACGTCTTTTTCGCCGAAGCGCGTCTTCGCACTATGCTTTATTCATTGTCACTCTTATTTTTATTAGTTGTAGGTTTGTCAGCTGGCGTGGTTTATGCAGAATTATCAAAAGCACAAAAAAATAGATTAATTAACATTGGTTTATGGAGCGGTCTGGTTTTCGGAATCTTAGCAATTATCCAACTCATCGTCGCCACCTTCGAACCAACTGGTTTTGGTACGCTTTGTCCTGGCTGTAAGGCTGAAGTTTTTGGTTTTCCGCGCATCAATCTGTTCGCTGCAGAACCGCAGTTTCTAGCCAACGCCCTGCTGCCCGCCTTTTTCTTAGCCCTCTTCCAGCCAAAATCTCGCCTCACTCAACTAAGTTTATTTTTCACCACCACAGCCATCGCCTTGACTTTTTCTCGCGGCGGATTCTTAGCAATTTTTCTAGCCATTATAATTTTCATCGCTATCGCCTCAATCAAGCGCCTCAATACTTCTTTCCTCTATAAAAAACTTCCTCTGGTTATTATCGGCACGTTTTTCGGATTTGCTTTACTATTTCTGTCTGCCAATATTCGCTATAGCAGTTCGCCGTTTATAGCACATAACACGCTTGTTAGTATGATTGACCAATTATCCCTCGGCCGAATTAAAATACCACAAAAAACCGCCATTAAAACCCAGCTAGCATCACCTTCTCAACAGACGCCCTCAGATATAAAATCTACCCCGACAAAACAGGACTTCCAGCCTACCGGATTTGTTGAAGCTTCGGCCAACGATCGTCTTAGTGCCAGCGACCTAGCGATTAAATCCTGGTTAAGCTCGCCGCGCACCTTTTTATTTGGCGTTGGTCTCGGTAACCTCGGCGGCTTCATCCAAAAACACCTCAACATTAGCGTACCGACCGACCAAACCGTCTACATTTTCTACATTTTACTACTTAGCGGATTGGGTATCATTGGCTTATTACCGCTCATCCTGACATCTCTTACAATTCTCTTCTTTGCTATAAAAAATATCTGCCACCCTAAAGCGCAGCTTATCTTTTCATTAACCACAGCACTACTTATCCATTTCTGGTTCTTTGGTAGTTTCATTAACACAATTCACTGTTTTGCTATAATTGGTATATTTTTGTATAATTACCCCAGAGATTATGCGAAAAAAGTCTGATTTTTACTTCAAAGTTATTCTGGTCGTTCTTGATATACTGGCTTTACTAAGCGCCTTTACTATTGCCTATATTTTACGCATATCCTTAGACCCTAGACCGTTCCACGTCAGCATCAACGCCCTAGATTTCATCACATCTATCGCTATGACCTTACCGCTATGGATCACGATGTTCTATTTCTTCGGACTGTATGACCGCGAAAGCTACACTCATCCTTTACGCAAATTTGGTCGAATATTCTTAGCCTCAGTAACTGGAATTATGATTATGATTTCAGTAACATTCTTCACCAACACGCCACTATTTCCAGCCAAGCTTGTCGCTGTTTACGCTACCGCGATTGGCTTTGCTTTATTGATGATTTTTCGTAGCACCGCCAATATTATTCGTTTACGGCTATTAAAACGCGGACTAGGAGCACGTCGAGTCGTAATAGTCGGAAGCTGCGACTTAACTCATGTTTTGACCGATTTTATCGAGAATAATCCATTAACTGGATTTAAGGTCAGCGGAATTGTGGCGCGGGCTGAGTTTATTCCGATTGAACTGAAGAGTCTCCGACGCTCATCACTAGAATCGGCGCTAACCAGAGATAAAATTGACGTTATCATTCAAACCGATTCAAAAAATGTTAGCAACAATTATCAACTTGCCCAAAAACACTATCTTGATTTTTACCAATCGCCAGAACTTGACGGAATTATGACCGCCAAACACACGATTGACATCATTGATTCCGTACCGTTAATTCACGCCCACCCGACACCGCTGATGGGCTATGGCCGGATTGTGAAGCGAATTATGGATATTGTTGGCGGAACAATTGGTGTCATTTTAGCCTCGCCGATAATGCTTTTAGTGGCAATTGCCGTAAAAATCAGTGATCCAGCCGGCCCAATCCTGATGCATGGCAAACAACAAAAACGCCTTACTCGCTATAACCGACCGTTCAAAGTTTACAAATTCCGCTCACATTATGCCAAATTTGACGGTAAAACTGACGAGGAGGTATTCCAAATGGTCGGCAAACCTGAACTGATTGAAGAATATCGTAAAAACGGCGATAAACTTGATCAAGATTTTCGCGTTACACCAGTCGGACGTTTTATTCGCCGCTTTAGCCTGGACGAATTGCCACAGTTGTTTAATGTTTTAAAGGGTGACATCAGCCTGGTTGGACCGCGCGCCTTGGTGCCACATGAACTCAGCGCATACGATAAAAAACATGTTTTATTGGCGGTAAAATCCGGACTAACTGGACTGGCGGTAGTTTCTGGCAGGCGCAGCATTAGCTTCGAGGAGCGGCGGCGAATTGACCTATACTACGTACAAAACTGGAGCTTATGGCTGGATATTACTATTTTATTAAAAACCTGCTTGGTTATTTTCCAAAAGGATAATTGATGAGCAAGCCGAAAATTGCCATAGTTCACGACTGGCTGTATGGTGGCGGCGCGGAAAAAGTCGTCTTAGAAATCCACAAATTATACCCAGAGGCGCCAATTTATACTTCTTTTTGCACTGACGAATGGCGACAAAAACTAGATAATAAAGTCATCACTGGCTATTTGCAGCGTTGGCCATTTGCCAAACTACGGCGTTTTCTGCCACTGCTCAGACAGTGGTGGTTTGCGCGGCTCAACCTTAGTCAATATGACATTATCCTCTCTAGCTCGGGCAACGGCGAAGCTAAATTTACCCGCAAATCCCGTCCCGAACAACTGCATATTTGCTATTGCCACACGCCAACGCACTTTTATTGGCGACACTATGATGAATATATTAAGCGACCGAGTTTTCGTCCGCGCTGGCTAGCCAGATTAGGTTTAAAAACTTTGGTCCGTCCGCTGAAAAAACGCGATTTTGCTGCTGCACAGCAAGTTGATATTTTCATTGCCAATTCCACTGGCATCCAAGCTGATATCGCAGAATTTTACCAGAAAAAAAGCACTGTTATTTTTCCACCCATTGACCTATCGAATTTCTCACCGCTATCTAAAACTCGTCAGAAAAAAATCATTCCTAAAAAGCCGCGTTGCCTGATTTGGGGACGAATTGTGCCAATGAAGCGACTTGATGTGGCTATCGACGCCTGTCAAAAACTTGGCTGGCAGCTGGATATTATAGGTAAGGGTCCCGACATGGACCGTCTAAAAAAACTGGCCGGCCCACATACAAATTTCTTAGGATTTGTTGATGATACAACGCGAGAAAAATATATTAAAAAAGCCGATTTATTTATTTTTTGTTCGCATGAAGACTTTGGTATCGCGCCAGTTGAGGCCTTAGCGGCTGGAATTCCAGTCATCGCCTACCAAGCGGGCGGCGCGCTTGATTATATTAAACTAGGAAAAAACGGCTGGTTTTTCTCAGATCAAACAGCTGAAGAATTGATAAAAACTTTGAAAGAATTGCCAGGCAAAAAAATTTCGCCAACAAAAATTTCTGCTACTGCCAATGAATTCTCGGCCACTATTTTCCGCAAATCAATGAAAAATATAGTTGAAAAATCATGGAAGGAGTATTCTCATGAAAATCGCCATTGACGCTCGCACATTACGAACAAGTACTGGCCGCTACATCGAGCGCCTGATTCATTATCTACAAAAGATCGATAAGAAAAACGATTATATTATTCTATTAAAGCCAAAGGATTTTGACAGCTGGCAACCAACTAATCCGCGTTTCCAAAAAGTAGCCTGCCCTTATAAAGAATATACTTTTGCTGAACAAATTGATTTTAAAAAGCAGCTGGAAGAACTAAAGCCAGACTTGGTGCACTTTGCGATGGTTCAGCAACCAGTTTGGTATCATGCTAGTCCAGTCGTCACCACTATGCAAGACCTAACCACTGTTCGGTTTAGAAATCCTGATAAAAATCCCGTTATATTCTGGATAAAGCAACAAATTTACAAATGGGTCAATAAAAAAGTCGCTCGAAAATCCGCTCATATTATCACTATTTC
>CBDFCQ010000026.1:0-8828 GCA_965246075.1 uncultured Candidatus Saccharibacteria bacterium
CCAAGTTTGATAATCTGGCGGCACAATAAAAATTGCGATACTCTCTGGAGCTAATCGCTCATATTCTTCCACACCCTGCACGTCAACATCAGTAATTGCGACACGATTCTGGTCATGCGCTAATTTTAATTCAGCCACCGACGTACCATAAACCGTACCATGCACAAACTTAGCTTCAATAAATTCATTATTTTGTAGCATTTCCTCGGCTATTTTTTGGTCAATAAAATGATAGTCAATGCCGTCTTGCTCGATAGATCCATTATTAATCCGTGGCGAGCGCGTGGTGTGAGAGACAATATCACGAAATTCCGGCAACTTTAATAATCGTTTTTTTATCGTGTCCTTACCAGCGCCAGAAATCCCCGCCAGTAGCGCAATCTTTGTATCCCGCACTAGTTGGACGGTTGATTTGGTTGGCTGATAATTAGTAATTAAATTTTCAATCTCAGACATAATATTTATTTATGATAACTCATCCAGCACCGATTGCCAATCAGGAAGTTAACTACCACAAAATCAATTTCTATATAGGGACTAATCCCTCTTCAACATCACCGTAAACGCTTCTGACGGAATGTCGACCTTGCCAAATCGCTTCATGCGCTTTTTACCGCGGGCTTGCTTGGCGAGGAGCTTCTTTTTACGGCTAACGTCGCCACCGTACAGATAGCCAGTAACGTCTTTGCGGTAGGCACCGATGTTTTCGCGGGCGATAAATTTGCCACCAATCGCCGCCTGTAATGCTACTTCAAAGCTCTGGCGCGGCACCACGTCTTTGAGTTTTTTGACAATTTCCCGGCCCAAGCCTGGTGCCTCTGAGCGATGGCACATCACGCTCAGCGCATCAACCATCTCGCCTGCCACATAAAAATCAACGCGCACCAAATCTTCTGACTGATAGCCCGCCAGCTCATAGTTAAACGAACCGTAGCCGCTGGTCACTGACTTCAATTGATCATAAAAATCCGTCAGCAGATTTGCCAGCGGCGCCGTAAACGAAATCAGCGCCCGCTCGTCGATGTAACTGAGGTTTTTCTGCCGGCCGCGCTTGGCAACAATCAGCTGAATCACCGCACCGATGTAGTCCTGCGGCACCACAATCTCACCGTTAATCCACGGTTCGCGGACCTCGGTAATTTGTGCTAGGTCGGGTAGCTCGCTGGCTGATTTGATGTCCAACTCCTCACCGTTGGTTAGGCTGACTTGATAATCAGTGCTCGGATTGGTGACGATGAGATCCAAATTATACTCGCGCTCCAGCCGCTCACGAAGGATGTCCATATGTAATAAACCGAGGAAACCAATCCGCACACCATAGCCCAGCACTGGCGAATTTTCCGGCTCAAATTGCAGCGCCGAATCGCTGAGGCTCAGCTTTTCAATCGCCTCTTTCAGGTCATTATAATCCTCGTTAGACACGGGAAAGAAGCCCGCATAGACAAAGGGCTTGACTTCTTTATAGCCAGGGAGGGGCTGGACGATCACCTTAGACATCTATTTAATAATTATACCATCAATTAATAGATGATATAATGTCACACGCATCTTTAGTGTCAATATATCCACGTTTACCAAACGGCTTAGAGGCTTGCTAGCTCTTTCTGCGCGACGATCATGTCCTGTGGAGTCGGTAGATAACTCACTTCATTTACTGTAGACTCCGCAGCGACAGGAGCTATACTACCAGCTTACACCTTTGCGGCCAATGAGACTGTTAGTTTACAAAGTCGCTTACTCACTCGGCCATTTCCCCATAAAATCGAATAGCATTGATACCAATCATAAAAAATCTGCTGTATCTTTTATAGTTTGCCCCAAACCATAATCTTTCTTTTTTCCATAACATAACACTCCATAAATTCTTTATAAAGAGCTTATTGATATCAATGTTACGCATATATGTCAATTATAACCAGCTATCTCTAAGAAATATAGCGAGCTATACCCACTTATACTCATACGGAACAATTCCCGCTCTCATAGCCCTTACACATTCAGCCAGACTACCTGGCATATCGGCCCAAAAAGCATCATCAAACAACCTCGACAGTCTACTTGCCAGCAGCTTATCTTCGCGACCCTTAACTCTATCACACAGTTCGCACAGTCGCCACACAGCAAATTCATGAAGACTATCACTCAAGCCAACAGCCCTTAGGTGGTAGAAGAGGTTAACCAACTGTCGTATAACCTTAGGATCTTCTGTGGCCAACAAACTATCTGCAAAGTTATTTATATCAAAACTACCCAGCGGAGGCTTCACTCTGGCGATAAATTCGATAAAGCCCGGCAAACAACCTTTTTCCTCCGCTTCTTTTGCCAACTCAGTAAAATCAATTTCGACTTTCCAGATTAATTCTTCCGTCTTCAAACTCTCATTAGCGACACGAACACCCAGACACGGGTCAAACCTACCACCCATTTCTTTAATCAAGCCTTCCGCAAAAAGCTCAGGGCGCAAGCAAAGATCAGCCCCCTGGCCATCCTTTATCAACCGATTAACAATATCCGTACAACTACTGTTGGCACCATACCCAAGGCGATTACGGTAGTAGCTATCGAGCGGATCACTGCCGTAACGTTTTTTATAACGCTTATCTTCTGTAAAGAATACACCTCTATCATAGAAAAATACTTTAAGCTTTTCCGCGTGCTCAATATATCGACTTAAAACCATCTCAGCCAGCCAGTTAATTGGCAATATTCTACTTCCAACAATAGTTTTTACATCCTCTATAAAATTACGCTCGCTCCTGGCAGCCTGAAGCTTAGCTACACCGCCACTCTGCCAAAAATAATTTTCGCCAGAGTGAGGATCAAACCCAAACCATAATCTTGCAATATCCTTAGCAGACAACTCTTCGTTTTTCTGTTGCTTGGCACGAATCTCGTCAATCTCTTTTATTGTATCCATCGTTTCTATTTTATCTCGTCCGCCCAGCAGTCCACCCACTGCTTCGCGCAAATCACCCATCATCTCTAGCTCGACTTGGCCATTTTCGCCAATACCCAAAAACATTTGTATACTACCCCACATATCGGTGCATATCATAATACGAGGGATATTATTTTCACCAGTAGTCAGTACGCGAACAACGCCAATTTCTTTGTTGTCAAACAAATAATCCTTTATTGATTTAGTATCGCCAGGGAACCAATCAGTGCATTGTCCAGCAAGCAAAGCTTGTAGCTGATCAGAAGAATTATCCTTAGGGTCAATTGAGCAGTTTTTACGGCGGACATATATCACATGCCACTCTCCTGGCTGAGTTTCCCGACGCTGTTCCAATCCTAGACTCGTCGCAGCCGCAATTTCTTTACCATATAATTCGCTAAAATCAGCAGATTCTAATTTGCCAGATTTGTAATATCTCGCCGTCTCCTTATACACCTCATAGAGCGCCTCGGTATTAACTTCTGGCAGCAGCGTTGTACTTCCGGGCTCGCGCGCATTAAACCTCTCAGCCTGCGGATCAAACTCGCCCAACTCTGTATAGGCGCTTATAACATAAGAAGAAAACTAAGTAGGATATTTGTCAATTATCAGCGCTTTCTTCATTCGATTCAAGCGCACAATCTGTGCAGCTTGAAATACCCTAACCATTCTTTCTCGTTCATTATAAGCATAATCAGAAACGCGAAATCTTCTGCGCCAGCCAGGTGACGAGTTGGCTAATTGCAACAATTTTTCCGAATCAGGCGGATTATTAGCAATTCTTTCTTTAGCCGCTGCTATTCCCATAGCATACGAACAACATGCATCCGTATTCCCATCAATCTCTACAGCATCCAAAGCAGACGATTTAGCTGTTTTTTTAGGTATACCGATAAAAGAATCTGCTCGTATTTGCGGTATTTGCGGTATTTGCGAAGGGATAAAAGGCGCATGATCGCTTTCAGGCTTCTTCGTAGTTTCTTCCCGGTGCGGATCCAAAAACACCTCTTCCCCCTCCTCAATTACCTGGCCCAGAACATACCGGGTCAATAGCTTCAGCTTCTCTGGACCACCCGGCTTTTCCTGACGATATGAACTGCCTAAGTGCTCATATCTCCGCAGAAATACATTTAGCTTGTCATCGCCCCACTCACTCGTTAAACTTGCAGCTGCATCGCTGTTTAAGAACCGCTCCATCTCCTCAGGAGTAGCCAGGTTCGCCATAGTATCAAAAACCCCAAATATTCTCTCGCTTCGTTCTTGTGACCTCCAACTTTCCTCCGGATCTTCGTAATCATCCACAGACACGCGGATAGCCTCAGTCATTTGTTCGGCTAAGTCAAACTCGCCAGGTTTCTCTTCTCGCAGTCTTTCTGCAACTTGCCTCATCTTTTTACCATTAGTAAAGGCTAGAAACCCCTCCTGGCGGAGTGTGCTTTCTAAAACTGGATCAAGAACAGTACCGCTCGCTGAATCAAAAAGCGAATCGTCGTCGCTATCAGCGTGCGGCGTCTCTGCTTTGCTATCACCGCGATATGGCGAGTCGGGAAAGCCATCAATCATATTACTAAAATTACTACCTATTTGCTTATTTGTCAATAATTGTATTTTTTATAATAAACTCGACCAGCTATTTCGGCAAGTAAACCAAACGGTATCAAGAACAGCGGATAAATAAACCAACTAAACTGATCGTGGCAGACAATTTCAAAAAAATCAAATAAAAAATACCGATAATCAACAACATGATCTGTTCAGTAAATATAGCCGTGAAGATTTATCGTACTTTTTGGCGCAGTCATCATATGGTAAATATTATACACCCAATTTACTCAAAATATTTCTTCAACGTTACAGTATCGCCCACCCGCGCTTCACGCGTAGTTTTTAGGTTGGTGACGATGTAACCAATTTCGCCAGTATCGAGCGATAGGTCGGGGATCATGCCGGGGCTGAGATGACCAACTTCCAGAGCTAGTCCATTTGCACCAGTTGCCATCATGTGGATTGGTTCATCTTTTTTGATCTGGCCATCAACCACCCTGACATACAAAATCACCCCGCGATAATCATCATAATAACTATCAAAAATCAGCGCCCGCGTCGGATCGTCTGTCTTGCCAATTGGTGCTGGAATTCGCTCAACAATCGCTTCCAAGACTTGGTCAACATTCTGCCCGGTTTTGGCAGAAATATAAATAATCTCATTATCGTCACAGCCCAGCAAATTGATCACCTGCTTGGACACGCGCGGCACATCAGCGGCTGGTAAATCAACCTTGTTCAGCACCGGAATAATCGTCAAATCCTGCTCTATCGCCAAGTAAACATTCGCCAGCGTCTGTGCCTGAATGCCTTGGCTGGCGTCAACCACCAACACCGCACCCTCGCAGGCCTGCAAACTCCGCGACACCTCATAACTAAAATCGACATGGCCAGGTGTGTCGATAAGATTGAGATCGTAAGACCCAGCTGACGGCAATCCTTCCGATGAATCGATAGCCCTGTCGCTGGCGTTGCCTGCAACATTCAATTGAGAGGAAGTGGTTACCGCTGGCTGGCGGTAGTGATACTTCATCCGCACTGGCGCGAGCTTAATGGTGATGCCCTTTTCACGCTCCAAATCCATACTATCCAGCAACTGCGATTTCATCTCGCGCTTCTCCACCGTCCCCGTCATCTCCATCATCCGGTCAGCCAGCGTCGATTTGCCGTGATCAATGTGAGCGATGATGCAAAAATTACGAATATTCTCCATTAGTGCATAGACTCCAATCTTCCAAATAGCATCTTTCTTAGGCGCGTCAAAACCGGATCAATTTCTGACAATTTTAGCCACTTTGACGCGGCGGCGTACACACCAAAGCTAACCATTGAAATAACAACAAACTTCGGAAAAGCACTAAAGAAACTATCATCGTGATAACGAAACGGTAGAACCAGCACGCCGACATAACAAACTACGCCGGTAATAATTCCAGCGATTACCATCCTAAAAATTGCCTGCATAAATATCAGATCAAACATCTTTGGCATTTGACGATTCATCACAACCAATAAAATCACCACCTCTAAAACTGCTACTGTTGATTGCGCCCAAGCCAAACCATACGCACCCATTTTCAAAACCATAGATAGAACAATTGCTAAAATAATGTTCAGAGAAATAGAGAAAATTGAAATATAAAGCGGAGTTTTCGTATCTTGGCGAGCGTAAAATGCTCGCGCGGCCATATGGTAAATAGTTCGAAACAAAATCGCCACCACTAAGCAGCCCAGAATTCCCGCAATCAATTGGTTGCCGCCGTTACGAATAAAATGGACAACGTAACCGCGCGTAAAGAAAATCACCACCGCCACTGGCAAGGCCATCCAAAAAATAATCCTCAGTAGAGAGCGTAAGTCCTTTTGAAACAGATCATCACGACCCTCGCCTAAATGCTCAGTAAGCTTAGGGAAGGCGGCATTAGAAATTGCCACGCCGATGAGATTAATTGGCATCAAATGTAAGGTTAACGCCTGTTGATACGCCCGAACCGTACCGTCCGCCAAACGAGATGCCAAGTTAACTTCGACCAAACTCACCACATAATCCATGCCCTGATCAACCGACCTAGCCGGTAGCAACGATAGGACTTTCCTAAATCCTCTATTACGCCAATAGATCTTAAAATTATAATCAAATCCCAGACCTGCTAACCCAACCGCGCTCACAATCAGCTGTAGGAATGACCCCAACACCACACCGAGCGCCACGCCCATAATTCCACCGTCAAATATCTGCCAACCGAATAAATTGATACCATTGGTAAACCACACCGTACCAATGATAATTCCGACATTATAAATCATTGGCGCTAGGGCACAAAACATAAATCGACCAACCGCCTGCTGGATACTGGCAATCACCGAGGCAATAGCAAAAATAAACGGATTCACCGCAATCACCCGCATCATACTCACCGCCAAAGCGTGACCCGACTCACTCAGACCTGGCGCAATTAGATATTTCATCAACGGATCAGCAAAAATAATAATCAACACCGACGCGACCATCGTCACTAGCGCCATAAAATTGATCATACTAGAGCTAATCTGCCACGCCGACTGCTTATTTCCCTTAACCCAGCGCTCATTAAAAACTGGGATAAAAGTCACGCTGAGGGCGCCAGACACCAACACAGCGAACATAAAATCTGGCACCATAAACGCTGCCGTGTAGGCATCTAATCCGACAGGATAGCCAGCCAGCGCGCCGTTTTCGCTTGGCATATAGGCAGAGTTAAGCAACCGATCGCGGAAGAATCCCAGCAAGCTCGACAACAACGTCGAGCCAGCCAAAATGGTTGCAGCTAACTTGACTGTCAGCCGCTGATTAATTTTATCGACAGTTCTCCGGACGCGCCCCATAACAATTTACGCGTGTAATTTTGCTTCCTTTGGCAACTTTGCTCCCTGAAGGATTTCATCAACCGCCGCCTCTTCTAGAGTTTCATCTTTAAGAAGTGCATCCTTAAGATCCTCAAGTGACTTACGATTTGCAACCAATACCACTTCTGCACGACGCGCCGCCTCTTTGATTAGTGTCTCAACCTCTTGGTCTATTAACTCAGCAACCGCGTCTGAGTACGGCCGCTCACGAGTCATTTTATCAAACATCAAGCCACCGTTATCTTCGTGGAAAACTTGGTCGCGAAGCTTTTGACCCATACCTTGTTCTATCACCATATCACGGGCAATTTCGGTAGCCTTCCTTAGATCAGAACCAGCACCCGTAGTAATGCCATCATCACCATAGATCAGTTTCTCGGCAATTCGGCCGCCCATCGCCCGGGCCAAGATATCCTTGAACTCGTAGACATTAGTGTAGCTCTTATCTTCCGGCGGCAAGAACCAAGTCACACCGCCCGTACCGCCGCGCGGAATGATGGTAACTTTGTGAACTGGATCAGAATCCGGCAGAACATGGCCGACGATAGCGTGACCCGCCTCGTGGTAAGCTGTCAATTCTTTCTCGTGTTCATTCATCACCTTAGCTTTGCGCTCTGGACCAATGGCTACTCGTTCAAACGCTTCAGTCAACTCATCATTAGAGATCTTCTTTTTATTACGCCTTGCTGCAATGATTGCTGCCTCATTAGCCATATTAGCGAGATCCGCACCTGAAGAGCCAGCTGTCTTGGCCGCCAATTTATCAAGATCAACGGTGTCGTCAACTGGTTTTTTCTTAAAATGAACCTTCAAAATTGCTTCGCGATCCTTACGCTCTGGCAGGGTAATAGTTACTCGTCGGTCGAACCGCCCCGGTCGCAATAAAGCAGGGTCCAAAACGTCAGCGCGGTTAGTTGCCGCTAGAACAATGACATTTGTTTCACCATCAAAACCGTCCATTTCCACCAAAATCTGGTTCAAGGTCTGTTCACGTTCATCGTGACCGCCACCCATGCCAGAACCACGCTTACGTCCCACTGCATCAATTTCATCAATGAAAATAATACACGGCGCATTTTTCTTTGCTTTAGAAAATAAATCTCGCACCCGGCTGGCACCAACACCAACAAACATCTCCACAAACTCTGATCCGGAAATCGAGAAGAACGGCACACCAGCCTCGCCCGCTACAGCGCGGGCCAGCATGGTTTTACCGGTACCTGGATTACCGACCAGCAAGACGCCCTTCGGAATCTTAGCTCCCAAATCCTTATATTTCTTTGGGTGTTTTAAGAAATCAACAACTTCTTGCAAGTCCTGTTTGGCATTATCATTGCCAGCAATATCTGAAAATAGGACTTTTTCTTTATCTTGACCGTACAGACGAGCCTTACTCTTACCAATACCCATAGCCTGATTATTTTGGCCTTGCGCCTGACGCATCATAAACATAAAGAAG
>CBDFCQ010000027.1:0-8527 GCA_965246075.1 uncultured Candidatus Saccharibacteria bacterium
AAAAGCCAGCGGAGACAGATAAGGTAGGCGCTAACCCAGCGTATTTAGTGGCAGCCGAACCAGTTAAAAAGCCGGTAGAGGCGGATAAGGCAAGCACTGATTCAGTAAATTTGCCAGTAGCTAAATCGGTTGAAAACCCAGTGGTTGAAAAGTCGATGGAGACGAATGAAGCCAATACGGACATATTACCTGAGGACTTTAAGGTTGCGATTGACAGTTTTAAACAACTTACCGAAGATAATAATAATCAGTTTTTTGCAAAGGATAAATATATAACTGGAGAGCTGGATCGGCTTAGGGGGCTAATTAAATATAATCCAACGGCAATGAATAATCCTGCGATCTCAGAGATGATAACATCTACGTCGGGTAGAGTTAGAGATCTTGAGGCTTCTAGGGCTGAGGCTGCGAATAAATTTAAGAATAATATAGAGAGTCTTCTGGAGAGTCTAAAAAGTAAGATTGAAAATGATGACGAGCGTAGGCGTCTGGTTAAGCTAACTGAGCATGTAGATCAGATGGGTGTGGATGACAGAGTTCTGGGTAAATTAACTAATGGCTTGTTGGATAAATTAATAAGAATAAGAAGTTATATTGCGGAGTCGCAGAACAGTAGATGGGGGATAGACCACTATAAAAGTAGCATATCTCAGGTGATTGATGAAATTATTAATGATTTGTCGATAGCTAGTGGTCGCCGTCAGAATATCGTAGACGGTATTAAGGGAATTAAGCGTGAGGGATATTATCAAGAGAGGTGATTGATATTAAAATAACTCCGCATTGACCGGAGCTATTTTAATAAAAAGTTTTTACCGATTAAAGAACAACAACTTGTGTTCGGCGTTCTGTTTTACCGGTAAATTTAGTTTTCTTAACCTGCTTAAAGCCAACCACACCGTCTTTTGCAGCGTGAATGGTAAAATTGCGGCTAACGTATGTACCGTCACCAGCAATCTTTGTGGCGCCAGTTTGGCGGACTAAGACCTGTCCAGCAGTAACTTTTTGGCCACCAAATCGCTTCACGCCAAGACGTTGACCAGCATTGTTGTGGATGTTCTTACTAGAGCCGCCAGCTTTAACCTTTGACATTCTTTACTCCTTATAGTTTTCTAAAAACAATCTGTTCTAGTTTATCGAAAATAAAGCCAGTTGTCAAGCGGTTTTAGTCATGTCTATGGGCTTTAATATCATAATTTCTCTGGCAACTACCTGATCTGGACGATGATACAGGAGTTTTTTATCGGTAATTGGCTGATATCCAAGTTTGCTTAGGTTTTTTATCAGGGGCAAATGTGTAAATTGTCTATGTTGATTTTGCCAGGCAGGAACGGCTATACACAGCATCGATTCTGGGTGAATTTGATCATGTATGTTCTTCAAAAACTCACTAATAATATGATTACAATTTCCAACCACCTCTTTAAGCTTTGCGGGGCTGGGTGGGGCGGAGAAGGGTTGACCTAGGTATGTTTCGCAGACAATATGGGTAATTTGCTGTTTTTGCTCGGAGGTTAGTTTGACCGAGGTGGCATCAGCTTGAAAAACTTGCCAGGCGGTATTTGTGAAAAAAGTCTTTTCCAGCCAGCGCATGTTTTCTGATGCGTAATCGACCATTTTATCGCTGAGGTCGCTGCCGTAGGAGTTGATGCTGAGTAAGGTAGCTTCTTGGAGAACGGTTCCCGTACCGCAAAACGGATCCCAAAGGTAGTTCCCGGATTGAGCGCCGGATAAATTGATCATAATTTGCGCTAGCTTAGGCGGGAGCATTCCGACAAAGGCATCACGCTTTGGGCGCTCGCGATCGCGTTGGGCGTATGAATTGATATTTTGAGTGCCACGACTTTCGGCTATCAAAAAATCTCCATTCATAGCTCTGACTATGATAATCTCAATCTTTGTTTCAGACCTACCAAGTTTATTATTATGAGAGGTGGCCGTGGAGAGGGCGGCGGTTTTATTGGGAATTAGACGTAGGCTAACGCCAGATTTTTTTAGGGAATTTTTCAAAATAATTCCGATTTTTTGAATATTTCGGGGATCTACTTTATTGCCGTAAAAGCTAATTCCAAAAGTTATTTTTTTCTGGCTATGTGAAAGATTTTTTGTGTACTTTTCAACGATGACTTTAGACGTTTGGAGTAGGGTGTGGTGGTCGGATTTTTGTGATCTTACGCGGCTTACGACGTGGCCACATTTGATTGTTCCGCCCAGGTTATCAACAGAAAAGTTATCGGAGTCGATTGTAGCAGCTTGACTAGAGATTTTTTTAACTTTTTCAGCGCCATAAACCGCCTCTAACTCGGCGATAGAGATTTCTGGTTGTCGGCCAAGGATAGCGATGAACATATCGTAATTATACCATTTATCGTGGTATAATGAAGGTTATGCTACCTAAGGTCTTGCAATTATTTAAGTCGCCGCGAACTATTATGAGCGTCTTGACGTTAGCGGTTTTAGCTATTGTTATTTTCCTGTCACGACATGAGCTAGTAAAGGCGTGGGGGCTATTTTTAAACGCAGATTTATGGCTGTTATTCTTGCTATTACCATTTCAAATTATTGTATATTTTGCTGGCGGCGAAATGATCTTCTCTTATCTTAGGGATAAGAATCTGATTCACCATATTTCCAGATTAGAACAGACAAGGATTGCCCTAGAATTGAACCTGGTTAACCATATTTTTCCGTCGGGGGGCGTTAGTGGAATTTCATATACAACATGGCGGATGCATAAGCTGGGGGTGAGTTCGGCGCGCTCGACATTTGCCCAGGTGATTCGTTATGTGACAGGATTTTTATCTCTCTTGATCTTATTGGTGATTGCCGTGCTGGCTCTGGCTATTGATGGTAAAGTCAATAGATATATTGTAGCGGCGAGCTTCTTGTTAATCATAGTGGTGCTGGCGCTGACTTTTGGATTGATATTTATATTTTCATCCAAGCGGCGTATGCAGACGACGGCTGCAGGTGTCTCGAAGTTTATTAATACACTAGTAAAATATGTGACTTTCGGTAAAAAACGACGGATTATGAATGCTCAGAAGGTGGAGGATTTCTTTGTTGACATGCAAGATGATTTTCAGGATTTGGCGAATCATCCAAAGCTGCTAAAGAAGCCTATGATATGGGGGATTGTCTATACAGCCTTTGACGTGGCAATGTTTACAGTAGCGTTTATGTCGTTGGGGGTTTTTGTTAATCCAGCAATCTTAATGGTGGGCTATGGAGTTGCGGGATTAGCGGCACTTTTTGTATTTACGCCCGGTGGTACGGGGGTTTACGAGACAATCATGATTATATTCTTAAGCATGGCAGGAACGCCACCGGACTTAGCAATTGCTGGAATTATTTTAACGAGGGCAATTTTACTAACCGGCACTATTGTCTTTGGCTATATTTTTTACCAGCACGCATTGATTAAATATGGCAAGCCAAATGGCTCCCAGGTTTAGCGTTAGTAATTTCCTGGCGGTAGTTAATCAGACTTTTGAGGCTGTTTTTGCTGGCGCGGTTGAAGTTGAGGGTGAGGTTGTTAGCTTTAAGTCGTATCCGCCAAAATATGCCTTTTTTACTCTGAAGGACGAGGATGGATCGGTTAATTGTTTTGTGGGCTTTAGCAATCTGCGGACGCCAATCGAGGATGGTATGAAAGTGGTGGTCCGGGCGACACCAAGCCTGAGGGACGACGGTAAGTTTAATTTGCAAGTTCAGAAAGTTTTTCCGCTAGGCGAGGGTAATCTAAAACGGAGTTTCGACATTCTGAAGCAGAAATTGGCTACCGAAGGGCTATTTGACGTTGATCGTAAACGGTCATTACCGCGGTATCCACAGCGGGTGGCTGTTATTTCTAGTACAATGGCGGCAGGTTACGCGGACTTTATGAAAATCTCTAGAGATCGTTGGGGTGGTGCGAAATTTATTGTTGCTAATGTTAATGTTCAGGGTGACGGCGCGGCAGATCAGATTATACGGGCAATTTCATATTTCAATCAAATGGCAGAACCGCCAGAGGTAATTGCTTTAATTCGTGGTGGCGGTAGTGCTGAGGATTTGGCAAGCTTTAATGACGAACGGCTGATTCGGGCGGTGGCAGGTAGTCGCGTGCCCATAATAACCGGCATTGGGCACGAGATTGATGAGAGCCTATGTGATCTGGCGGCGGATGTGCGAGCTGCAACACCTAGTAATGCCGCTCAGCTGCTATTTCCAGATAAACATGAATTAGTTAGACATCTACATTTTCGATTAGTTGGTGTAAAAGATGAAATTCAGAGAGCTATTGACGAGCAGATACTTAGAGCAACAATGTTGCAAAAAGACGCGCTCGAGCAGTGGTCAAGTCAGGTCGGAGATGCTATAAATGCAACATTGTCGCAACAAAAGATTATTGCTGAATATGATCCAGAAATGGCGTTAAAGAGGGGCTACGCTATGATCAGTGGTGATTTACAGGTTGGTAGTATTGTTAAGATTACAACAAAGGATATAATTATGAAAGCGAGGATTGAAGATAGTGAACGACGAAATAACAATTGAGCAGATGGTGACAGAGCTAAACGAGCGAATTGCGTGGTTTCAAGGCGATGATTTTAATTTGGATGAAGCTAAGCGGAAGTTTATCGAAGCGCGAGAGCTGTCAAAGAAAATTACGTCTACGCTAGAAGATATGCGACATGATATTGAAGTGCTTGGGGAAGAGTTTAGTGTAGAATAGAGTGCTTTACATCACTTAAAGCATAAGCTATACTCTAAAATATGATGAAAAGAGATGAAAAAGAGCGTGGCTCAGTTAATGGTTGGATGGTCGGTACAATCGGCTGTTTGATATTATTTTTAATTGCTGGCTCATTGGCTATTTGGGCGTACATGCAATATTCCCATGAAAAAAGCAACGTTGATAGTAAGGTGGCAATTGAGGTTGCCAAGGGTAAGAGCGAGCAGGCTGAATCAGACCAGAAAAAATTTTCAGAAGAAGCGAAGAATCCGCGGATTGAGTTTGTTGGTCCTAGCGAATATGGACGCGTATCATTTATGTATCCAAAAACTTGGAGTGTCTATATAGAAAATGACGGCAGTAACAGGGGTGATTATAAAGCATATCTTAATCCGGTAGCCGTTCCGTCAGCGTCTAATAAAGCGAGTCGATTTGCCTTGAGGCTAGAGATTATAAATAAAAATCTAGACACAGTGCTTAATGACTATCAGTCTCGCCTGAAGAAGGGTGAATTGACCTCAAGTAGCACTGAGTTTAACGGAATCTCCGCTACACGCATCGATGGTACGTTCGAGAAGGAGCTGCGTGGATCTGTCGTGTTGATGAAGGTCCGTGACAAGACCATCCGCTTCTCAACTGATGCGGACACATTCAAGCCAGATTTCCAGACGATATTAGGCACTGTAAAAATTGCTGAATAGAAAAACCAGCTCAAGTTTTGCTATACTAGAAATGTATGGCAGGTAAAGAGTGGAGTGATGCTGATTTTGGAGGGTTGCCGAGTGTCTTGGTGGCGGCACATGAGCTAAAAACGCCGTTGTCTTTAATACGGCAATTGACGTTAATGCTCGACGATGATTTGACGAGTGAGGCTGATAAAAAACAGATACAGCAGCGTATCGTCCAGACGTCCGAGCAGGCACTGCAGTTAACAGTTGACTTAGCGAATTCGGCAAATTTGACGCCGTCATTATTTCCGCTGGAGCCAGTTAATCCGTTGGCAATATGTCAGCAAATGGCCGCGGAAACGCAATTTAATGCAGTGCTTTATGGGCGGAAAATTAGCTGGCCTAGGAGCGGGCGAAATAGTAGATTGATTTTGGCAAATCGGACGTTATTGGGGCGGATTTTGGCAAATTTTTTAAACAACGCTCTGAAATATACCGAGGATGACTCAGAGATAAAAGTGTCAGTTAAGTCTGTTGGTGGCGCAGTGAGGCTGAGCGTGCGTGATTTTGGGCCGATGATGAGTTTGAAGGAATATCGGCGGCTAATTGATGAGATGGACGCGCGAAAAACGGTGCGGACGCGACCGGAAAGTAGTGGTTTGGGGATTTATGTGGCTAGTCAATTTGCCCGGGCGATGAATGGTCAAATTGGGCTAATCAGGCATCGGGACGGATTGACATTTTACGTGGAAGTGCCGATTAGTCGGCAGCTGAGTTTGCTATGAAAAAGTTGCTGATTGTCGAGGATGATAAAAATTGGGCGGATATTTTATGCGGCTATGCGGCGGCGGTTGGTGCGGATACGCGGGCGGTGATTTCTGGCGGCCAGGCGATGGAAATAATTGATGATTGGCAGCCGGACGCGATTGTCCTGGACATGCTGCTGGCGGGCGAAACGGCGGTGGCGCTGCTGAATGAACTGAGGTCGCATGCAGATTTGGCTAAGTTGCCGGTCGTGGTTTGTAGTAATTCTGATATTAATCTGGAGGATTTGCGACCGTTTGGTGTGACGGCTCTGCTGGATAAGGCATCAATGCGCCCGGATGAAGCGCGGGCGATTTTTAGCGAGGTTTTGGATGGGACAAAGTGAGCGATTGAAAGCGATTGTACTGAGGCGGACGAATTACGCCGAGGCAGATCGGGTGCTGCAACTACTGACGCCGAAAGGCCGGCGCAGCGTTATCGCTAAGGGTGTGCGTCGCGAGCGGTCGAAACTGGCTGGCGGCATTGAGCTATTTGCGATTTGCGACGTGGTGATTCGTTCCGGGCGTGGCGATTTGGGGTTGTTGACCTCGGCGCGGCTGGCGGCGTTTTATCGGCATATTTTGGAAGATTACGAGCGAATGCAATTCGCTTACGCGGCAATGAAGCTGGTGTCAACAGCTAGCGAAAATATTGACGAGCCGGAGTGGTACTTTGTGCTAAGTCAAGTGCTAGATCAATTAAATAATCCAGAGGTTGACCAAAAGCTGATTGAAACGTGGTTTTATATGCAATATGCTAGCTTGCTGGGTGACGAGCTGAATCTGCGCACCGATGTGGCAGCTCAGATGTTGGCGCCCGATAAAAAATATATGTACGATAGCGCGGAAAAGGGTCTGCGGCTGGCGGAGCAGGGCGATTTGTCGGCAGACGCCATAAAGCTACTTCGACTCATCCAGGCGAAGCCGCTGGCGAATGTGGCGCAAATTGGCGGGATAACTGAGGTGATCAATGATTGCTGGCTGGCAGCACGGCAACACGCGGCGGTGTAATATTACCGTCAAAAATGGTATACTGTAGCTAATAATGTGAATCGCCATGTTGCCAACATGGAGAAAGGTTTTTTTGATGAGTCAAGCAAAAATGGAAGATATTATCAGCCTGTGTAAGCGCCGCGGCTTTATTTATCAGGGTTCGGATGTGTATGGCGGTCTGAGCGGTACGTGGGATTACGGTCCGCTGGGCGTGCAACTGAAGCGTAATATTATGAATTTGTGGTGGCGCCGGTTTGTTGACGAGCGCGACGACATGTACGGCGTCGATGCGGCGATTTTGATGAATCAGAAAGTTTGGCAGGCGAGTGGACATGTGGACACGTTTGTCGATCCGCTGTGTGAAGACACGGTCAATCACCGCCGCTATCGCACCGACCATATTCTCAAGGACAACGGCGTTGACGCGGATGGTATGACGATGGAGCAGATGGATGCGGTGATTGCCGAGCGCGGCATCAAAAGTCCTGATGGAAATCCGCTTAGTAAATCGCGAACGTTTAATATGATGTTCAAAACGCATGTTGGCGCAACCGAGAGTGATGATAGCATTTCTTATCTCCGCCCGGAAACCGCCCAAGGCATCTTCACCAATTTCAAAAATGTCGTTGATAGTTTCTATCCTAATTTGCCATTCGGTATCGCTCAACAGGGCAAGGCGTTTCGTAATGAGATTGCGCCGCGCGACTTCGTTTTTCGCTCTCGCGAGTTCGAGCAGATGGAGATTGAATATTTCGTTGATCCTGAGCATTGGCAGGAGGCGTTTGATGAACTGCTTGCAGCGACGCATGCGTTTTTGGCAGAGCTAGGCTTGAAGCCAGAGCACATCCACGAGCTGGACGTGCCGGCAGAGGATCGGGCGCACTACAGTAAAAAGACGATCGACATCGAATACGATTATCCAATTGGCCGCGAAGAGTTGATGGGCATCGCCTATCGGACTGATTTTGACCTGATGAACATTCAGCGGGTCAGTGGCAAGAGTATGGAATACACCGTCAAGGGAACGAACACAAAATTTGTTCCGCACGTCATCGAGCCATCGTTTGGTGTGGAGCGGGCGCTGATGGCGGTACTGTCGGGCGCGTACCGCGAGGACGAGCAAAACGGTGAAAAGCGGGTGTATTTGGCACTGCCAGAGCACTTGGCACCAATCAAATTCGCCGTTTCACCGCTGCTGAAAAATAAGCCAGAATTGGTAGAAAAAGCCCGCGAAGTCTACGCCGCGCTCGCCAAAGCCAACCCCGGCCGAGTGATGCGGGACGATAACGGCAACATCGGCAAACGCTACCGCCGCCAAGACGAAATCGGCACGCCGCACTGCGTGG
>CBDFCQ010000028.1:0-8389 GCA_965246075.1 uncultured Candidatus Saccharibacteria bacterium
GCCAAGGATCGCGTGTTGAAATCCAAGAGTTCTCTTCTGCCAGCGAAGAGCGAGCGGGAGTGGCTAGGCAAATTGCCGAGCTAATAAAAAGCGGCGAAAAACCAGAAAATATCACAGTCATTGCACGCCACCACAAAGAATTAATCGAGATGCTTCCGTATCTTTATAGAGAAAATATTGCGGTTAATTACGAGCGACACGACGACATTTTAGAACAAGACATTATCCAGATTTTAGATAAGCTAGCGCGAGTCATCGTGGCAATTCACCAAAATGAGTTAAGCCTAGCCAATAGCCTCCTTCCAGAGATTATCGCTCATCCAGCGTTCGGTTTTTCAACGTCAGACATCTGGAAATTGAGCCTTCACGCTTACAAAAATCGCCAATTATGGCTGGAAAGTCTGCTGGCAAATAGCACATTTAAGGAATTTGGCGAGTGGCTACTAGACCGCGCTAAGGATGTACCAAATCTACCACTAGAAGAGCAGCTGGACAATTTATTAGGATTAACCGTTGACAATAAAGATGACAATACCTCGACGAGCTCTATCGCCAACTTTTATTTCCCACCAGACAAGCTAGAGAAAAACCCCGATACATATTTAACAACCTTAGAGAGTCTGCGCACTCTACGCCAAAAACTCCGTGACCGAATTACTGATAAAAATCCAACCTTGGAAGATTTTCTGGAGTTTATAGATCTTCACATATCAACCAAAACCCGCCTAACACAAATCCGACCGCACGCCAGTTCAATCCGCGGCGCCATTAACCTAATGACCGCCCACAAGTCCAAAGGACTAGAATTCCCACATGTCTTTGTTGTCGGGGCAATTGACAGTGCTTGGGGAGAGAAGGTTCGTACGCGTAGTCGACTAATCCGCTATCCCGCAAATCTCCAACTTCAGCCAGCCGGAGCCACCTACGATGAGCGACTTCGCCTGTTCTTCGTGGCGATGACCCGCGCCAAAAACACCTTGACGATGACTTACTCGCAGACCAACGATTCCGGCAGCGACACAATAATTGCCAGCTTCCTCACTAATCACACGCCAACTATTATTCCCGCCATCGAAAATCCAACAGAACAGATTGAAATTGCCAAGACCAGTTGGTCGGAGCGCTTGACTTCACCGATTATTCCAGAACTAAAAGACTTACTGGCGCCAAACCTAGAAACCTACAAACTCTCGGTAACGCATCTTAATAATTTCCTCGACGTTTCGCGCGGCGGGCCACAGAATTTCTTATTGAACAATTTGCTTCATTTTCCAGCCGCTAAGAACTCTGCCGCAGCATACGGAACCGCGATTCACAGCAGCCTTCAACAAGCACATTGCCTATTAAACGCAGATCATCAATTGCCAAGCATCAAACAAATTCTCCAGTTTTTTCAAAAGTCACTTGAAGACCAGCACTTACCGGCGGACGATTTTCAATTATATCTAGACAAAGGTCAATCAGCCTTAACTACATTCATAAACACCAAGGCCTCTGATTTTCATGACACGGATTTGGCGGAATTGGACTTTTCTAATCAAGGCGTAATTATAGGGGAAGCCAAATTAACTGGTAAACTCGATGTCGTCGACATTGATAAGCAAAATAAAACCATCTTCGTAACAGATTATAAAACTGGTAAACCATCTCATTCCTGGAAAGGTTCGGCCGATTACGAGAAAATCAAACTTCATAAATATCGTCAGCAATTGATGTTCTATCAACTACTGGTCGAGCATTCACGCGATTATAGCAATTTTACGTTTACTGGCGGGCGACTACAATTTGTCGAGCCAGACATGAAAACTGGCGATATTCTCAGCCTGGAAGATACATTCTCCAGAGAAGAACTGTCTGAATTTACGCAACTAATTGAGATTATTTGGCAAAAAATCACCACGTTAGATCTGCCGGATATTTCTGGCTATTCAGCGGATTATAAGGGGATGCTACAATTTGAAAACGACCTTCTGACAGGGGAGATATAAAAATTATTCTAGTATATTGTTGCATTTTTTTATAATTAGTGTTATTATAATAAACGCTTTTGTTGGTAGAGCTGATTCTATATCGTGCTCTCCAGGAGCACAGATGAGGTCAGCTCTTTTCTTTTAGGAAAGAGGTGAAGGCGGTGTTTTTTGAAGACCGCTCTCGGAAAGCATACCGTGAGGCTGCTGAAGCTGTCCAGAACGGGACAGCAAACAGCTCTCAAAAGTCCATGAACGACCGAGCTGCCAAGCAGGTCGGCAAGATGGGCGACGATGCTCGAGCTGCCCAGAAGGGAAAGCTCAAGTCTTCTAACTAGATTTTGAGCCATCCTAACTGACGGTCATAGATCTTAATCTATGAAAAAGTTAACCCAGCGTTAGCAAAAGGGCGTCCGTCCGCCCCTGGCGTGATTCAGCCAGCCGGTAATCCGGAAAAGAATCAAAGGGTGTGTAGACCGGAGTCCCTCTATCTCATAAGAGAAAGAGGATGAGGGTTCGATTCCCTCCATGCCCGCCGGGAAGCAATACAAAGGCGTTTTGCTTCCCCCCATTCTTGGGCTCGCGAGTTCACTCGTGGCAGTTTTTCTCGACGTTGAGAATTACTCCGAGCAGAACCGCTTGAGCCCGCCATCCCCCTCATTCTCAATGGCGAGAGTGAGGGGTTTTCTCCTTTTTATGGTAAAATAACAGAGATGACATCATTTTGGGACAACCTACCACAGCCATTTTTCATCTTGGCACCCATGGAAGCCGTCACTGACGTGGTGTTTCGTCATGTCGTGAAGCAGGCGGGCAGCCCCGACGTGTTTTCCACCGAGTTTGCCAACGCCACCGGCTGGGTACACGCTGGCGATAAGGCCATCGCTGGACGTCTCATCAAGACCGACGATGAACATCCGCTAGTCGCCCAAATCTGGGGTGGCGAGCCAGGCGATATGGAGCAATTTGCCGCTCACTGTGCCGAGTTAGGCTTTGACGGTATCGATATCAACATGGGTTGTCCCGCCAAATCCGCCATCAAATCTGGCGGTGCCGCACTCATTCGTAGACCCGACGTAGCGGTCGCCGCCATCGCCGCCGCTAAAACTGCTGGGCTGCCAGTTAGCGTTAAAACACGGCTGGGCTATACTTACGTTGATGAGTGGCGCGAGTGGCTGACAACTATTTTGCAGCAAGGCATAGTTAATTTGACCATACACCTCCGCACCAAAAAAGAAATGAGCAAAGTCCCAGCGCATTACGAGCTCATCGACGATATTATCAAACTACGTGATGAAATCGCCCCGCAAACACTACTAACCATCAACGGTGACATCCGCGACCGCGCCCATGGCGAAGAATTAGTTAGGGCCCACCCAGGCCTGAGCGGCATCATGATCGGGCGGGGAGTATTTAGCAATCCGTTTTGCTTTCGAGCATCTAGAGCGGTATCTCAGAAAAAATCTGGGCTGGCTTTAGCGGGTCCCGGATTATTTTATGACGATACCCGAGAGATGGGCAACACGTACGCTAAATTGGAGGCTGCGGTGAACACGTCAAGCCCCGTCAGCCGAACGCCACGGGCTGGCGAAGCCACCCGTAAAGAGTACTCCGAGGCAGAGGATGGTTCAACTATTCATCACAAATCTGAACTAATCGCCTTACTACACTACCACCTCGACCTCTTCGACCACTACCAACCAACCCTCGGCCGCCCCTACGAAACCCTCAAACGCTTCTTCAAAATCTACATCCGTGACTTCGACGGCGCCAAGGAATTGCGCGACCAGTTGATGCACACCAAGACGACCGATGAGGTGCGATCAATACTTGCACACAACGATCGTCCACATTATACTTATTGACATGACAACAAAAAAACAAAAACTACAAAAACAACAGGCCATAGACACATGGATCGTCATAGCATTATGGGTAAGTGCTATCTGGTTCTCGCTCGCACGCGGATTCATTACTGGCATCGGCGGTTGGGTACTAGCACTACTTGGCCCGTGGGCGCTTATCGTTAGCTGTATCTGTCTTGCAATCATCTCCCGACAAATGAAAAAACGCCATGCATCAAAAGACCATCTCACCACAATAGTACGTGTTTCCTTTATCGTCATGTCAATCTCATTATTTATCTGCGGCCTTGCAATGCCTGATTTTAGCGACATGGAGACCTTTTCAACATTATCCGTGTATACAAATAACGCTATTTCATTTGAAACATCAAAAACTATCGCCATTATCTCAGGGTTTGTAGTGGTTCTGTCTCTATTCGTGGCTGTTACTTTTGGTATCGCTGAAGACAGAGAAGAGACGACGGAAGACGTCGCTATTTAGGTTAGTATTAATTAGAGTCTTAGTACTATACGCAAATTGCTTGAAAAAATATGATTATTATGATATAATTGCAATATGGAAAAGTTTTTGGTATCTACCATAAATCCAGACGTCGCAGAACTATCTAGTATTATGTATCGTCTTGACAGCTTACCGATGGGGCATATAGCTCTGTGTTCACACAAAACAGACTCAACGATAGCGTCTCTTCCTACGACTGTGACCACAAAGGAAAATGACACATACAGAACAGGGCGCGAAGACAGCATGCATGATGTACGTTTTGCAGATATGTGTATCAGTGGTAATACCTTATTGTCACGCCTCCCAGTAGCCCTTAAGCCTTATCCTGAAAAATTTTCTATACTAGCAGGTAGAGATTACGCAACAAGCTTAAGGCTAAATAAATTGAGCGAGGATAGACAAATAACCTTTGCATATACTGGATTTATGCGAGACAATCAAGGAGTATTACATACAATTACCCGTTTTGAAGAGGGTGTTACAAGCTGCGACAACCTTATATTTAATCACGAGAGAACAACACAAGAGGTCTATCTGGCGCTTGCAATAGCAGCAGAAAGTTTATTATTCTTACATGGCGAAGCGGGTATGACTCATGGCGATTTCCTACCACGAAACACAGCCTATGATCCAAGTCTACAATTTAGGATAATCGACACGACAACAGCAAGGGAGTCTACAGATCCTGACGATTATCTTGATGACATACAAAGATATATAGCAGGTCTACGTGATACAAATGTTCACGAAAAATTCTCTATATCAAATGAAGCTATAAATGGAATATTCCTCGATACATATCAAAAAACAGTAAGAGGAGCACTACCAACCGAAATACGAAATATTATACTCAGTAAAGTAAGTCAACTGATGATTGCTCTCGACAAAGTTTAACGTCGTCGCTTGCGCCGATGAAGATCCGCCACCTTCAACCGCACCATGTGCCGGTCGATGAGCTGTTTGGCTTTCTCGCGCTCGACTTGGTCGCCGGCTTCGTCGCAGGCTTTGATGGCGCGCTCCAGTGCTGCCTGTGTCTCTGCCTCGATAATGTCGTCGCCGTGGTCGGCCTCATCTACTAAAATCTGCACCGACGAATGGTCAATTTTCACCACACCGCCGGAGATCGCGAAATACTCTAGTTGGCTATCAAGATCTTCTTTATGGCGGCGCACAGTAATGACGCCGTCGCGGGCAATCGTCACTAGCGGCTCATGACTCGGGAAAACGGATATTTCGCCGTCAATAGTTGGGATTGACAGCGAATAAACCTCTTCGTCGACCTTCGTGCCAACAAGTGTAACTAATGACAATTTCATGGCTATTTAGCTTTCTTTTCAGAATGTTTTTTAGGCTTAGTAGTTTCCGATTCAGCATCACGAGCTACCTGGTCGCTCAATGTGCCTTGCACCATGTAGAACCAGCTTTCTGGCTTGTCGTCGTATTTACCGGCCAAGATGTCAGCGGCGTCGCGAATGGTGTCTTCCAATTTGACGTACACGCCAGGGTTGCCAGTAAACTTCTCAGCCACGTGGAATGGCTGGGCTAGGAAACGCTGGATGCGACGCGCCCGAGCAACGATTTGCTTCTGGTCATCCGACAATTCTTCCATACCAAGGATGGCGATGATATCCTGCAGTTCTTTGTACTGCTGCAACACTCGCTGAACTTCGCGTGCCACGCGGTAATGTTCCTCACCAACAATCTCTGGATCGAGCGAATTAGAACTGGAATCCAACACGTCAACAGCAGGGTAAATACCAATTTCCGTCAAAGCACGGTTCATCACGATGGTCGCATCCAAGTGAGCGAAGGTCGTCGCTGGCGCTGGGTCGGTCAAGTCGTCAGCTGGCACATACACCGCCTGAACAGAGGTGATCGAACCCTTTTTCGTCGAAGTAATACGCTCCTGCAGGGCACCCATTTCTTGCTGCAAGTTTGGCTGATAACCCACAGCACTTGGCAAACGACCCAGCAGTGCCGATACCTCAGCACCAGCCTGGGTGTAGCGGTAAATATTGTCGATAAACAGCAGCACGTCTTTACCTTCGTCACGGAACGCTTCAGCCATCGCCAGACCCGACAGCGCCACGCGCAAACGTGCTCCAGGTGGCTCGTTCATCTGACCAAACACCAGCGAAGTCTTGTCCAGCACGCCGGCTTCTTCCATCTCGTAGTACAAGTCATTGCCTTCGCGAGTACGCTCACCAACGCCGGCAAAGACCGAGTTACCAGAGTGGAACTTAGCGATATTGTTGATTAGCTCGGTGATCAGGACAGTTTTACCGACACCAGCACCGGCGAACAGACCAGCTTTACCACCTTTGGCTAGCGGCGCGATCAGGTCGACGACCTTGATTCCAGTTTCCAAAATCTCTGTCTTATTCGACTGCTCGGAAAGATCTGGAGCAGGGCGGTGAATCGGCGCGGTTTTACCCTTTGGCTGCGGCTTTTCGTCAATCGCTTCACCGACCACGTTGAACATGCGCCCCTGAGTCTCGGCACCCACTGGCACAGAAATCGGCGCACCAGTCGCCACCACTTCCGCACCGCGAGCCAAGCCATCAGTCGACGACAGGGCAATCGTGCGCACTGTGTGCTCGTCGAGGTGCTGCGCCACTTCCAGCACCAACGTCTCTTTGCCATTTTTAACATGCAACGCGTCATAAATCGCCGGCAATTTAACGTCACGTGGAAACTCCACATCGACCACCACGCCAACGATTTGAATAATTTTTCCTAGTGTTTTACTCATCAATTCCTCCTTTTACTATCTCGATTATCTCGCCATTCTTAATACCTTTTAGCGATGCCACTTCATCAATAGATAATCTCTGTATATGTGCTTGCAAAAATTTATACACCTCACTATTGCTAATGATGAGAGTAACTCCGGGAAAACGAACTACATCCTCATAAGCAGATGCGATAGTTGTTAATATCTTATCTAGCGGCCTGGGCTCACGCTCTGGTCTCGGAGATTTACCGTGCCACCCATTTCTCAACCAGTATATTAGTACATCGATATCAAAATCCAGCCATCGCTCATCAAAACTAATTTGTACATCATCGGATCCAGCCGTTTGAGCTATTTCCTCAGCGGCAGTCTTTGCAACAAGAAGCGGTGAAGCAATGATTCTATCAATTGTTAAATTTTTATCCAAAATACCCCGTTTAGTTCGCTGGATAGCTTCAGTGCGCAAGGATACTTTTCCTGAGAGCTGATGTTCATCGTAGCAAGCAAAGTACACGCTCATTGTTCCATCGCCTCCACACCGCCAGAAATTTCTGCCAATTCCTGGGTGATCGCACCCTGACGAGCCTTGTTCATCGCCAGCGTCAAGTCATCCACCAGGTCAGACGCGTTATCCGTCGCATTTTTCATCGCCATCATCCGCATAGAATGTTCACTAGCGCGAGCGTCCAGTAGCGCCTGGAGTAACCTGGCACCCGTCAAACGGTTCGCCACGGCGTCCAGCACCTCTGGAATGCTCGGCTCGTACTTGGCATCGGAAACCGTGTTCGAAACTTCACTCGGATCGATCAACGTCTTCGTACCAGCCGGCAACAAGCGCGACAACTCTGCCGTCTGCACCATGCTATTGATAAATCGCGTGTATACCAGTGTTACTGCGTCAACTTCACCATTCTCAAACATGCTAGTCGCGGTGTTTAGAATAGTATGAAAGGTCAATCCCGACGGCTGATCCGGTAAATCGTCATAGTTACCGATAATCTTCGTATCCTTCAAGCGCGAGGCAAACTGTGAAGCCCGACGTCCAATTGTCAAGGTCAGATTCTCAATACCGCGCTCATCATCACGCTTCAGTAGCTCCAGATATTTCTTCAAAACATTAGTGTTATATGCGCCAGCCAGACCCTTGTCGCTAGCAATGACGATAATCAAACGCTTGTTAATCTTGCGGCGCTTGAACAGCGGGTGATTGTCAGTCGCACCCTGACTCGCCAGATACGCCAATAGCTCTTCAGCCGCCATAGTGTACGGAGCCGAGGCCTTGTCCGCCTCTTGGGCGCGGCGCATCTTACTGGCGGCC
>CBDFCQ010000029.1:0-8311 GCA_965246075.1 uncultured Candidatus Saccharibacteria bacterium
CTTATCGTCTAACGGTTAGGACACCAGGTTTTCATCCTGGCAATCCGGGTTCGATTCCCGGTAAGGTCACCATGTGACAGACAGAAGACCTTACTGGTCTTTTTTATTTGTTTTTAATCTTGCAAGGAACTTATGCTTACTATAAAATGATGCTAAGATAGTAGTAATAGCAGGGTAGGTATCTAATGATAAAGAGTAGCGCGATAAAAACAAAACACGCAAATGTTAGAAAGTTCCAGGACGGTAAAAGGTCGCCTAAAAACACTCCTGTGCAAAAAGTACACTCTAAACTAAAATCCACCCGAAAGCGTATACTAAAATTCTGGATTATAGCTGGAGTTGCTATATTAATAGCTGCTATCTACCTGCTCATCAATGGCGGTGCCTTGGTAGAGCAACATAAAATGGCGCAATACCTTAAGGAAAAGTATGGGAAAGAGTTTATAGTAGAAAATTATCGCATTGAGGGTGGCGGTATTGGAGTTGAGGGTGATCCGTATGCGGATGCTTATCCGGTTGATGATAGTAGTCTTAGGTTTGAAGTGTGGAATAGAGCTGACTATAGAAAAGGCGAGAGTGCTTACTCTGATACCTATCCAGATCGTATTTGGGAAAGAGAGTCTAGGAATGATATAGCCAACCTAGTTAGCAAGCAGTTTGGCGGTAGAGCTAGACTCAAATCAATAAGAATAAACAGCAATATAGAGGTTGGCGGAGCTATTACGAAAAACATACCTTCCTATAAAGATGCATTTAATAAATTTGGCAGAAAAATATATATGACAATATCTTTAGAGAATGACGTTAATTTTGATGATTTGTCAGAGCATATATATAGAGTGACTTCTGAAATAAGAAAGCAAATGGGCGTAATGCTGGCTATAGACTATCATGATTCACTACATAAGCTATGGCTGGAGGATCAGGACATTGGCAATATGAAATCTTCGAGTGACGTAGATAAATATATAAAGAGGGGGTGGAGTGAACATAACTAATGAGCAATATTTGGCCTTAAGTGCGCTGGCGTATTCGGATATAAGCACATATTACAATAAGAAACAGACAACAATAGGCTATCTTATAGGTAATAATAGAATCAAGGGCTATTTAGGTAAAGATGGTTCTGTCTCTCCGGAATTTTCTGCTTTATCTACTCTTAAGGACTGGATTATTATTGATACCTATTCAAATAGTTCATCAGGTTTTTATGGTATCGCTATTCAAGATCCCGCAACAAAAGATATAGTGTTTGCTTATAGGGGCACTCAGGCGGACATATTGGGTAATGACTTTAGTCCTAGTGATATATTCACAGACTTGCAAATAGGGCTGAGGATATTGCCGCAACAGTTTGTCGATGCGGTAAATTTTTATCATCAAGTAAGTCAAACATATGGATCACAATATTTGGTAGACTACAGTTTTACTGGGCACTCTTTAGGGGGTGCTATTGCTCAGTTTATGACATATTCAAGCTCAACAGACGACAAGATATATGACTCAGTTACTTTTAATGCTGTTAGTCCCGTCCCTATTATTAAGTCTATGGATACTGATTTTAATAAAAAATGGAGTCGTTTTTATAACTATAGCACGGATCATGTCAACTCCCTTGACTGGGTCGGTATGTATTATGGCGCGGACTTAGGAAAGACTATTAGACACATCAATAATACCGAAATTGATTATAAAAGGGTTAATTTTGAAGCTGTATCAAAAATGTTATTAATAAAGCTTCAGGTTGTCAAGGGTATAATTAGTAATGCTGAAGGCTATAAGCGAATACAGGATTTTATAAAAAATGTAGATGGCTCTATATCAAATGGGTCTGATGGATATTCAGTAGAAGATACGTTGATGTTTTATAGAGGACAAGCTGGAGGTGCTAGTGGTGAGCTTGGAGGTGGCTTTCTAGATTTCTCACATCACCACTTAAGTCAGTTTTTACGAGATGACCCTAACAAGTCGGGCTTCCAGTACGCTATGACAAGTACAGTCGATTCCCAATACGAGTTTGCTTACAATAGTGATATTCTGCAATTTATCAACGCCTTAACTGTTATTGAAATAGCAAAAGCCAATGACAGCGCTCGTTTTAATAAAATTATGCCCTCAGACACGCCTCCTCTAGGCGCGTATTCAAGTGGGGGCGTCCTTTATATTTTGCCTGACGGAACTTATAGTTGGGGAACCTATTCCGATGCGTCGATTGCTTACGCTAAATATATTGTCCAAAAATATGAGCGTCTTCTTGTTTCAGGCGAATTTATGAAGTCATATGTTGATATGCAGAAAGCCCAAGCCGAGCAGAATCGTCGTATTGATCCGTTTGTGTTTGATTTGGATGGCGATGGAATAATGACCGTGTCAATTGATGATTCAAATGCGTTCTTTGATTTGGATAATAACGGCTTCGCTGAAAAAACCTCGTGGGTTGGTGCCAAAGAAGGCTTGCTGGTATATGATAAAAACGGCGACGGGATAATTAATGGCGGCAATGAGTTGTTCGGCGACCGTACGTTAATGAAAGATGGCAAAACGTTGGCATCAAGCGGTTTTACGGCATTGGCAGAGTATGACAACAACAAGGACGGCAAGATTGATAGCAATGATGCGATATATACACTGCTGCGGATTTGGCAAGATTCTGACGGTGACGGTATTGCTTCCGCTGGTGAATTAAAGCAGTTGGTTGATTTGGGGATTGTGTCCATCGGGTTGTCGTATAGCAACACTGGCGTGACCGACGGCGCTAATAACATCCAAGTGCGAACAGGAACGTTTACTTTGGCGGATGGCAGTACTCGGATGACTGGAGAATATCTGCTGAATCGTAATCCGGTGTATTCGGTGGATTCGTCGCAGGTAGAGATTTCCGATGATGTTGCGCTGCTTCCAAATGTACAAGGAGCGGGCAATGTCGGTTCATTGCATAAGGCGATAATGCAGGATAAATCCGGTTCTTTACGCGGTTTGGTCAATCAGTTTATTGCAGAAAAAGATGTTGCAAAACGCGAGGCGTTAGCTGAGGATATTTTGGCGCGTTGGGCGGGAGTGGGCTCCGTTGATCCGAAAAGCCGCGGCGATGCGTTTGATGCTCGAAAATTGGCTGTATTGGAGAATTTTTTTGGCGCAGAATTTCAAGGGTCGCCAAACGCTAACTCGGCACCCTTGCTAAAATCTTCGTACACTAAGTTGTTTGAAGTTGTATATGTGTCGTTGATTTCTCAGGCACAGTTGAAAGACATAGTTAATAGCGTATCCTATGATACCGATGAGATTTCATTTGAAAAGGCTAAACAGATGATAGATGTCGCTATCTCTCAAGACTCTGTTGCTGGAGCTAGTTTACTGAGTGAGTTTGCGCGGGCAATGAAGTATTATGGATTAAAGAATAGTAAGGAATTTATTGTCTTGCGGGGTTATTATGCTGGTAAATCCGCGGAGTATAGTCGTATTATTGACTTTGCCGGTGAACAAGTTTTACGCGGAACCGCTAGTGGAGAATTTCTCAGCGTGGGTAGTCAGTATACTTTGATAGATGGCGACGCCGGCAACGATCTTCTCGAAGGAGGCAATGGCAACGACACTCTCATTGGTGGCCAAGGTAATGACACTCTTCGCGGTGGTCACGGTGATGACCTCTATATCTTCAACAAGGGAGATGGAGTAGACTATATTGAAGAGGCCGATGGTGTCGACACTCTTCAATTTGGTGAAGGCATTAGTCCGGATGATGTCCTCATAAAGCGTACTCCTATTGGTAGCGGCTACACTACTAACTACAACCTTGATCTATCCATTAAAGGAACTGGTGACAAAGTAACTATTTTAAGACAGTTAGGCTACAACGACGGAAGTGTGTTTGGTGCAGGTCAAAAAGATGCGCCAGGATGCGTAGTAGAAAGAATCGTCTTTGCTGACGGCACTGTCTGGACACAAGATACCATCTACCAGATGCTACATAAACTTACTGGCAGCGATGAAAGTGACACGTTAGTTGCTTACGACAATGGTGCCGTTGAGTACCATGGCCTTGCAGGTAATGACAACTTGTACGGCGGTATATCTGACGATCTCCTTTATGGCGACGCCGGCAACGATCTTCTCGAAGGAGGCAATGGCAACGACACTCTCATTGGTGGCCAAGGTAATGACACTCTTCGCGGTGGTCACGGTGATGACCTCTATATCTTCAACAAGGGAGATGGAGTAGACAGGATTTATGACATGAACGGCCTTGCTGATGAAGTTCGGTTGAAGCATAAGTTACAGGATGTTATTTTTGAGCGGCGCAGTGACGATTTAGTGGTATATATGCTGGGATCTCTGGATTCAGTGGTAATTGACTCATGGTATCGAGGAGATAATTATAAGATTGAAACATTTACATCGGAAGATGGTAGGTTTATTACGCGCACGCAAATCGAGAGCTTGATTCAAGCAATGTCTACCTTCCAGAAGGATGCGGGAATGACCTGGCAGCAGGCATTGTCTAGTCAGCCGTCTCAAGTAGAATCTATAGTTACGCAATACTGGACAGCTCCAACCGCTTAAGCTTTGGTCTTTGTGAAATTTCTGCTACACTTTTGATAAAATCTGGTGGGCTTGGATTGCGTATATGTCAGAGAAGTCACAAAAACCAACCCCGATAGACCCAGGCCTGTACTGTTTTATTACGATTGCACAATTTCATGGTATTGCAGCTGATCCTGAGCAGCTGAAGCACGCCCTGGCATTGGAGGAGGGCATTATGGATGAGGTTGATATGCTTCGCGCCGCCCGAACTCTGAAGTTAAAGGCTAAGATATCTACGGTGAAATATAAGCAGCTGGAAAAATTACCAATGCCAGTGATTGTTGGTATGAAGAAAGATAAGTTTGCTGTTTTGGCGCGCATTGACAACGGTAAACTACTTATACTCATGCCTGGATGCTCGCCGCCTCAAATTATCGAAAGAGCGGCGTTTGAGAAAGAATGGACTGGTCGAGTATTGTTATTTGTGCAACGGTTTTGGAAGGATGTCGAGCGTAAATTTGATATCAAATGGTTTATTCCGACGATTATAAAATACAGGAGGCCATTATTAGAAGTACTGCTGGCGGCGTTTATTTTACAGATTATAGGGTTACTTGCACCGATTCTCACGCAAGTTGTGATTGATAAGGCGTTAGCACACCATAGCGTATCGACACTAGACGTGATTGTATTTGGGCTGATTGTTGTTGCGTTATTTGAGATGATGCTTGGCATTGTGCGAAGTTATATTTTTACTCACACCACAAGTCGAATTGATGTGATTTTAAGTTCGCGGCTGTTTCGTCATCTATTTGCATTGCCGCTACGATACTTTGAGACTCGGCGAGTTGGCGACACGACTGCTCGGGTCATGGAGCTAGAAAAAGTCCGCTCTTTTCTGACAGGTGCGCCAATGACAACGGTTATTGATCTGTGCTTTATATTTGTATATATCGTCATAATGATATGGTATAGTACGACGTTGACCTGGGTTGTTCTAGCTAGCTTGCCAGTGTTCGTAATACTATCTGCTATTGTGACGCCTCTATTTAGGTATCGGTTGGACGAGCGATTTAACACTGGCGCCGAAGCACAATCATATCTGGTGGAGTCAATCAATGGAGCCCAAACCATTAAGTCTTTTGCGCTAGAGCCGGAACTGCAAAAGAAGTGGGAGGGGCGACTTGCTAACTATGTTCGAGCTGGATATAAGACATCGATTTTATCAAATAATGCCGGTATAATCGGTCAGTTTACTCAGAAGATTTCTGATATTGCTATTTTATGGTTTGGTGCGCATATGGTAATGTCTGGCAGCTTGACCATCGGTGCTCTTATTGCGTTTCGAATGTTGTCGGGTCGAGTGAGCGGGCCAGTACTGCGGCTGGTACAATCTTGGCAGGATTTTCAGCAAGCAGGGATATCGATTAAGCGATTGGGTGACATTTTTAATCACAAAACCGAACCAACCCTTGATCCAACTAAATCTCGCCTACCAAGCATAAAAGGCGACATTCGTTTTGATAAGGTCTATTTTCGATATGCATTAGATGGGCCAGAGGTGATTCATAATGTGTCGTTTGGTATTCATCCGGGGACAGTCGTGGGTGTGGTTGGGCGAAGTGGATCTGGAAAAAGTACGATATCAAAACTATTACAAAGATTGTATATTCCAGAATCAGGAAAAATTCTCATTGACGGAGTTGATATTGCGACAACTGATCCATCTTGGCTGAGGAGGCAAATTGGTGTTGTTCTACAGGAGAATTTTCTGTTTAATGCTAGCGTTCGTGAAAACATTTGTATACACAAGCCTTCGGCGAGCATGGAAGAAATTGTTCGTGTTGCAAAAATTGCGGGAGCACATGATTTTATATTAGAGCTACCAGAAGGTTATGATACGCAAGTTGGTGAGCGCGGCGAGGGTTTGTCTGGCGGGCAAAAACAGCGCATAGCAATTGCAAGAGCACTACTCCATGATCCAAAGATATTGATTTTTGATGAGGCAACTTCCGCGCTTGATTACGAATCAGAAAATATCATTCAGAAAAACTTGAAACAAATTGTTGCCGGACGGACTGTTATTATAATCGCGCATCGTTTATCAACATTGAAATCAGTTGATAAAATTATGGCAATTGATAAAGGGCAATTAGTGGAGTACGGAACACCTCGGGTGTTGCTAAAAAAGAATGGCTTGTATGCTTATTTGCATAATCAGCAAATGGGAGGTGAAGATGTCTAAGTTGTCAGCGTATTGGCAATATCGAGATCGGCGCTTGCAATATGAATTTTTGCCAGCCGCCCAAGAGATTATTGAAACGCCGTCCTCTCCGCTTGGGCATGTTGTTATCTGGATAACAGTTTTATTGTTGGTGATTGCTGGAGCTTGGTTATATTTTGGAAAGTTAGACGTAGTTGTTTCAGGCCAAGGAAAATTAGCATCGGAAAGCGGTACAAAAACTCTACAATCGTCAGCGTCAGGCACAATTGTTGATATAAAAGTACACGAAGGTCAGCGCATTAAAAAAGGTGATATTGTGGTTGAGCTAGATAAAAAGGTTGCTCAGCAGAATGTTGAATCGGTAGAGAAGACTTTAGCTATTGCTAAAATTGAGAGATCTATCGCAAAAGGAGTCTCATCTTCAATTGTCATGGATGATATCAATAAGTCAGGTTTAACAGAGGAGACGAAGCAAAGTTTGATTGAAAAAATGCATGCGCAAAATGATATATTGGAATCCAGGAAGCTTCTCTCCTCAACAAATTTAACAAATCTACAGAAGCAACTTTCCCAATTGGATAGTGTAGGCAAGGATCTTAATGATATGTTGACTAAGGATAAGGCCAAAGAGCAGCAGATCAATAAACTAATGGAGCATGGAACACCATTACAGCAAATGCAATTTCGTAGCGATCTAAATTCTGTAAGACAGAAGATTGCTTCTCTTGAATCGTCTTTATCTTCACAAAAGCAGCAGATAGCCCAGGTGGAGTCTGCAATAGACAATGCAAAAAATCAAGCCGCAGTAAGCTTAAATGAACTTCGAGTGAACAATGCGGCTGCTGCAACTTCTCAGGACAATAAAATTATTGAACTTGAAAATTCTCTGACAAGAGCCAGGGTGGCATTAAAACAGACAACAATTGTGGCACCAGTTGACGGTACAGTATTATCGTTAAAGACAAATACCATTGGTGGTGTGGTATCGGCGGCTCAAATAATTGCCGAGATTACGCCGCTTGAAGAGTCGCTTGTTGTGGAGGCGACGCTACAGAGTAGGGATATTGGTTTTGTAAACGTTGGCCAACGAGTTGTTGTGAAAGTTGATACATATTCGTTCCAGCGATATGGTTATTTGAGTGGGACGGTTCAATCGATTAGCCCAGATGCGATAGCTAATGATAAGTTAGGTCTAATATATCGGATTAAGGTTAAACTTGACAGTCTAAAAACCTCGAAAAACATTGAACTGAAAATGATTCCAGGTATGAACTCTGTTGTGGAAATAACAACTGGAAATCGACGAGTTATTGAGTTTTTGCTTGATCCATTAATCTCGCATGTTGATGGTAGTTTGGGGGTTCGTTAGCCACTGTAATTATCAAAATATCGAATTATCATTTCGCGTAGTAGGGCATAAAGTTCTCCGAGCTGACCGTCAATGCGAACGAACTTAGTTTTTGGATCTTTTTCACCAATTTCCATCTGCGACACAGTGCTAGTAAGAATACTTAAGAGAAATTCAACGTCATAACCTTCGCTATGCACAACTTGTTGTCGAGCTTT
>CBDFCQ010000030.1:0-8220 GCA_965246075.1 uncultured Candidatus Saccharibacteria bacterium
GGTTTTTCAAAATTGACATAAAAAATAGCCCCAAGGGGACTTGATAATTTCAAGGAAGAAATGACAGACAGTATTTATTATAAAACGCCGTCTGCCATTTCTCCTGATGAGCTAGTGTACGGACTAGCTCTGACGCTTCCACTCTAGGAGGATCTTAACCCTTCCGAGCAGATTGTGTAGCTGGGAGATTTGGTACTCTTCCAGTCGAAGAAAGTCGGAATTCTCGAGTAAGGTACAGGTGTTTTCCTTCACTTGCAGTGCAGGTATTGCCACCGTAGTGAAGTAATCTCCGAGATTTTTCACACCCCCCTTACACTCTTCCAAGGTGCAAACCTCTCTTCTTAGGGCAGAGATGGTTGCGCCACTTAGGCGCCTTATCGTTCTGCCATGGTGCAGCGCAAGATGGTTATAGGCTGACATGGTTTCCCAAGCCAGCCAGGGCTGAGTCCTGGCTGCAGCTCCTGCCGCAAGAAATGCGTCAAGGAGGTTTCGTTCTACTGTGTATGAAATGTCTGTCACTCTGCGAACAGAATGACGCCCGAGGTCTAGAGTAGAACTCAAGATCTCATGCAGGATGAGCATGACTGAGAGATAGCTCTCAATCGTGCTGGCAGTGAGTTCTCTCCTCTTCGAGTCTGGAATTTTACCAGATTCCCGAAGTGTTCTCTCGACTTCCTCAATGGAATTCTTCAGTTTTCCGAAGAGCTTGATGTCGCTCTTTTTGAAGGGATACTCCTTTCCGTCAATCTTCAGGATGTTTTTTTCTTTCTGCTGTCGCTGAGACACGGTCTCTTTCCCGTCTTCTCGCCCCTGGATGGTTAAGTGACGTTTTGTCACAAGGTGAGATTTCACGCCTCTTCTCTATTTTTTGTAAGAGGAGTAAAAACTCACCTTGTATATAACTGTCTGTCAAAGTTCACTTTCGGACAAGGATTTACTCGACTTGTCAACAAAAGCTACTTCTATTTATATCATACTAGCGTAAAAAGTCAACACTAATCTACTTCTCGCAAAGCTTGATCTGTTGCTGTAACTAATTCGCGTACGATTTCATCATAATTTTCATATACACGGAAGCCGGCCGCATACGGATGGCCTCCGCCACCGAAGTATCCAGCCACGGTGTCGGCGATTGGGAGGTTGCCGCGTAGGCGGGCGGTCAGTTTGCCGTCGGGATAGGTTTTGATGACGCAGCTGAGCGCCACGCCCTCGACTAGTCGTAGTTCGTCGCCAATCAGCGCGCCGGGGTTGTAGGCGTCGCTGTAGGCTTGAATTTCTTCAAATGGCACGTGTACCAACGCTAATTTCCCGTCCAGTAAATATTCGATGCGCTCAATCAATTTACCTTTGTATGTCAGAATTTCCGGCGATTTCTTCATGAATTTGCGCCGCCGCTCTTCGATCTCAGCGTTGGATGCGCCCAGCTCGGTCAATTCACCAGCGACGTGAAAGGTTACCGCGGTGGTATTTGGCGTGGTGAGGCCCAGGCTGTCAGACATGATGGTAATAAGCAGATTCTCTGCCGCTTGCTGGTTGATAGCCCAGCCAGCGTGGGTGAATAATTGGTATAGCAATTCCCCGGTGGCCACCACTGTGTCAGAGAGCATGGTGTGCTCAAAGCTCAGGGTTGACTCGGCGGTGTGGTGGTCGACGACCAAGACTGGGTGTGTTTCCAGAAAATGCCGCACTCCCGGCGTTTCTAATACTTTACTAAGCAATACATCGGCGCTAGTGTCAACAATAATGGCGGCATCAGCCTGTGCTGGAAAATCGCCGACCACCCTATCCCAGCCGCGAATGTAGCGCAGATATTTGGGGATATCAACCGGGCAATATAATGTGACGGACTTTCCTAGGTCGCTCAGCACTTCTTCCAGCGCCAAGCTAGAACCCAGACTGTCGCCGTCAGGATTTTCAGCTTGTATAATAACTATATTATTTGCAGATTGGATAAATTGTTTAGCTGTATCTAGCATATATTTTATTATAACAAATAGTTTTTATGTCTTTGGTGAGGATTTTAGGGACTTAATTTATAGCTATATAGAGACGTATAACAGATACACTAAAAACGTAAACATTTTTATAAATTATTATTGACAAAATATAAAAATTGTGCTAGTATGGGAACATAAAGCCCGAATATTGGGCTGGAAAGAGGAGTTTTTATGAACAAATTTAAGAAAATTGGCATCGCTATTTCTCTGGGAATTGCTTTGTTCGGTGGAATTTGGCTAGCATCGCCTTCACAGGCTGCCGGCTGTAACAAATTTAATGTCGTTTACTGCGGCACCAATTCTATGTCAGAATTGCAATCGGCATATAGCCGTTCGGAGATTAAATCTCTATATAGCCAATGGTATATTACTGAAACCATGATTCAGGGTGGCTCAAACATGCGTGAAGGTGTGGTTGATGCAAGCGGTAATATTACAGTTGACGGTCGAGTTGTGGCTACAAACGCCGTAACCGTACAGTCTAAGGCTGGTACTCTTCAGCCTACCCCACAGCGTACATATAGCGCGGCTGGTTATACTTACTATCAATACACGACTGGTCAGAGCTTCGTTGATGGTCCTAAGAGCTACCGAATCTATGCATGGTTTGATGACAATGGTAAGTTCATCACCGGTGTTATTAAGGATTGTGGTAACCCAGTTTGGGGTCCACCAACAACACCTCCAGCAAAGCCAGCGCTAACATGTGATGTATTGCAAGTAGCTGAAGTTTCTCGTAACACGTTTAAGTTTAGTACAAAAGCAACAGCTAAAGACGGCGCAACTATCACCAGCTACACTTACGACTTCGGTGATGGTAATACTCAGACAACTACCTCATCTGAAATCCAACACACTTACGCAAAATCCGGTAACTATAAAGTTACTGTTACGGTAAACGGCAAAGAGACTGGCGAAGTTAAAAGGCAGAGTCCAAACTGTGAAAAGACTATCACGGTTAAAGATGAACCAAAGGTTCCAGTTTGTAAGCTAGAAACAGGTGGATATCCAGTATTTGTGGAAGAGTCAAAGTCTCATGATACTAGCAAGTATTCAAAGAATCCAGATGACTGTAAGAAGTCTCCTGAAAAGATCAAGGTATGTATAATCGAAAACGGTAAGAAATATATTACCGAAATTAAGAAGGAAGAGTTTAATAAAGCAATCCATAAGGATTTGAGCGAATGTAAGGAAACTCCTACCACTCCTACACCTTCTCCAGAGTTGCCAAATACTGGTGCAGGCGACGTGATTATGTCAGCACTAGGCCTGGGTGGATTGACCGCATCTACTATCGCTTATGTTGTTAGCCGCCGCCAAATGTAATAGGCTAAGCTAATAGAAAAATACCCGCCATAATCAGGCGGGTATTTTATTGGCTTTAAGGTGTGAGATTATAGTTTTTTCCGACCTTCTAAGGCGTGCGTTAATGTAATCTGGTCTGCATATTCAAGATCAACGCCGACTGGGATGCCGCGCGCCAAGCGAGTAATAGTGGTGCCTAATCCAGCTTCCTGGATGTAGCGCTGTAAGAACAGAGCAGTGGACTCACCTTCGACTGAAGCGTTAGTGGCGATAATAATTTCCTGTACGTCGTCGGTTTTTATACGCTCAATTAGCTCAGGAATATGTAGTTGCTCTGGTCCAATATTATCGATCGGCGAAATCACGCCACCTAGCACATGATAGGTGCCGGTAAATTGTTTTGTTCTTTCTAGGGCAATAATGTCTAGCGGCTCTTCAACTACGCAAACAAGCTGTCTATTTCTGCCCTGGTCTGCATATAACGGCGAAACGTCGTCGCCAGCGTCAATCAGCGCAAATGTTTTTGGGCAGGTTTTTACGTGGTCATGTAGTCGATCCAGTGAGTGCGCCAACTGCTTGGCAGATTTAGGATCACGGCGTAAAACCGCGTAAGCATATCTTTCTGCTGTCCGCGGTCCTACTCCGGGTAAATTACCAAAATCATCAATTAAAGCCGTTAAGGCTTTGGGTAAAATGTCAGTTGACATAATCTTAGAATGGCAAGTTGCCTAGGCCGCCCATCAACGGTTTCATGGTTTCAGCGGCAACTTCCTGAGCCTTAGCCATGCCGTCACGAACCGCAATTTCAATCCAGTGCTCTAGCTCTTCGATATTTTCTAGGTCAACCATTTCCGGGTCAATTTTTACTGACTTGATTTTTAGCTCACCGCTAATTTGCACCACTACTGCACCATCACCAGCCTCAACTTCAATGATTTCCTTGCCTAATTGCTTCTGTGCTTTACGTAGCTGTTGCAGCATTTTTACTTGATCAAATGCCATATTCCTCCTTATTTAATATGTATAATTATACCTTATTTTTTGTCAGATGTGTAGACGTAGAAGCGGTCCCCGCCCTGGTTGTGTTCGCTGACGATAATTGATGATAGATGGCCTGAGTAGGTTTTTGGTATGGTGGTTTTTGTGGCATGGCTGACGTATAGTGTTTGTCCAACTTTTTCTGGTGCTGTGCGGATAATTGAGATTTTATGATAACTATGTTTTTGGAGTGCTTCGTAAATTGGTGATTCTTCTTTGCTGACTAATATAGAGAACGAATCAGTTGGTGCGGTATTTTTTTGTAATAGAGACAAGTCTTTATTAAAATGTGAAACAGCCTCTGGGAAATAGCGATAACTATCAATGTAGCGGAAACTACCACCCGTCACCATGACAATAATTAAGAGAGATATAAGAACTAATCCTGTGCCACGAGCGTAAGGGTTGCGCGGAAAAAGCCCGTACCACATGGTCATTAGAGACTCTAGGCCGACTGCCAGCAGAATGAATAGCGGAACGATGATAATTGGCGTTAAGCTTGGCTGGAAGATTAGCAGGGCGATTGCTAAAACTAGCCATGACCAAATCATAAACGAGCGAGCGCTGGCAATTTTTTGGAAGCTGCGAACCAATCCTAATCCGATCAGAACCATGGCGTTAAAGTCCATGATTGGTGTAATTTGGTTGCCTACGACTGACGGGAAGATACGAAGGTAGGTGTAGTATAGGGTTTTAAGATTGGCGAACATGTCAAAACTGAGATTATTAATGCCAATGAGACTATGAAATAGCGCGTGAGATTTATAACACAGAAAGCCAATCCCGAGAATTATTGTGAGTAGAATAGTCAACGGTAAAATCCAGGCCCCTCGATGCTTTCTGGAAATAAGAAAGTAACGTGGGTGTGGGTGGAGAAAGGCGATGATTAGGAGTCCTAAGTTGATATACCAAAGATATGGAGTAAAGAGACTGAAGGCTGTGGTGATGGCTAGTCCAATCCGCCAGAGTGAAGCTTTTGGTGCTTTCTGAAGAATGAGCGTCGCAAAAAGTAGTGTTAGGGCGGTATAGAAAATATATAAAACGCCAACGGTTGCGCTCTGTCCTATAAATAGGAATTGACCGGTGCTGATCATGATAAGTAGCGATAAGATGGTGGTGGAGGGCTTAAACCAGCGTTTAAGTAGAAAGAATATGGCTATAGAGCTAATAATCGACAGTAGGACGGCTGGGGCTTTAATTGTCAGTAAGCTGACGCCAAATAGCTTGAAAAATGTTAACTGAAGTAGATGAAACGGTAAGTTGGCTGTGGCAAGTCCTTCGACGCTAAATTTCAAATGGTTTGTGGTATTAACCATGTCAATTTCTGCTTGAGACAGTCCGCCTGGTGCGTGTAAAGCGGAAACCGTAACAGCCCCTATGTACAATAATACCAACAGAGTATATCCGAAAGCATAGCGCCATCGGTAAAGAAAAATATCAGTAACTTTTTGCTTTTTCATTGGTATGATTATAGCACAATTCTATTCGTGCTTGCGATCCAGGCTCATGAAGCGGAGGCGCTCTGGGTGGAAGTACAATTGGACTTTTCCGACGGGGCCGTTACGGTGCTTAGCGATGATTAGGTCGGTGATGTTTTGGACTTCTGGGTTGTCTGGTTCGTAATATCCTGGGCGATAAATGAAGCTGACAATATCGGCGTCCTGCTCGATGGATCCAGATTCGCGCAGGTCGGCCAGTTGTGGAATTGGTGGGGTGCGCGATTCGACTGAACGACTCAACTGACTTAGCGCAATCAGTGGCACATTGAGCTCACGGGCAATTAACTTCAATCCACGGGAAATTTCCGATACTTCCTGGACGCGGTTACCGTTGTGGTTGCCGTTGGCTTGCATTAGCTGCAAGTAGTCAACGATGATTAGTCCCAGTTGATTCTCGTGGGCAATTCTGCGGGCTTTAGTGCGCATCTCCAGAACCGAAAGTCCCGGCGTATCGTCAATGTAAATCGGCGCTTCTGCCATCTCGCCCATAGCTTCAGATAGTTTGGCAAAATCATTATCACTCAAGTTTCCAGTGCGAATATTCCAGCTATCAACTCCTGAAGCATCTGCCAGCATACGGTCAACCAATTGCTCTTTACTCATCTCGAGGCTGAAAAACAGCACCGGCTTTTTCTCAATTGTCGCCACATTGTATGCCAAGTTAGTCACCAGCGTGGTCTTACCCATGGCCGGACGAGCCGCCAGGATGATTAAGTCGGACTCCTGCAGTCCAGCTGTCATATTGTCAAGGTCACGATATCCAGTACGGACGCCCCGTAGAGAACCTTTATTTTTGCTGAGCTCTTCAATTCGGTCAAAACTGTCTGTCAGAATGCTCTCTAGGCTCACTAAATCTTGTTTGGTTGATTGGTCGGAAACACTGAATAATTCAGCCTCAGCTTTTTCCAGTAGTTGCTGTGTTGTCGTAGATTCGTCATAGCCAAGTTCAGAAATGTCGCCACTCGCCTTAATTAGTCGTCGACGCACCGCCGTTTGCGCTACCATCTCGGCGTATGCTGAGGCGTGCGCTGCTGTCGGTACGTAGTTTGTCAGTTCTGTTAGGTATGCTGATCCACCAACTAACTCTAACTCATCTTTACGCTTTAATTCATCTGTTAGTGTCAATAAATCAACTGGCTTATGTTTTTCAAATAAGCGCATCATCCCGGCAAAAATCAGTCCGTGGTTTTTGTCATAAAAATCGTTAGCGTGAGTAATCTCCGCAGCATCCGCCAGGACTTCCTCGTCAATTAAAACAGCTCCAAGCAGACTCTTCTCTGCGTCTAAATTTTGTGGTGGAATTTTTCCGTTCGCGTTACTTTTATCTGCCATTAAATATCCTCCAGTTTAACCTCTTCACCGCCACCCATCAGTTTAGCAATTTCCGCCAATTTCTTGTCCTCTGGCGGTTTCTTCTCTCCAATTATATCAATTTCTAGCTCCATGTCTGTCTCTTCTGTAATTATCTCCGCAATTAATGGTCGATTTTTGGCGTCGTCCAGTTTCTTCTTGTAAAAGGGGGTGCCGGCGTAAACTGTTAATTCTTCTCCATCAGATGCCCAGTGGCATTTTTGCAGGAAAGAAGATAGCCCAAGCGATTTTTCTTTCGCTTTTTCAACTACTTTATCCCAATTCATTTCTAGTGGGGTGTCAGTTTTCTTTGGTTTTGCAGTGGGTTTCTTCGGCGACTCCACTGTCTTTTCCTCTTTCTCAAGAGGCTTTTCTACTGGTTTAGCTGGAGTAGTCGGCTTGGCTGGTGCTGAAATTGTAGGCTGCTTTTTAACTATGGTTTCGGCGACATTTTTCTTTGGTTTAATTGGGTCTTTGCTAGGCTGAGAATCGCAATTCATAAATATCGTCAATAATTTTAAGTCCGGATGTGGGTGTCGATCAACCTCGATTAACTGCTGGACTAGCTTGACCAGATTTGGGTTTTGACGTAGTTTATTGCGTGCAATTGATAGTAACTGATGGGAAACAACCACTGAATTGGCACCGTTATTTTCTAAATCCCTGAAGATGGTTAATATTTGCTCATTATTGCCAGTCTGGTATAAATCCAGTAATCCGTTAAGTTTTGAAGTGTCGCTCAAGCCCAAATATTCGGCGACCATAGCACTGGTCAATGGTTGGTCGGGCGTGGCTAAAATTGACAATTGGTCGAGCATGCTAATACCGTCACGAAACCCGCCACGCGAGCGCTCAGCAATCAGCCGTGCGGCGCCTTCCTCAATGCCAAAGCCCTCTTTTTCGGCAATGTTGATGAGTTGGCGCGCCATAATTTCTGTCGGGATTGGACGGAAGAAAAATTGCTGTACACGGCTGAGAATAGTGGCGGGTAGCTTGTCGGCGTCGGTGGTGGCGAGGATGAAGACTACGTG
>CBDFCQ010000031.1:0-8131 GCA_965246075.1 uncultured Candidatus Saccharibacteria bacterium
TAGCTGGGGCGATGAACTTATCAAACGCTTCAATGAGAATTGGTAGGTTTTTCTCCTCGCCCAAGCGCCCAACAAAGCCAAATACCTCATCTTTTTCCCTCAAACCCCATTGTTCTCGAAACTCTTTTATCCGCTCAGACTTTGGCTTCGGCAGGGCGTTGACACCATTTGGCATTAAAGTGATATCGTATCCATAATCTTCCGTTTGCCAAGATTGCAATTGGTCGCGGCTTTTACGCGACAATGCGATAACCGCGTCCGCCTTGCTATATAAAATAGTAATAACACGCTCAATGATATCTTTGTTCCATTTTGTCACACCATTACGCGGACGATAAAGCTTAGCAACCTCTAACAAATCCTGACCGTTAAGCTTGACCGATAAGGGAAAAACAATTCCCGCCAAAGCCAGTGCTCCTGGCAGAACCGCCGGATAGTGATCAACAAACTCATATAAATCAGTACAGTGCTGAATAATAAGCGGAATATTATTTTTCTTCGCCGCTTTTACTCCCAATAATCCAATTTGCGACGGCGTAAAAATATGAACAACGTCCAGATTCATATTGGCAATTTGACGCTGCACTACAGGAGGGAAGAATACCGACGTATCATAATCATCAAAAAACGCTCCTTTAATAGAACGAAAACGAACGATCCGACTATTGTCATCCTCATGTAGATGGTCCGCCTGCTTAGATGGACTAATAGACTTTGCCGGACAAAAAACATAAACCTCATGCCCCAAAGCCTCCAGCTCACGCTTCAGAGACTCGACTACATAAACAATCCCATTAATAGACGGCCGATAACTATCCGTAAAAAGTCCTATCTTCATATTCTCATTATACCATCTATATCAAAGACCGATAAAACTTGACTAGCCGTTCAGCACCAGCACTGCTGTCAAACCTTTTGGCAATTTTCTCAGCTCCAAGACACGCTTTACTATAAGCCTTTTTATCTTTACGAAGTAAATCAATCAAATCTAAGAACTCATCGTCTGTTTTTGCCATAACGGCATCACCCTTAAACGTATCATCGTACTGAGGTATGTCTCGTAAAATGATTGGCAATCCAGCACCTGCTGCCTCCAATACACACATAGGATGGTTTTCTTGCATAGCAGGAAGGACAAACAAGTCGGCAGCCACATAATAATCCTTAACAGCCTCCAGAGGGATAACACCAGTCACCGTAAGGTTGTCAGGAGCACTCTTTATCATATTTTGCATAGCATGATAGTCTGCTCCTAGATTCTTAAATGGAATGCCTCCCACCCAGAAAAACTTTACATCTGGCATTTTTTTAGCTGCTTTTATCAGAATGTCGAGGCGTTTTCGCGGCTGGACCTGACCATTTCCCATCACTACAAAATCATTGTCCTTAAGACCAAGATTCTTTCGAGCTAGCTTCTTTTCTGCAGCCGAATGCCTATACCTCGACATATCGATTGTATTGTAAAGAACCTTAGTTTTAGGAACATTCATGTCATTTATAAGCTCATCGGCAACCATACCAGAGCAGGCCAAAACCAAATCCGCCTTCTTATAGAAAAATTTCAGCCACATCTTACCCAGAGGCTTCCAATATTTGGCTCCCTTAATTGAACCAATGAAACTATCTGGCACAATATGAGCAGAGACTACTTTTTTTCCACCTCTCCTTATCAAATGACGAAAAGAGTAAAGCCCCATGGTCTGGATATGAATAATGTCAGCTGGACGCCTGGAGTTTACTTCGATATCAATATCTTTTCTTTTTCGCAGTGCATCTGTAATCTCTTTATAAGCCGTATGCACACCATGACCCTGAACAGTAAACTCACTTTCAGAAATCATATCAACAATTAGTTTCTTATCAGCCTTCTTGCTCATATCTACAGTATAGCAAAATTTATTCTGACAATATTAGTTTCGCTATTAATTCTGGACTGTCCAAAACCGACAAATGACCAGTCTCAAGCTCAACAAATTTATCAATTCTCAGCCCAGACGGTCGAACGGGGCGGGTAATTTTATCAAATCTTCCCACGATCATTCCCGTAAACTCTTTCCCGGAATTAACCGACCTCTCTTTTATGGGAATATCTCGAGCTATTCTTGCTTGCTCCAGGTATTGTCGTGAGGTTACGTTGGTATTTTTTGTCAGCCATTTTACTAGATTTATCGTATTCTTTTGTTTATCTCTCATCAAACATACACCACGCAATACTGAAAAATAATAATTTAAATAAACATACTGATTTATCCAACGAATATGATACAAAATCGCGGAAGAAATCTTCACTGTGCTCGAAGCCTTAATCGGTGGATTAACGTACCAAATCTTGGAACAATTCACCTTACGAGCCGCCAAACAACCCAATGAATGAGCAACCACCACATCAATTTGTAAGTTCTTTTTTCTAAAAGTCACCATCAATCCCTTCGCCCAATCTTCAATATTTCTAACATCTGTATTTTTAATCAATTGACTATTGCCGTGCGAAGGCAGGTCAACAAATAAAATATTCGCATTATCTTTCAGGCAGTACGCCAGCGGGATCATTCCATGAAAGTCCCCACCAATACCATGAATCAACAGGATGGTTTTATCTGAGTTATTATGATGAAAATAGTAAGCAGTCTTTATACCCCCAACATCCATAAAACCACTAGAAATCTCACTTAAAAACTTACTATACACCAGCGGTATATTCATTAAATTATATTACCACGCTATAATAATCATATGAAACTATTCTCCTGGAACGTAAACGGTATTCGCGCAGTTATCAACAAGGGCGAATTTGCACAATTCATCAATAAGTACAATCCGGATATTTTATGTCTACAAGAGACCAAGGCTGCACGAGACCAAGTTGAAATCGACCTACCAGATTATCACGAGCATTTCTACTCTGCCGCTAAAAAAGGCTATTCTGGCACGGCAATTTTCTCAAAAATCCCACCACTGAATTGGCATGATGGATTTCCACAAAATATAATTGAAAGATTCGACCTAACTGGTGATAAATATGGCAATCCGGCTGACGAGGGGCGGATTATCGCGGCTGAGTTTGACAGTTTTTGGGTAGTTACTTGCTACACGCCGAACTCCAAAGGAGACTTGAGCCGACTGGGTTTACGCCATGAAAAATGGGATAAGGCAGTATTAGCTTATCTGCAGGAATTGGAGCTGTCAAAGCCGGTACTATACTGCGGCGATATGAACGTGGCGCATAAAGAAATTGATTTGGCAAATCCCAAACCTAACGTTGGCAAACACGGCTTCACCGATGAAGAGCGCGAAGGCTTCCAGAATTATTTGGACGCTGGCTTTATTGATACGTTCCGGGCAGTTTTTCCCGAAAAAACCGGCGCTTATACTTGGTGGACACATTGGGCTAATGCTAGGGCGCGCAATGTCGGTTGGCGGATTGACTATTGGTTGGCATCACGTGAAATTGCAAATCGCGTCACTAATCCACAAATTCACCCCGAACAAATGGGTAGCGATCATTGTCCGGTGAGTATTGAGGTAAATTTGTAAATGGACATGAAATTTTGGCACAGACAAGAACCGGGCAAACCGCTTTTTCCTGATGTTGAGTGGAATAAGCCAGAACGGCGCGATCAAGCAGGGAAGCTGGGGATTATTGGCGGCAATAAATTGGGATTTTTAGCGGTCGCGGAAAGTTATCAAGAAGCTCTTAAGGCTGGCGTCGGCGAAGCTCGCGTATTACTGCCTGATGTATTGAAAAAAAGTGTTCCAGCTGTAATGACCGATGTATTATTTGCACCAACCAACCAATCAGGCAGTCTGGCCAACGAAGCCCTAAACGAAGCTCTAGCCTTAGAAAAATGGGCGGACATGTTACTGTTATGTGGCGATGCTGGGCGCAATAGTCAGACGTCAATTGTCTATGAAGAATTGATAAAAAAGTCAGAAATCCCAGTAGTATTAACAAGAGATGCGATTGACCTGGTCCAGAACAGCTTCCAGGAGATCTTAGATAATCCGCGCGTGGTTTTTGTGGCAAGTCTGGCGCAAGTTCAGAAAATTTTTCGCGCCATTTATTACCCAAAGATGGTTACTTTTAGTATTCAGCTGACGCAACTTGTTGAGACACTTCACAAATTCACCATTACATATCCCGTAACTATTTGCGTTTTTCATGCGGACAGTCTAATAATTGCCCACGGTGGCGAAGTCGTCACCCAAAAATGGGACGCTCCAATGGCAATCTGGCGAGGAACCGTTGGTGCACGTGCCGCGAGTTATTTAATTTGGTCACCAGAAGCACCGCTGGCAGCCATTAGTACTGCTATTTCTTCATAAAAAAATCGCCCAAAAGTTGGACGATTAAGCCTGAAGCCATCTCTGGTACCGCGGGCCGGACTTGAACCGGCACGAGCTATTGCTCACCAGATTTTGAGTCTAGCGCGTCTACCAATTCCGCCACCGCGGCACAAGAGAACGCTTCAAACTACCGTACGATTGTAACATAATAGACCCCCGCTCACAAGCACGACTTTTATTTACCGCTGATTTACCGTATAATAAGGTAAGTTATGTATCCGACGGATGATCAATCAAACGGTCGAGTGGGCATGCCGCAATCAGATCAGCGCCGGCCTCTTACGCCGCCAGCTCGTGATCCAGCAGCTTCGCAGAGCGCCGCTGCTGATGTTATTCGCGGACAGCTTGACGCTATCTATGCTCGATCAGAAGATTATCTGGCCACTCCCCAGCAGCCACAACCTCAAACGAAACCGAATAGCAATCCAACCAATGAAACTCGACCTCAATATATTAGCTCGCAGCAGACACCTCAAGTTCAATCAAATTCCGACCAAACAGCTAGCTCCGGCCACGCTATGCGAACAGCACCAATCACCCAGGAGACACCAACAGACCAGCCAGAAAAAAAATCAGACACCGTAATAAGCCCAGTCCAGAATAAAACTTCGACTATCCACGCCCAAGTTTCAGCCGACCAATGGAAGCAATATCATAGCGCTTGGCAAAAATACTATCAAATGTACTACGAGCGTTATTACGCTGAAAATATTAATGCAAAAAACCGTGAGATATCTAGGCTAAATAGGGAGAATAGGCAGGCAAATTCAGGCACCGACGAACCCCTGGACCCACAAAAGGTCGCCATAAAAGAGCTTCGTAGCCAAATTCAACAAAAAGTTCGAGATTCCGCCAAGAAGGTCAAAAAATCTCGCCATTTTATCCCAGCGATTGCTGGCCTGTCAGTGCTACTAATTTTCATGTTTTTACAATATAATCGCATCATTTTTGGAGCAGTAGCCGCCTACACCACACCTGGCGCAATTAATCCTCAGAATATTATTGTTGACGCGTCCACAGATGTTACGGTTAGCTCTGAATCTCGGATCATTATTCCTAAAATCAATGTTGATGCTCCTGTAGTTTACGGTGCCGCTAGCGATACAAAATCTCAGTCAGAAGCCATGAGGCGAGGAGTCGCCCACTTCTCAATTCCTGGAGCCAGCGCCGTGCCAGGCCAGGTAGGCAACGCGGTTTTTGCCGCACACTCCAGTAATGACGCCTTTGCTGCAGGCGACTATAAGTTTGTGTTTGCCCAGAATGAAAAACTAGTCAAGGGCGACGTCATCTACATGAATTACAACAGTAAGCGCTACACTTATAAAATTACCTCCACTGAGGTCGTCATGCCAACTGAAGTCTCAAAGGTTCAGCTAACTACAGACAAGCCAATGTTGACACTAGTTAGCTGTGTGCCTTTAGGTACGGCAGAGAAGCGCTTATTGATTTTTGCTGAGCAGATCAGCCCCGACCCAAATAAAGCCACCGCAACAACTGAATCCAGCACAAGTCAGCCACAGAATAACAAATCTGCCATCCCCGGAAAGCCCGAGCCAACACTTATAGAGAGATTATTCGGTAGGTAAACTAATTTTTTAGTTAAAGAATCCTACTGAGCCATTGTCCATGTTCATTTTATTCAGGACAAATTTTCCAGACGCGTTAACTGTAATTCCATAGACATAACGCTGATTAGCCGATAAAACCGAATCTATGCCGCTTTTTACATCCAGCAAAGTATGTGCGTTAGTGCCGTCAAATTCACGAATCTCCATCTTTCCGCTAGCCGATACACTACGGATATAGAAATTATCAAGCCACTTCACCTCTTGCACAACACCAATATCAAACACCCGAGACAGCTCTTTACGCTCCAAATCATATGGTTGTAACGTTGCACCGTTTTGCGCCACTATAAACCGCCCAGCATTATCCAGGGTCATACTTGTCGTTACGTTTTCAGTCTTAATGTTTTTTACAGTCTGTAAAAATTCTTTCTGTCGGTCCTTAGAGTCTGATATATTTCCTCTATAAATTGTCATATCCTGACCAACTGCCAAAACTACAGTGTCTTTATTAAAATAGCGAGAGGTCCGAATAATTGGCGTCTTATCTGTGGTGAATTTACCGATGATGAACGGCTCTTTCCAATCCCGCTTCCAAATACCCGCGACTTTTTTACCGTCAACAATCGACACGTAAGATAGCCGATCGTCGCCATATAATTTAAATGATTCTACGCCAGTTAGAATTGGACTAGAAATCGTCGAGCTATCCAGATCAACTCGACGAAGCTCACCGCTCTCCTGCAACATATATACCGAGTGAGCGCCAGTTCCTGCGAAACTAATTTGCTTTACGCTTAAGCCCGTCATAGTCGTTACGTCGATAATCTTCTCCGGATTCTCTCTGTCAAAAACCAGCCACTGCACGCCCGTAGCATTATTTTCTGCTGAATATGAGTGCTTGACTAAAGCATATCGTGAGTCGCGGTCCCATTCCGCCACCGAAAATACGTGACCGTCAGCAGACAGGGAATAGCCAGCCAAGATACTTGTACTGAGATTATATTCCGTAAATTTCTCTTTGCCCTTATTGGTGTCACGGATATCACCGACAGTTATGAACGGAGTTTTGTCCTTTACACCAAAGCCCATCAAAAAACCACCGTTCGGCGATAAGGAGATGGTCTGCACCGAATCAAAGGTTTTTACCTCCGTAGTGTCGCGTTTTATCGGAATGAGCCTGGCATAATTCAGATTGGTTACGGTGTTAGATTTAATATCCAGCGTCTTCTGCCATGGCTCGTATTCGTTTAATTTCATTGCAAATGTATGCTTTCCTGGAAGCACAGTACTCTTTGTTGAGGTCCTACGCAACTCCATATCATCAACATAGACCAGCGCTCCGCTTGGATGAGACTCGTATTGGACTAGTCCCGTTTGCTGTAATTCTTTTGTATTAGGATTAAATGTATAGCCAAGCATTCTAAAAGTTAAAAATACCAGAAGAGTAATAAGCGATAATGTCATTAACGTATACACAAAGGCTCGCCTTGCGAGTTCCTTAGTACGATTTCTTTGTCGATACATAATTACGGAAATTATAACATATTTACATACTTGAAAAAACCGTAGGCGATTTGTACTATATATACAGGAATAAACATTAGGGGGATTAATGACGAGTAAAAATTATGTAGTCATCAATGGACGAGCCTACAACACCATAACTGGCATGGTGATGGATGACATTGATGTAAAGAAAACTGAATTAAAAAAGGCGCAACCAATTAACAGGCGCGGTACTGCAGTATCAAACATTCATACTAATCACATTCAAAAATCGAGTACTTTAAATCGCCGACATGTTAAGATGCCGCAACGTACAGCACTAGCTGCCAAACCCCAGAAGACCCGCGCTTCCGTGCAGCAACATGTTGCCGTAAAGAAATTTGCTACGCCAACAGTCAGCAAGCCAACCCCAGAGAGAATTGTCGTTAACCGCCCAGCTGAAGCTCATCCGGTCATTCGTCGTGCCCAAAACAGAAATCTTAGCGTTAATGGCAAACTACGAAAAGACCGTCGACAGCTAGCTACCAATAATAATCCACTAGCTACCCCGAAAAAAATCGAAAAGCCAGCCATAAAAACCGCTAAAGAATTAAAAAATGAGGCTATCGAAAAAGCCTTATCAAATGAAATTACTAGCAATAAAAAAGTTCGACGACGCCAGAAAAAAGGCAGCACACTACGCTGGCTGAATACCTTTTCTGTTGGTCTTGCGG
>CBDFCQ010000032.1:0-8044 GCA_965246075.1 uncultured Candidatus Saccharibacteria bacterium
GAGAAAAACCTACCAATTCTCATTGAAGCGTTTGATAAGTTCATCGCCCCAGCTAGACCGAAGTCGAAGTTGCTGTTTGTTGGTGATTTTGAATATCGTCAAAAATTGGAAGAGATGGCTTCTGAAACAGATTTTGCAGATAGGATTATATTTACTGGCGCTATGCCTCGTGAAGACTTGGGCGTGGCGTATAGTGTGATGAATGTATTCACCTTCCCTTCGTTAAAGGACACGCAAGGCTGGGTTCTTCATGAAGCGGCTCATGCCGGTAAGCCAATTATAATTATCGACAAAGAGGTTTCAGAGGTAGTTAAAGACGGGGTTAATGGTTATTTTGCGGAAGACACTCCAGAAAGTGTAGCTGAGAAGGTGATTTCAGTCCTAAAGAGTCCGAAAAAGCAGGCAGAGTTTAGTATTGAAAGTAAAAAGTTTGCTGGCAAATTTACTGAACGCAGTCAGGTCAAGAAGCTGGAGAAGCTTTATAAAAATTTGATTGAAATACGGGAAAATAAGTAGTAGATTTTATCTGTTGGAGATTAGGCGCCTGGCCTCTCTGTCTTGATCGCGGCGTTTAATCATTTCGCGTTTATCATAAGTCTTTTTACCTCTAGCTAGAGCAATAACCACTTTGATAAATTTTCCATTAGTCAATAATTTGGTCGGCACAATAGTCATGCCTTGCTTTTTGGCATCTGTAAAATGGGCAAGTTGTTTTTTGCTGACTAATAATTTTCGTGCCGAAGTATCGACTGATCGGGTGTTTGCTTCTCCGCGGACGTTTAGCCGTAACGAAAAACTAGCGTTATTTAGCCATAGCTCGTTATTTTTTAAACTGACGAAAGCGCCCTTCAACTGAACATGCCCTTCCCTGGCGGCGCGCACCTCCAGCCCAGTTAAAACCAGCCCAGCTACAATTTCTTCGCCCAACTCATAGTCAAACCGAGCTCGTCGGTTAATGACGGCTTGGGTGTTTGGTTTTTTCGTTTTTGGCTTTGGCATGGGTATATTATAGCAGGTTTAATGACCTGGAGAGATAGAAATTTATATTATGCCATAAGCATGTTAAAAATACAATATATAACCCTTGAAAAGAGTGTGTCATTTTTGTCATACTGGATGAATGCGTGGAGAAAAAATGTCTGGCCGCGAAGGCTTATTACTTAATGGCGAGCAAGATCAAGTTCCTCTTGGTGAAATTGTACAGCTATCTCAGATTCGTGGCGACAGGAATAGAGTAACGACCGCCTTGAAGGACAGTATCCTACAGGAAGGGCTGCTCTACCCACCAATTGTAGCTAGCGTTTCTCCTGCTTTACTGGAGGAGTATATTGGCTTTACAAATCGTACATGGGGCGGTGATGCGAATTTCGACGACTTTGCTGACAGGCTGCGTCTAGATGGCAATTACTATCTTATGGTAGCTGGACACACCAGATGCGCGGCTGTCGAGGAGCTCATCAACGAAGGTGCGCTTCCTGCTAATATTGAAATGCCGGTTAAGGTAGTAAAAATGGGTTCAGTAATGGATATTGTCTCAGTTCAGCGGGCCGACAATTTGCACAGCGCACCTCCGAAAGAGCGTGAAGCTATGGCTATTGTAGAGCTGTACGTTTGGGGTTTGGAGAATGGTAGTTGGAGTAATAAAAAAGAATTTCTCAATAGTCAGTCTAGCCAAAACATTAATATCACGAGAGGCACGCTACGTGATGCTTTACATTACGCTAATCTGCCATCAAGAATTCGGAATTTCATTTTAGGGGGTGCAATTAAGTATTCCGTGGGGGTCGAGATGGGTGCTGGCGTCCCTATTATGCTGGACTTTTTTGCTTATAAAATGGGCTTTTCTGGGTTTGATGATTCGGCGATAAACGAAGAATCCAAAAGACAAATTGAGTTGGCTACTGAAGTCTGCTTGGACAGGCTGTGTATTGAAATAGTTAGTGGCAATCGGAATACAGGAAAGAATAGAAGTATTCTGGAGTCTAGGGATCTCATTAAGAATGAGCTTAAGAGAATGAAGGATGTGATGGTGCCGGTATCGGACGAGCCGCTATTTACCTTGCAAGAGCCGCCGTCGCAGATTATTGATGGTGAAATTAGAAATCTTCGTCAAGCGCGTAATGATATGACTGTAAGACATGCCAGTGGTTTATTATCGTATATCATTAAGGGTCAAGGGGGGTTGCTGGGTAGCGATGAAGTGGATGGTTTATTAGAGAAACTTAAGTCTGCAGAAAACTATGAGTATCAGAGTTTGGGTGGAATAGCCTTATCTGCAAGTATCTAATACTTCTCCCCTGCCTTTGCTATAATAAGTCGGATGATAGCCGATATTCACATCACCGAAAAAAGTTTTGGCGACAAGACGTTGATGCGCGACGTCAAGTTTAGCGTGGATGACGGCGAGAAGGTTGGCGTGGTCGGCCGCAATGGTGTCGGCAAGTCGACGTTGTTTGGTATCTTGGCGGGCACGGACAGTGATTATACCGGCGAGGTGATTTTTCGGCGCGGCATCACCGTGGCCAGTACGGCGCAGGAGCATCACGGCTTGGGTGATCAGACGGTGCTGAGCTACATCTTGGCGGGGCTACCAGAATATTCGCGTTTGAAGAAAATTATCGATGAATATCCCGAGACCATGGGCGATAATATGCACAAAATCGAGGAGTACACCCAGGCGCTGGAGCGATTTGACCAGAAAGGGTTTTACCAGATTGAGGAGAAGATTGCCCGAGAGATCGATAATTTTCAGCTGAGCGGGTGCGGCGGCCGTCCGCTTGGTTCCCTGTCGGGTGGTCAGAAGCGGCTGGTGGAGATTGTGAAGATTATGCATTCGGGGGCGCATTTGGCGCTGATTGACGAGCCGACTAATCACATGGATTATGTGGCCAAGCAGCAGTTTATCGACTGGATGAGTTCTCAGCCGCGCCAGGCGATGCTGATCATCACGCACGACCGCGATGTGCTGGGTCGGGTGGATCGAATTGTTGAGCTTAAAGACGGTCGAGCGGTCAGCTACCGCGGTAATTATGATGCTTACCTCAAACAAAACGCTCAGGCGACGGCGGCGGGTATGAATAATTTTGAGCAGGTCGAGAAGCGGATAACTAACCTCAAACAAAAGGCGTTGGATTATCAGCGGCTGAAGGAAAAGTCGCGAAACCCTGGCACTATCCAAAAGTTCAAGCGGCTGGAGAATGAGGCGCGGGCCGAGCTAGCGGAATTATCGGAGATGGATAAGCCGACGTTCTGGATTGACAAGGAATCGGCTGGGCAGCTTGATTATAAGTCGGCTGAGCGCTACGGCAAGTTCAAGGCGCGCAATATTCGGCTATCAATGAAGGATGCGGCCAGTCGTAGCCAGCATGTGCTGGTGCGAGTTGAGGACGCGGCAGTTGGCGTTGGCGAGCGGATATTGTTTGAGGGGGTGGATATTGATTTACGTGAGGGCGAAGCGGTGGAGCTGCGTGGCCGTAATGGCGCTGGCAAGACGACGCTGATTCGGATGTTGTTGGCAGGCGGTGATGTGGCTGCTCGGGCATCTCATAAAATAATCCGGGACCTGCTAAAGCCAGCCCAGATTTTTTCTGAGATACCGCTCGCACCCAACGCGCTGACTGCGACACCTCCTGCGCTGGAGGCTGTGGAGCATTCGCGAATAGCGAGTGCTCCAGCCGAACGCTCGCGTAGTATCTCCAGTGGAGATGCAAGCGAAAAGAGTACTCCAGCGCAGGAGCGTGGCGCAGCCGTCACCCCAATTCTCTACTCTGGTGATCTCTTCCTTGATCCGCAGGTGCGAGTGGGTGTGTATGAACAAGAAATTGATGAGCGGTATTTGGCGGATCCGCTGGAGGTGGCGATCGAGAAATTATATCTGAGCCGTGACCTGCCGATTTCTGATACAAAAATTCACCAACTACTGGCTGACTATTTGTTCACCGAAGCGGATCGGATGACGCCACTTAAGCGCTTGTCGGGTGGTCAAAAAGCCCGCTTTCAGATTATCGCTATGCTGGCGAATGACCCACAACTGCTAATCTTGGACGAGCCGACCAACTACCTTGACCTGCCAAGCATCGAGGAGTTGGAGACGGCGCTGGCAAAATATTCTGGCGCTATTCTCTATGTCAGTCACGACAATTATTTCCGCCAAGAAATCGGCGGCGAGGTCGTGCAGATTGGCGCAGAATAAAAATCCCGCCACTGCTCAGGCGGGATAATTCGTATTCAGACGCTTATTTTTAATCAGCCAATAAGCCATTCTTGCGCAGCAAATCTTGCAGCTTTGGTCGGTCAAAACCAAGCACTAACTCGCCGTTAATGTCGGTAACTGGCACGCCTTGGAAATTGCCGCCGTTTTTATTTAGCAATTCTTCCTTGGCGCTCGGATCGCCCTCAATATCCTTAGAAACAAAATCAATACCCAACTTTTTCAGCCATTCCATTTCCGTGTGGCAAAACGCACACCAGCTGGTACTGTATACAACAACTTTTGTGTCTTGGTGGTTGTTCGTCGTGTCTTCGCTCATATACTCCCCTATTTACTAACAATCTCAATTATAGCATATTGGCTACGCTTATTAGGAATTCTTAGAAGTTAAGTGCCAGCCTTTGCACCATTCACAGCAATATACGTCAATGGATAAATTTGAGTTGACTAGTTCTTGGGTGTCCGCGGCTTGGCGTGCTTTTACTTCTGTCGAGAAGTGTCGCTTTTTCTGACAATTAGCCAGACCAGTAATTGACATCAATGATGTTTTCTGTGATTTTTGACTATTTTTTGGATAATTTCGCCGAGGCATCTTGCAAAATAGTATAACAGATTGATATAGTGATAAGTAATCATGAAGGAAACTGATGCTTCTGCTAGTAAAACAGACGACTTTAATGCGGCAACGCTTTTGACTAAGACGATGATTGGTACGACGTGGCGGATGTTTTTGCCGACAGTTGGTTTAACTTTGTTGGGATTGTGGCTGGATGATAGAACTGGGCTAAAGCCTAAGTTGACACTTATGGGAATTGCCATTGGCGTGATTGTTGCGACTGTTCTGGTATTTTTGCAAATTGCTAAGATTAAGCGACAGGAGTCGAAGAAATGATTAACTACATAGCAAGTGCTGGTCCGCACATTTCGCTAAAAGTTGACGAAGTTTTTAGTATAGCTGGCGTATCAATAACTAATTCGCATTTGGTTGGGATCTTAGGTTTGGTGGCGCTAGTATGGCTGATGTTTAGGACGCGAGCAGCAGTTTTAGGGAAAAAGAAGCATAATTTTGCAACTATGTTGGCCCAGTGGACTTTTGACGGACTATATAATACTGTTCACCAGGTTATCCCCGACGAGAAGTGGGCACGTAAAGTAGCGCCGTTATGTATTACCCTGTTCTTCTTTATTGTCGCACAGTACTGGCTGGGACTTTTGCCGATTGTTGGTCCAATTACCATCGGCGAGCATCACACACCTCTATTCCGTGGCGGCGTAGCGGATCTTAATATGACATTTGGATTAGCAATTGTGACAATTGTTGCAGCACAAGTCTACGCCTTTAAATACTTAGGTTTTAAGGGGAATATGGGACGATATTTTGTTAATCCACTGCGCGACCCAATTATGGCGTTCGTTGGTATTTTGGAGTTGGTGGCAGAGTTTTCGCGAATGCTAGGCCTGAGCTTCCGTCTGTTTGGCAACGTTTTGGCTGGCGAAATTCTATTGGCTATCATTGCTTATATGACGCAATTCATGTCACCAGCAGCACTGCAACCATTCTATTTCTTCGAGTTGTTTATCGGCGGCATTCAGGCATACATTTTCTTTATGTTGTCAACGGTGTTTATTTCCCTGGGGCTGGCTCACCACGATTCACACGAGCCACTTGATGATGTTCACTCCTCTGTTGAAGCTAAGAAATTAGTGGCGGCAGAAAGTGATTAAATTAGTTAACAATTAATTAAAGGAGAATATTAACAATGGAAGCATTATCATTTGCACTTACCTACGCAATCCCAGCTGCATTTGCGGCAATCGGCGCAGCAATCGTTGGCGCAGCAGCTATGAACGCCGCTGGTCGTAACCCAGAAAAAATCAACGACCTACGCACAATGATGATTTTGGGTATCTCTTTCATCGACGCGATTGCTATTATTGGTTTCGTCGCAGCAATCGTCGGCAAAGTTATGTAGTTTTCGGAGTAAATTGTGGAGAGAATATTAACACAATTTGCCAATTCTGGCGCGTCAGAGAAAGCTGATTTGCTGAGCTCGCTAGGTATTGATTGGACGCTTTTAGCGCTTCAGACAGTAGCGTTTCTAATTTTGCTTTTCGTGCTGCGTAAGTTTGTCTATCCGCCAATGATGGAGATGCTTGTTAAGCGCGAGAAAGACCTTAAGGCTGCGGACGCGGCGGCAAAATCAGCCAAAGAAAATGCTGATAGAGCCGAAGAGATGACTGCCGAGATGGTGCGAAAAGCCCGAGTTGAAGCTAGTAATATCGTAGCATCAGCTCGAGAAGAAGCAGCTGAGGTTGTTGAGGAAGCGGCTAAAAAAGCCACCGCTAAGTCGGAGGCCTTGATTAAAGAAGCTCATAATACAATTGCCCAGGAAGTTAAAAACGCTAAGAAAGAATTGCATAATTCAACTTTGGAATTGGTAGCTGAGGCGGCTGGCAAGGTCTTAAACGAGAAGATTGATTCTAAAAAGGATGCAAAGCTAATCTCGACCGCGCTAGAGGAGGCTGAATAGATGCGATTGGTGTCCAGGCGAAAGTTGGCAAAATACGCAGCTGAGCAGATTATGGCTGGCAATGATACGATTATGGAAGAGATTGCTAGTTTGTTGGTTTATGAAAAACGCCAGCGTGAGATTGAGTTGTTAGTAAGGGATGTCGAAGCAGAATTGGCTGAGCATGGTGAAATCGTGGCGTCAGTTGAAAGCGCAAGAAAGCTTGATGTTGACACAAAGCGGGAGATAGAAAAATATCTGATGTCTGCAGTGAGCGCCAATAATAATAAGTCGAAGGTGACGCTGAAGGAATCAATTGACCCAACGCTAATTGGTGGCTTCAAGCTACGGACACCAACCGCAACGCTGGACGCGACGATTGCCAAGAAATTAAACGACTTGCGGGCAAAGAAAATCTAGGAGGAAAAATGAGCAAGATTGATGTGACAGAACTAGCCAAAAGCCTGCGGGAAAAAATCGCGCAGCTGGAGGCGACGGAAGGACTAGCGGACGCTGGTGTGGTCATCCGCGTCGGTGACGGCGTGGCATGGGTGCACGGCCTCAGTAAAGCTGGCTACAGCGAAGTGCTAGAAATTGAAACTGATGGCGGCGTGGTGGAAGCTTTCGCGCTAAACTTGATGGAAGATGAAATTGGTGCGGTGATCCTTGGCGGCGAAGAAAAAGTCAAGGCCGGCGCCAGCGTCCGCCGCAAGGGTGAGGTGCTGGATGTGCCAGTTGGCGAGGAGCTGCTCGGCCGCGTGGTTGACCCGCTAGGTCGGCCGCTCGATGGCGGACCAGCTATCAAGACCAAGAAACGTGGGCTGATTGAACGCCCAGCCATTGGCGTGATGGGTCGTAAGTCGGTGCATGAACCGCTGATGACCGGTATCATGTCAATTGACGCCATGTTCCCAATCGGTCGCGGGCAGCGTGAGCTGATCATCGGTGACCGCCAGACGGGAAAAACGGCCATTGCTATCGACACCATGATCAACCAGGCACGGCAAAAGACCGGCGTGGTCAACGTCTACGTGGCGATTGGACAGAAATTATCAAAGATTGCCAGGTTGGTTGACCGCCTGAAAGAAGAAGGCGTGATGGAGCAAACCATCGTGGTGGCGACCAGCCCGTCGGACGCGGCTTCCCTGCTGTACTTGGCACCATATGCTGGTACAGCGATGGGTGAATATTTCCGCGACAATGGCGGCCACGCGCTGATGATTTATGACGATTTGACCAAGCACGCGGTGGCTTACCGCCAGATGTCGCTCTTGCTCCGTCGTCCACCGGGACGCGAGGCGTACCCTGGTGATGTCTTCTACCT
>CBDFCQ010000033.1:0-7717 GCA_965246075.1 uncultured Candidatus Saccharibacteria bacterium
TAGACTTGAACCAGACGTCAACAACTTCATCGCTCCAACGACCGGTTTCCTGCCATAACTCTTTACGCTGCAAAGTGCTCATTGTTAGCTCTTGACTATCAACCTTATCCAGTTCCTCACGAACAATCTGCTTAATATTCTCAAGCACCCGCAGACCAAGCGGCAAGAAAGAATAGACGCCTGCCATCGTCTTATGCACATAACCAGCACGGATTAGCAGCTGAGCGTTACGAGCCACCTCACCCGCTGGTGCCTGCTTTAAAGTTCTGGTAAAAAGTTGTGTCATTCGCATATTTTTCCTCCTTTATATAAATAGCAATAAAGCACCTATTTGGTCGACGGCGTTTGTATTGATAAACAGAAAATAAAAAGCTATACCGTTTTTCATCATATGCATCATCATCGGCACCCAAACTGCCCCAGTATACTCCCTGGCGGCACACATGACCAAACTTAAGGTAAATGTATCAACTGCCACCGCCCACTGCAAAGGCGCGCCCGGACCGACCCAAAGATGCGCCAAGCCAAATGTTATGCTCGTCATAAGAACCGATAGCCAAATTGAAAATGAATTGCGTAGTTTACCGTAAAGATATCCACGATATAACAATTCCTCAACAATCGGACCCAACACTACCATTACCGTAAATGCCATTAAGAGCTGCCAGTGTGACGCAAGCATACTCTGACTAAAGGGTATTGCTTGTTGCTGCTTTACATCAACCGAGAAGATACCACTAGCGATACTCATCGTGACTATCGTCAAGAGAAAATAGGCCACAAAAGCCAAGGGTGAAATAAATATCTCCAGAAACGTTGGCCAGTCATTTACCCCTAAATCCTGAAGAGACGTTCGCCGTTTTTTAATGTATATTGGTACACCAATAACTACAGCCAAGGATATACCATAAACAAAAACTGAAATCGCAGTATTAAAAATAACTGGGTTTATTGATTTTAGAGGTACACCAAGCCCGACTAGCTGATTAATCAGAAGTGAAATAATTAGTTCCACTATTAAGAACGCCCCATAAACCCAAATTGGCAGCGCCACCAATAGCCACCACTTTCGGCCTTTTAATTTCTTATAGAAGCTTCCCCACATCGCTCACAGTCACCAAAATTGTTAATATTAATAAAATCAACATGCCGGTAGCTTGAATATTTTCTTCACGCTCTTTCGTCAGCTCTTTCTTAAAAATACGGAATATCGCCATCGTAAACCAGCGCCCACCATCAAGTGCTGGTATTGGCAATATGTTCATCACCGCCAGTGTCAGTGAAATCAATGCCGCCACAAAAATGACTTGGGCTATTCCAGAATTGACCACCGACGGAAACAGCACGCCCAATATACCAATTGGTCCGGCCACACTCTCGCCAACAGACGACAAATCAGCACGGGCTGACTGCTTTGACTGCTCAGAGCCAAAAATCTGCCCAAATAAACCATGCGTGGTTTTTGCCAACAGTACGCCAACACCTTTTATCGTCTCATACGACAACTGCCCGGTCGTCGCTATTCCCATAATAGGCGCCGACCAAGTGCTGTATATTTTTTCCGATTGACTAGGGACAACCCCCAAATATCCACCAGCTTTGGCAGTCTGTTCAGAATTTAACTGCACATCAATTAACGACTCTTCGCCATCACGACTATACTTAATTGGCACTTTTTTGCCAGCGTTCTGCTTAGTTATAATTGGCAATTTTTCCGCCTCAGTAAGTGGCTGGTTATTTATGTCAATCAATTGATCGCCCACTTTAATCCCCGCTCTATCAGCTGGCGAGTCGGGAGTAATTTTTACCACCGATACCGGAGAGCGGCGCACTTCAGTGTCAAATGGCAACTGAACCTGATTCGACAACACCTTCGGCAGTCCAATTACCGCCAGAACCGTAAACAAAATAATTGCCGTCAACCAGTTCATCATAACGCCGGCTAGCAAAATCTTGGTTTTTACCCAAAATGTCGAACCACCATACGTACCTTTGCCCTTCGCTGAATCATACTCACCTTTTAGACGAACAAACCCACCAAGCGGCAACCAGTTTAGGCTAAAAGTCACGTTTTCACCTAAAAAGCTCCTCTTGACTTTCCATTTCTTTGCGGCTGGCGGAAATCCAATCCCGAATTCCTCAACCTTAACGCCGTTTCGCTTAGCCACCAGCGCGTGGCCCAACTCGTGCAAGACCACCAGCGATATAAGCACAAATAGGCCTAAAAGAATCCCCCAAACAATCATTTACCAACCCGCCTATTCCGATTAGCATACTCCTCTAAAATCACCGCCACATCGTCAGTAGTCATGTCTGGCCAATTTTTCTCCACAAACATCAGCTCGCTATAGGCCGAACGCCACAACATAAAATTACTGAGACGCTGCTCACTAGAAGTCCTAACAATCAAATCACAAGGCGGCACATCTGGCGCATATATATTTTGCGCTACTAACTCCGGCGTGATACCCTCAGCAGGAACCCCAGATTGAACAATTTTTTTAACCGCGTCAGCAATCTCCAAATGTCCACCATAATTTAGACATAAGACCAATTCGCCACTATCTAAATTAGCCGTCTTTGCTTCAGCATCGTCAATTGCTTCAACTAGCGCATCCGACAACTCATCCCTAGATCCGATCACTCTCAGGCGTATATTATTCTCAATAAATGCCGGTAAATCAGCCTTCAGCATCTTTAATAGCAATTTCATCAAGTGGCCAACCTCATCCTCTGATCGTTTCCAGTTTTCCGTGCTAAAAACATAAGCACTGACATATTTTACGCCACTCTGAAGCGTTTCTAAAGCAACATCTTTCAGTGCATTATAGCCCGCCAAGTGACCTTCGTACGCCGGCAAACCATGTTGTTTGGCCCATCGCCGATTTCCATCCACGATAAAACCAATATGTTGCGGCAACTCTGATTTTCTATTCATTTTTTGCCCTCCACTCATCAATTAATTCAACATCTCGAATATCTTTTTCTCGCCCGCGCCAATTTTTCCATCGTCGTAAAAATTCCAAATTAACGAACCTAACGTCATCATATACCACTGAATGGCCCAATAAATCGTCATAGCCAACAACCTGACCATCAAACTCCCAACCGTCCCACAACTCAGCCGAGCCATCAATCTTTACAAAATACGGACGCTGATTACCATCAAGCTTTTTGGTCCAATCGCCATTATCTTTGGAAAGCTTTTTTATTAGCTCAGGGCTCGCTGCAATATCAACATCTTCAGCCCGACGAATCCCTAATTGGTCTAAAATACCGCTGCCAATAACAATAATCTGCTCAAGAGGCAGCCCCAACTCTTTTACTCTATCAGCAAAAGTTTCGCTCATTAAACAGTCAAGACGTCCTTTTCCTTCGCCTTAAACGCCTCATCAATTTGCGCCTGCATTTTACTCATTAAGCTATCAACTTCCTTCTCGACCAACTTCAAGTCATCTTCGCTTAGCTCTTTTGCGTCCTTCATCCGCTTTGCTTCTTTTAGAGCGTCCTGACGAATATTTCGCATCGCAATTCGGGCTTCCTCAACCTTCTCGCTCACCTGTTTTACTAGCTGACGACGACGCTCTTCAGTTAAGGCGGGGACTGGCACGCGCACCACTCGCCCATCGTCAGACGGATTAAATCCTAGACTCTGGTTGTCGCGAATTGCAGAAGTAATTGCAGTAATATTACCTGGATCAAATGGCGTCACCAGCAGCATCTGGGCTTCTGGCGCAGTAATATTAGCCACTTGATTAAGCGGCATTTTCGTACCATAAGCCTCAACCATAACACCGTCCAACATTCCAGCATGCGCTCGGCCCGTTCGAACTTTCTTCAATTCATCTTGGAAAAAGCCAAATGCGGCATTCATTTTCTCTTCATAAGGGTTTGTGTCAAACATATATTCCTCCAATTTATCTACCGCTATTATACCAAACTTCAGGCGCCTTGTCTGCTAATTTTGCCCGTTGACCCGTGATATAATAACAGAGTGATTTCTAAGATTAAGCTATATAATTTCCGATCTTACAGCCTACATGAAGCAACTTTTAGTGATTCTGGCACAGTTATCGTTGGACCAAACGGCACCGGTAAAACAAATCTACTTGAAGCGGTTTACGTAGCCTTACGCGGTAGCAGTTTTCGTGGCAGTCTTAGTGATTGCATGACATTTAATGCCTCTCAAACAGTTATTCACTTAGAAGGAAACTTTGGCGCAAGGCGAATAAAGCTAAACGCAGCATCAGGAAAAATTAGCAAAGAATTCATCATTAACGATAATAAATCAAAAGCCTTGACCAGAAAAAATCGTTTGCCTGTAGTCCTGTTTGAGCCAAGTGAGCTACGTTTAATTTCCTCCTCTCCTTCCCGCAGGCGCGATTTTCTAGACGGGCTAATTGCTCGGCTTGACTCCAAATACGACACTGACCTGCGAGCCTTCAATCGCACACTATTACAGCGCAACGAGCTCCTAAAATCACATCAAGAAGATTCGCAAATCTGGCGCGATAACCTGTTTGCGTGGGATATAAAATTTGTTCAATACGCAACCAACATCGCCCAAAAAAGAGCTAAATTTCTCCAAGCTAACGAGCCTCGTATAAAAAATTTATACGAATCCCTAGCAGGAAAAAATACACAATTATCAATAGAGTATAGCGCCACTGCACCCCTAGAAAACTACGACCAATCTTTACTTAACCGCCTAGAAAAAGCTCGCGAATATGAAATTGCCACAGGCTTCACTTCTGTCGGCCCACACCGTGAAGATTTCACAATTTTTCTCCATGACCAGCCGGCCATTAAGGTCGCTTCACGCGGCGAAATGCGCACTATTATGCTAGCCTTTAAGCTACTAGAATTGGAGCTCCAAACAGAAATTAGCCAATCGCGACCATTAATTCTACTAGACGACGTTTTCTCTGAATTAGATGCCACACGCGAAAAACTCCTCCAGGAAACCATTCAGAACCATCAATTTATCGTCACCACAACAGACGCACGACACCAAAAAGATGGCTGCCTAATTATTTCCACGCAATAAAAATCCGCCCTCTCATAAGAAGGCGGATTTACTTTTCCTAGGCTTATTTATGCTTGAATCGCATCGGAATTATTAGCTAATTCACCCAGAACAATCGCCACGTTATCTTCAATGATCTCATCATATTCTGGAACTCGTACACGAATCCATGCGTCAATTTCTTCAGCTGGCGCGTCATTGTCCTGCATCTGTACCAACTCTTTCAGCTGATCATCGTCCAGAGATTCAACGATTTCTTCGCCAATTTGGCTATTGATCGTATCTTCTACGTGCTGAATCAGCGCCTGCATCTGATCTTCTGGTAGATTGATACCGATTGAATTCAGCTGCGCCTTGGTGACTATTGTTACTCGAATGTTTAATTGGGTTTGGTCGTTATTCATGACTTTATAATATCCTTTTTATGTTTTATTATCAATTATGCTTATTTACCGTTGCTTGATTCGCTATTTGCCTCAACTGGGTCAAGTTTGTTGGCGATCGCCCTAGCAGCCCTACCGACAACCCTACCAGCTCCCGCAACAGCCCTTCTGCCAAGATTTAGCATCCAGTTCGCGCTCTTGCCGGCAACCCGCGCCAGTTTATCTTTGGCAGATTCCCATTTGTCACCGAGAGCCTCTCTGCGAGCTTGTCGTCGTGCGTTTTTACGTTCCCGGGCTTTTCCTGCACGCTCCTTCATAGCCTCCTTAGCTTTGTCTATTTCGCCCTTAGCCTTATCAATTTCTTCCTCGGCAGAATCAATCTTACTCTTCAGCTCACTAACATTAAATTCAGCAAGCTTCAACTCTGCTGAGGCAGCCTCAGCCAGACCACGCTTTTTAGCAGCCTCCAGGCGCAACTTCTCATTCGTTCGATCAGCTTCAAATGCCTTCTTTGCGGCGGCATACTCGGCGGCAACTTTCTCAGCCTTCTCTTCCGCCTCTCGTCGTATCTTTTCCACTTCTTCCAACTTGGAGGCAGCCTCTTTTTGCTCTTGCTTAGAGTTTTTTACAGTCTCTTTGTTGCTATCAATTGTTGACTTGTCAGCCTCATTATCTGCCTTATATTGCTCTCGCGCTTCGTTATATTTCTGCCTATCCAACTCGCGCTGTTCTCTAGCCTTAGCCCGAGCTTCCTTACGTTCTTGACGAGCTTTTTGCCTTTCTTCTTTCCGCGTACGGGCTTCTGAGGCTTTCTGGAGAATAAACTCACGACCACCCGTAAATAATTCCGTAGCCTTATTTTTTGCTACAGTATAGGTGTCACTGATTTTTTCCTTAGCCTGATCAACCCTTTCTGCAGCCTGTCCGGGCAGCTCAGAACCACGACTCACTCCAATATAAAAACTATCTTTCAAGCCCTTCCATACGCGACCAAGACCTTCTTTAGCCTTATTCTTCAGCGCAGCAACTTTCTCTTGGCCGTCAGCAATTCGCTCATCACGCGACTTTGGTATATTCCTAAGCTCATATGTCTTTGTAGGCACATCAGCGTTTTTATTAAATTTTACTACTTTTTCGCTCATATTATTCCTTCTTATTTTTCAATGATTATCCGTGGCTTTACTTTTTATATATAGTCATACTAGCACATATTTGCGATATTGTCAATATGCTTGTGGTAAATATTGACAAAACAAAAAAATCGGCTACATTACTGCAACCGATTTCTTTTCTGTGCGTAAAGTTTATTCGCTGACGCCCAGCTCAATTCGCTTAAATTGGCGAACCACAATGTTCTCACCCAATTTAGCAATCGCTTCCTTGATGTGCTGCTCAACAGTCTTAGAATCGTCCAAAATGTACGCTTGGCTCATCAACACTTGCTCAGCAAAGTGCTTGTTCAGCTGACCAGTCACGATCTTCTCGCGCATCTCTTCAGGCTTGCTTGCCAATGCTTCGCTCGCCATCAACTCAGTCTTCACCCGCTCCATTTCCTCAGCTGGAATATCTTCTGTAGAAGCGTACTTTGGGTTCATCGCTGCAATCTGCATAGCAATTTCGTGCGCCAACGTCTTGAAATCATCCAAACGTGCCACAAAGTCAGTCTCACAGTTAACTTCGACAATCACACCAATTCGACCAGAGTGAACATAGCTCTCAATCAAACCCTCACGCGCTTCGCGGTCGCCCTTTTTCTCAGCCTTGGTCAAGCCTTTTTTGCGCATCTCTTCCAGCGCCTTATCAAAGTCGCCGTCAGCTTCAACCAACGCCTTCTTTGCGTCGGTCAAACCTACACCTGTCAATTCGCGCAGTTTTTTAATGTCGTCAACAGAAACGCCCATCCTATTTCTCCCCTTTTTTCACTGGTTTTTCTTCAGGTTTCACACTACCCGCACCTTCAGAAACAGCTTTGGTGAAGTAGTCTAATAGCAATTGAATACCTTTGATGGCGTCATCGTTACCTGGGATAACGTAGTCGATGCCAGTTGGATTGACATTGGTATCAACGATAGCAAATACTGGCACGCCCAACGCCTGAGCCTCGCGAACTGCATTTGCGTCAGTCAATGCATCAACCACGACCACCGCGCCTGGCTTGCCCATCAAGTCTTTGATGCCACCATATTTAACGTTCAAGCTATCGATTTCCTCTTGGAAACGCTGCACTTCCAGTTTGTTGTAGCGCTTTTCCAAATCACCTGACGCCATACGCTTTTCCAGGTTCTTCAGCTTTTTGATCTGCTGAGTA
>CBDFCQ010000034.1:0-7646 GCA_965246075.1 uncultured Candidatus Saccharibacteria bacterium
GCCTATGCCATAGTTAACGCAATACTTGACACCAGTATCAATAGCAGACATGACCTCAGAGAGCTAGAGCAGGCTATCAAAGAAAAGAAAGCTTACCTTGATGGTGAATTACGCAAATTCAAAGAACTGGAGAAAAAATACGCCAAATATTGGCTTAATCTGAGCGGTCATCAGTTTGAAAAGGAAGTAGCAAAGCTGTATGAAGCTCACGGATGTAACGTACAAGTTACAAAAGGCAGTGGCGACGGTGGAATCGATATATTTCTAGAAAAAGCAGGTCGTCGATATGGCGTTCAATGTAAGAACCACTGTAAGGCAATCGGACCTGCTGCCATTCGCGATTTGTACGGGGCTATGTCGCATGAGGGGCTTGATGCTGGTATTTTTATAGCATCATCAGGTTATACGAAAGGCGCAAAGGAATTTGCCTGCAACAAAGCAATTATGCTTCTCGACATAAATGATGTGCTGCGTATGCATGCAGCTACTCTTACGGAATAGATAATAAACGAGCATATCTTTTCTCTAACTCGCCACCCAAACAGCGGTTTTTGCGCGTAGCAGTTCGGCGGGTCGGGACACTGGCGACCCGCCGAAGGTCGCTGCTGATATTTTAGTGATTTCCATTTAAATATTGCAATTAATAAATAGCGTTGCCCTTATAGTAATACTTATGTTATTGCAATATAATAAAATCATGAGCAAACTCCATCTACACATCGCTAACGCCAACCAAACTTTCACCGATGTCGAAATTGCCATATTCAAAAATACAGCGCAACAAGCCGAGACTTTTGTTTCGAGCGAGTTCGCGCAGTTTGATTACGAAGTTGATGTAATTATCACTACACCTTCGTTTATGCTGCCAACTATCGCCGAGGACGGAATCGCTGGCAAAACGCTTCATTCGCGCTTGATTATGATTTCTGTTGATAAAAGCCAGCACGGGATTAGCGAGGATTTTATTTTCGAAACGATTTGCCACGAAATGTCGCATTCGCTGCGTTGGGAAAAATTGCCTGAATATGCCGAAACTATGTTTGATGGGATGATTTTGGAGGGCTTGGCGGTCGCACTAGAAGAGGAAGCGATGATTAAACTTGGACGGCGAAACCAACAATTTTTCTTGAGAGAAATGCAGAAAACTTCTCAAGCTGAAATTGATAAGATAATTGCCGCACTACAAGGCAATTTTGAAGACAAGGTTTACGATTATACCAAAATATTTTTCACTGGCGATGATGTTTTACCGCGCTGGGCGGGGTATAAACTTGGGTATTACTTTGTGAAGCAACACCTACGTCAAACTAGTCAGACTATTGCACAGGCGACTTTGGCAAGTTACAAGGATTTTATCCTATAAATTGAAGAGTCTCCGTCGCGATATGAAGCGACAGGAAAACGAAAAGGGATTGTCTAACGATCGGCAGATTGAACTCCTGGGGAACAAATCTCTCCTAGAAAAGAGAATTAATATTCGCGCGTCTGATTATAGATTTGAAGACAAAACTAAATATTACAACGGGTTCGTTAATAATAGAGGTCAGCGCAAGGAAGGCACAATCAATCTTGAGCTTAAAAATATAGGTAATGACTACAAAAAGTTTGGAGAGAAAGAAATCATTGAGAGAACTGATCTATTCATTAACGAATTTGTGAATCTATTAGACCAGAACGGCTTGATTGCTTAAAAACAAAAAATCGCCCAAAAGAGCGATAATTTACACCTGTTCAAATTTGGCTGGGACGGCAGGATTCGAACCTGCGAATGCTGGGACCAAAACCCAGTGCCTTACCACTTGGCGACGTCCCAATATAGCCAGGACCATGATGATTATAACACGCTGGCCAGAAAAAATCCACAAGTCCTGATATAATATATACTCTAATGGGAAAGCAAATTTTTGAGACTTTAAGACTAGAAAAAATCGTTGGTGGCGGCCAGACGCTTGGCGCTCTGAATGATGGACGCAAGGCGTTCGTTTGGGGCGGACTACCTGGCGAATTGGTGAAGATTCGTATAACTAAGAAAAAATCGCACTTCGTCGAAGGCGTGGTGACAGAAGTTCTTGAAAAAAGTCCAGAGCGAATTATGCCGCGAGATGAGAATAGCTATCTCAGCACTAGCCCTTGGCAAATCATGCCGCTCTCCAGCGAACAGACATATAAAGCGAATTTAATAGAAGAAGCTTTCCGACTTCATGGCGTTACGTTACCAGAGAAAATTGACGTATTTACTGACGGAGTAGAATTTAACTATCGCAATAAGGTCGAGTTTAGCTGGTTTGGCTATAAGACAGATGACGGCACGAGAGAAACTTTAGATTTGGCATTTTTCAAGCGAGGTAGCAAGGGGAAGGTCGTTGTCGAAGGGACTAGTCTGGCTCATCCAAAAATCAACAAATTGGCAATTGAAATCCGCAACCTCCTGCGAACCAAACCTGTTACCGCCCGACAATTAAAAACCCTCTTGATCCGCACAGACCAACAAGGAAACGCCGTCTGGCAATTATACGTAAAAGACCGACTCACAGACCTCGTTTCTACAAAAGAAGCAGCCCAACTGCCAGCCAAAGGTGGCGAGATAATCTATTCTGACCCAAAAAGCCCAGCCAGTAGAGTCACTGAGCGCCTGAATAAATTTGGTGACACAACGCTAACCGACACAATCTTAGGCGTCACCTTTAATTATGCCTGTGAAGGATTTTTCCAGGTCAATATTCCAGTTTATGAGAAAGCTCTAAGTGATATGCGCGCTTGGATAGACCACAAGAATAATCTACCGACCCTCGACCTTTATTCTGGAGTTGGCACAATTGGACTGACAATTGGCGGCGATGATATTACACTGGTCGAAATCAACGAACACGCCGTCGCGGAAATGCAAAGAAACATCGCCAAATTAAACCGAGCAAACGCCAAGGCTATTTTAGCGCCAAGTGAAAAATCTCTGGAATATATAACAGGCGAACAAATTGTAATTGTAGACCCACCGCGCGCTGGACTACACGTAGATGTTGTTCGGAGACTACTGGAAACTACGCCACCACGAATTATTTATCTAAGCTGTAACCCTGTCACACAAGCACGAGACGTCAGTTTACTTCAGGAAAAATATGAAGTCATGCACCATCAGGGCTACAATTTTTTCCCGCGTACGCCACATATTGAGCATCTGGTGATACTTGATAAAAAGTGAATTAAGAATACATAACATTGACAAAATGTAAAATATTTGGTATATTAATGGTATGCTTTATAATGATCCAACCACAGGAGAAAGTGCGGACTATATAAATCCAGAATCTGCATCTATCTCAGAAGAAACTTCCAGAACAATGGGAGAAGTGGCAGCTAAAACCTTAGTACTAGAAGCTATATTAAATAGCTTACCTGACAGAAGTGGAGATTCTTCGTCCGACACGTCGAGCGAGGAATAATTGCGCCAACGCCGCAAGAATAATCGCACCAATCGCTGGCCACATGATAAATAAATTCGGGGCGGTAAAGTCGAAGAAATCTCTCAAGAAGCCAAAGCCGAAGCTACCGGCCGCCACAATAAACACCGACAACAAGTATAATAGTCGAGCACGTTTGGCGGCTTTATCGATAGTGACATCCAGCATAATTCCCACCAAAAATACCAAATATACACCAAAGAACGTTGCCGTCAACACTGTCATAGTTGCAACTTCAGCGGCGTGACCAGGGAAGACTACGGACATAATCCAATAGGTAAAGGCTACCGTTAAGCCAGTTAGTAGTGCAATCGGTAATACCGCCAGTAATGTATCACGCCAAAAACGCTTAGGATTTATGCGATGTTTCGGCATGGGAGGAAAAAGCGTCCACATAAGCGTCGGCATAGTCACCAGAAAAATATTCATAAACGTAATGTGTCGCGGTGAATACGGATAGTTCATATTTATAAGAATTGTCGTAAGAAGAAGTGTCACGCCATAAATAATTTTATGGAAAAAGAGGATAGCAATTACTTCAATCGCCTGCATAATTTGATTACCCAGTTTCATGCCCATAGGTAGAGAAGTGAAGGAATTGTTAAGCAAAATAATATCAGAAACCCGCCGCGAAGCTGGAGCGCCAGCGTACATCGCCACGCCAAGGTCTGCCTTTTTCAGAGCCAGCGCGTCATTAACACCATCACCGACCATGCCAGTAAATTTGCCTGATTGCTGAAACCTGGCAATCAAACGCTCTTTCTGATCAGGCAAAACACGGGCAAAAATTGTATAAGTATCAGCGGCCTTATCGAAATCGTCGTCACTTAGCTCCACAAGCTCCTCACCTAAAATCACTTTTTCTGGATGATGAATCCCAGCCTCACGCGCAATATACTGAACAGTACGCGGATTGTCGCCAGAAATTACCCGAATTGTTACACCTTGGCGCTGCAAAAAATCTACCGTCTCGACCACTCCATGACGCAGAGAATTACGTAAAATAACCGCGCCAATAGCCACACCAGAGCCGTCTCTTAAATCTTTTATTTTGGTTTTTTCATCAGTAAATTCCGCTAACATCAATACGCGCAGACCTTTATCCGCCCAATCATTCAATTTCTTTCGAGCCTCCTTATCAACGGGCGCCAACTTCGACACAAACTCCGGCGCACCCATTATTAAGGTTCGCACCGTACCGTTGACCCTAGCCCTCACGCCCGCCATTTTACGCGCAGACGAAAACGCCATAACATCAACTATTTCAGTAGCCTTTGGCGGGGTAGCTTCTGCTAGAATAGCACGGCCAGTAATATTCCCGCCACTAGTTTCATGAGCAATTAAAGCCGCAAAGCTAGCCACATCCGAACTCGAAAAATCGTCTCCAAACGACGCGACCTTTTCCAGTGACACTTCGTCGCTGGTCAGAGTGCCAGTCTTATCCACCGCCAGCAAATTCAGTAGCGCCATCGCTTCAATTGCCGACAACTTCTGCGGCAAAACTTTTGCTTGAGCTAACCGTAATGAGCCAAACGCCAGCAGTAATGAGCTTGCCAATAATAACCCCTCCGGTACAACCGTAACCGCCGCTGAAGTAATTGTCTTTAAAATAATAACCACGTTATCGCCGGAGAAATAATAGACTATAGCAATTAATAGAGATAAGATAATTGCGCCATATGTCAAGAAATAGATTGCTCGCCAAATCGCTAACTGCAGAGGTGTTAATTCTGGTTTATACCGCTTCAAAACTTGGCTAATAGCGCCAGCCTTCGTGTCGTCACCAATAGCAATCACTCGCGCCATACCTTCACCAGCCAAAACAGTTGTCGCCGCTAATACAACATCGCCATTCTTCTTTTCAATCGAAGCCGACTCTCCAGTCAGCATACTCTCATTCAATTCCAGGCCTTTTGACTCAATAACTTTCGCGTCAGCCGGTAGCTCATCACCAGCCTGAATAAGAATTTCATCGTCAATCTTCAGATCCTCATAGCCCACTTCAACTATATTTCCGTCTCTTAATAATCGAGCCTTCGGCGCGCTCATCAGCTCTAATTGACGCAAAACTCGCTTAGCTCTAAGTTCTTGGATAATACCAATCGTCGAGTTCACAACAATCACCACGGAGATAAACCAAGCATCGCGATACTCACGCACATACACCAGCGCGCCAGCCAATAGAAAAATCACCACGACAATAGGTGATAGCAGGTTTCGCTTAATGATATCCAGATAGTCACGCATTAGCTTGTCTGTATCCTTCTGTAGCGAAAGCGTGCGCCCACTCTCCAATTGCCATATGCATCAGAATCAAATTGATATATCTCACCATTTTTTACTTCAGAAATGAGCACCAGAGCAGGGTTATATGGCGCCAAAGTTTTATAAAAATGCAAATCTTCATCAGTTACATGCTTGCGCCCAGGAAAAACCTCACGAAATTTCTGCTTACCAATATCCGTAAAATATCGCGGCTGTCCCTTCGGTGGTAAAAATAACTCTGCCCGCATACCCATTCGTGAAATTATCTTTTTAACATCAGATAAAATTAACGGCGAGGTCGCTTCCAGGTACAGCATCAACTGTTTTTTATTAGTTAAAAAAACTGAGGCTTTGGCGGTACGACTAACATCAGCATGCCATAAAATAATCGATTGAATATCGACAGTAAAACCAAATTTTTCCTTGGCGATTCGTTCTAGCGCCAGCTCGTCGTATGTCGCTTGGTTCATAGATAATATTTTACCATTTTTTCATGAGGTGCGCGAGGCGAGAATATTATTAAAAATAGAATTTATTGACATGATAAAATAAGGCTATGGATTTCAATACTCGCTACACAAAGTTAAATGATAATCAACGCCAAGCTGTTGATTATATCCACGGCTCACTTCTGGTGATTGCTGGACCAGGAACAGGCAAAACCGAGCTGCTAAGCATGCGCACCGCTCAAATCCTTAGGCAAACCGACACTTTACCGAATAGTATTTTATGTTTGACCTTTACTGAAAGTGGCGCCACCAACATGCGCCAACGCCTTCGTCAGATTATTGGCGAGGATGCATATAAAATTGCAATTCATACATTCCATAGCTTTGGCACAGAAATTATCAATCAGCATCGAGAATATTTTTTCCGTGGCGCCGACGCTCAGCCTGTTGATGAGTTAACGCAGTACCAAATTATCTCTGGAATTCTTGAAAATCTTGATTGGCGAAATCCATTAAGTGTGAAAAATAGCGGGGAGTTTGTTTATATAAAAGAACTAATTCGAGTTATTTCAGAATTCAAACAAAGCGGCTTAACTCCAGCAGAGCTAAAGACAATTATTGCAGACAATCAGCGCATCATAGATGAAATTGCGCCAGACATTCAGCAGATTTTTGCCACTAAAATATCTAAAAAAACCATAGAGTTATTTGCGCCAATGGCTGAAAAAGTCGCTGAGTCAATCGATAAAAATCCCGAAAAAGAAAGTTCTAATTTACCATCCTCCATCACTCCGTACGCCAATGTCTTAGCGCTTAGCGTCGCGCACGCTGCTCAGGAGGCAATTGACACCAACTCCACCAAGCCGCTGACTGCTTGGAAAAATAAATGGTGCGAGAAAAATGCTAAAGGCGAAGTTATCCTGAAAGACTCGGCAGCCGCCGATAAATTATCCGCTGTCGTTGATGTTTATGAAAAGTATATAGAAACCCTAGATGATCGCTCACTGTTTGATTATGACGACATGATTCTATCAGTTATTCAAGCCTGCGAAAAACACCCCGAGCTGCGCGCCAACCTCCAAGAGAAATTTCAATTCATCATGGTCGATGAATTCCAGGACACCAACTTAGCACAACTACGTTTGCTATTTAATTTAACTAGCGACAACGACGACAATCCAAATATCATGGCCGTCGGTGATGATGATCAAGCGATTTTCAGTTTCCAAGGTGCGGACGTGGGCAATATCCAGCGTTTCCGCCAACATTATCACAATCCAAAAATTATCGTTCTAACCGATAACTATCGCTCAGCTGAAAATATTTTAACGTCAGCACGACAAGTAATCACCCAAGGTTCAGATCGACTAGAAAATACCATTGACGGACTGTCCAAGCAGCTGACAGCGCACGCAGACAGCCAAGGATCGCGTGTTGAAATCCAAGAGTTCTCTTCTGCCAGCGAAGAGCGAGC
>CBDFCQ010000035.1:0-7577 GCA_965246075.1 uncultured Candidatus Saccharibacteria bacterium
GCCGCTCGGGTTGTTGCTCTGCCAATTCCAAGCATCGCGGCAGACATCCTCAATGGTCAATTCCGCTCGCCAGCCCAGTTCTGCCTCTGCCAAACTTGGGTCAGCATAACACGCGGCGATGTCGCCAGGCCGGCGCGGCGTGATTTGATACGGAACGTCCCGGTCCGACGCTTTTTCAAACGCTTTCACCAACTCCAACACCGACGTCCCGCGGCCAGTACCGATGTTATACACCTTATATTCATCCGGCTCGCCCAAATGTTCCAGCGCCGCCACATGCGCCCGTGCCAAATCAACCACGTGAATATAATCGCGCACGCCCGTGCCGTCCGGTGTGTCATAATCGTCGCCAAACACACTCAAATGGTCGCGCTTGCCGACTGCCACCTGCGATACGAACGGCAGCAAATTATTCGGAATGCCCGACGGATCTTCACCGATACGGCCGCTCGGATGGGCGCCAACGGGATTGAAGTAGCGTAGCGAGGTAAATTGCCATCCCTGCTTGGTCGCCGCCACGTCGCGCAGAATTTGCTCAATCATCAGCTTGGTTTGTCCATACGGATTAGTCGCCGACAGCGGCATGTCCTCGGTAATCGGCAGCCGCGCCGGGTCACCGTACACCGTTGCCGAGCTAGAAAAGACCAGCTTTTTCACGTCAAATTCCTGCATGACATCCAGCAGTGTCAAGGTACTTTCCAAATTGTTCTGATAATACAGCAGCGCCTTTTCCACCGACTCACCGACAGCTTTCAGGCCCGCAAAATGAATCGCCGCATCAATTGCCTCAGACTTAAATAATTCCACCAGCCGCGTCCGATCACAGAGATCAAACTCATAAAACGGCACCGCTTGGCCGGTAATTTCCTCAACTCGGCGCAAACCTTCAACAGATGAATTCGACAAATTATCGACTACCACTACGCCATGACCTGACGCCAATAGTTCGATGATAGTATGGCTGCCGATATACCCAGCGCCGCCAGTAACGAGAATATTCATGAAGTATCCCTTTCGCTATGATTATAATCATTATTATATCAGATACAATATTTCAATCGGAAAGTTTTTCCATTTAGCACTCTTGCACTGAGAGTGCCAATTTGTTATGATACTTATATCAATTATCCCCGCTCTGATTCTCGTCGTGGCGTAATAATTTAGGCAATGAACAGCCAAAGAAAAAGGAGGACCTATGCCACCAAATATGCAAGAAGAGCTTGAGCAGCCACTGGAAAAATTCGGCACCGATATCACGGCGCTCGCCAAGGAAAATAAACTTGATCCGGTGATCGGGCGTGACGAGGAAATTCGCCGCACCATGCAAATCCTCAGCCGGCGCACCAAAAATAACCCAGTGCTCATTGGCGAACCAGGCGTCGGTAAAACCGCCATCGTCGAGGCCCTAGCACAGCGCATCGTCAAGGGTAACGTACCGGCGTCACTCAAGGACAAGCGGCTGATTTCCTTGGAAATTTCCAGTTTACTGGCCGGTGCTAGCTTTCGCGGCCAATTTGAAGAGCGCCTCAAAGCAATTTTGAAAGAAGTTGAGGAGGCCGCCGGCGAAATTATTTTGTTCGTTGATGAAATTCACACCATGGTCGGCGCCGGCAAAACCGAAGGTAGCATGGACGCCGGCAATATGCTCAAGCCCGCCCTGGCACGCGGTAAACTACACATGATTGGTGCGACGACGTTGGCGGAATATCGCCAGCATGTTGAGAAAGACGCGGCCCTGGAGCGGCGCTTCCAGCCGGTCTATGTCGGCGAGCCAAGTTTTGACGACACCGTGGCGATTTTGCGCGGCTTGAAAGAAAAATACGAGGTGCATCACGGCGTTAAAATCTCTGACGATGCCATCGTGGCGGCGGCGCGGCTGTCCACTCGCTACCTGCCCGACCGCTTTTTACCTGACAAGGCCGTTGACCTCCTGGATGAAGCCACCAGCGCTCTGAAGATGCAGCTGGAGAGCGTGCCAATTGCCCTCGATCGGCTGAATAACCGCCGCTTGCAACTGGAGATTGAAGAAGCCGCGCTAAAAAAAGACAAATCCGACCACGCCAAGGCTCGAAAAGAGGAGATTAAGCAGCAAATCGCCGACCTTCGGGCTCAATCCGAGGTGATTGACAACAAATGGCAGCACGAAAAGGATATCCTCCAGACTGTTAACACCGCTACGGAAAAAATGGACAGCCTGCGCGCGCAACTGGAAATTGCTGAGCGCGACGCCGATCTGGCCACCGCTAGCCGCATCAAATACGGCGACTTGCCAGAACTGGAGAAAAAGCTGGCTAGCGCTCGCCAGGAACTGGCGGCTATCCCGCCGGCTGACCGCCTGCTGCGCGAAGAAGTCACGCCTGACGACATCGCCAGTGTGGTGGCGCGCTGGACGGGCATCCCGGTGGAGCGGCTGATCGAGACCGAATCCAGCAAACTAGCCAAATTAGAGGAACATATTAGCACGCAAGTAATTGGTCAAGACAAGGCCATCGCCGCCGTGGCCAGTGCTATTCGCCGTTCGCGTGCTGGCCTCAGTGATACCAACCGGCCAATCGGTTCCTTCCTCTTCCTCGGCCCCACCGGTGTAGGCAAAACAGAGGTAGCCCGCAGCCTGTGCCGCGAATTATTCGACGACGAACACGCCATGATCCGTATCGATATGAGTGAATACATGGAGCGCCACGCCGTAGCCCGCCTGATTGGTTCGCCGCCAGGTTATGTCGGCTACGACCAAGGCGGGCAACTCACCGAAGCAGTGCGCCGACGCCCCTACAGCGTGGTATTGTTTGACGAAATCGAAAAGGCACATGCCGACGTCTTCAACGTGCTCCTGCAGGTGCTCGACGATGGCCGCCTGACCGATGGCCAGGGGCGAACAGTCGATTTTTCTAACACGGTAATCATCATGACCAGCAACGTCGGATCGCAAATGATTATGGACTACACGGGCGACGACATTAGCTCTCTTGACAATCAAATTTTAGAAACGCTTCGTGGTCATTTCCGCCCAGAATTCTTAAACCGAATTGACGACATTGTGATTTTTGACCGAATTCATCCTGAATCGATGCGTGCAATTGTTGATGTGCAATTAGAAAAAGTTCTCCACCAAGTTAAGGATAGTCGCGACATAACGCTGAATTTTGACAATAGCGTCCGCGACATGCTGGCCCGCGATGGCTACGACCCGGCCTTTGGCGCCCGGCCGCTGAAGCGCTTGGTGCAAAAACGAGTGCTTGATCCTTTGGCACTCGAACTGATCGACGGGCGAATTCACGACGGAGATACAGTAAAAGTTGCTGCCGTGGATGATCGAATTGCCTTCACGAATATCGTATAATAGATATATGAACCAAATTCGCAGCGAGCACTTGGAAAATCATACCAACAAAACCTATCAAGAGCGGATGAGCCAAACAGTGTCGTCCAAATTCGGAGCCATCGAAAAACACCTTGGTGAAAACGTCAAATTGCTTGATTTCGGTTCTGGTTTCTCGCCAGAATTCATCAAACAAGTGACGCAAGCAGGAACTCACTACGTAGCCTATGATGTTTCACAAATTGTTCAATCTCAACTTCAAGAAAATAACATTGATTTTATTACTAAAGAACAACTTGAAAACGCCGAAGATGAATTCGACATTATCTACATGTCGAGTGTATTTCACGAATTGATGAGCTATCTATCTCGACCTGAGCGCACTAAAACGCTCGCAATGCTAGATAGAGCACTCAAACCCGACGGCACCATTATAATCCGTGATTGGGGTCCCGGCGAGACGTCAAGCCTAGTCATGTCTATAGAAGTAGCATCCGAAGATGTCAACGATGAAGTTTACACATGGATCAAAGCGCTTGTTAAAAATTCAGTGATTAGCATACCTACTATCGTTTGCGACGACAATGATAATCCTATCGTTCCGTACATCTACAAGGCAAATAGCCAAACTATTTATGAAATCATGTTTCACGCGGTTTGGGGATTAGATTCACTTGAACGCGAATCAAAAGAATCGTACGTTATCGTGGACCACCTTATTCACAAATGGATTTGCGCGCCACACGGTTACAAAATAACACAGTCGCAGAATGAATTCGATGAAACCTATTTGCCACATTTACAAAAATACTTCAAAATCGATAATATTCCATGGCCAACAAAGGTTATTTACGAACTAAAAAAAGATATCGTAAATAACATACCAGCAAACTTTATAGCACAACTACCACAATGAATTACAACGATAAGCACTACAAACTAACCATCAAATCAGCGCTTTTAGGAGTCGGCAGAATGCTTGGTTTACCGAAATATTTCCTAATAACAATTGTCGCGACCGTCGCCTTCGCCGTGATAATTTATTTCGCAATCAACGCCAATTTTTACGGACCACTAATGATGTCGCGTTTACCAATCCTCTATAAAATCGCACTGCTCGGTTTGATGATTATAGACATCTTCAAACAAAGTTTCACTTCACTAAATGGAGCGCTGCTTATGGTAGTGTCAATTCTTCAAGGTGTATCGATCGCCGCTGTAATTTTTACAGCAAAAAAGAATAAAGTTGAGGAAAAAACCGTTACCCGCCAAGTCGGACTCAGCGGTATTGCGTCAGTTGCTGCCGCAATCGGCCTGGGCTGCGTCCCCTGTGGCACGTCCATTATTCTGCCAATTGTTGCAATATTTTTTTCAGGAGCTGCCGCAGCTACCGCTGCAAATATCGCCAGCATAATAGTCCTTTTATTAGCTTTACTACTCAGTTTATTCTCGCTATATAAATCAGGTCAAATTATTTTTATGTACACAGAATTATCTAAACAGGAGAAAATATGAATCGACAAAAATCATCAGGCATAGCACTTATTTGGGTTCTTTCGGGAATTGTAATCGTGGGAATTGTAGCTTTGTTTATTTATGGAATTGTCAATCGCCCGCCGAATCGTCACATTGGCGACGGCAAAGCGTGGAATGAAAAAATGTCACAAGGCTCTGCTGACGCGAAGAACGTATTTGTCGACTACACTGACTATTTCTGCTCATTCTGCGCCGAAGTTGAAGCAACCACCAACGCTGATTTCTTCAAAAATGAGTACATTAAATCAGGCAAGGTTCGCTACGAACACCGCGTAGTTACCCTCTTAAAGGAAGTTACTAACAATACAGAAACTGGCGCTCACGCAGCATTTTGTGCCGCCGACCAGGACAAATATTGGCAATATACGCGCGACATCGTGCCGCGCATTAAGCGTGACTATTTTGACAAAGGAATCGGCGTGAAAAACGTCGCTGTGCCACAAAAAATTCCACCATTGCCGCTAGAATACTTCCTTACTTCTGCTAAAAATATTGGTTTAGATGAAACTAAATTCTCTGACTGTATGACTAAAAAGACGCACCAAAAAGAGATTGACGACAATACCCAAAAAGCTCTTTCTCTTGGCGTGAATGGCTTGCCGTACATGGTCATTAACGACTACCAAACCAGCGGTTTCGCCGGTGGCGAGAGTGGCTTAAGGGCAATTTTGAAGGCTGGCGGCGTTAAATAATTGTCACTATTTCAGTTGACTCATAAATCCACGCAGTTGAGATAAAGTCCGCTCTATTCTTTCATTCGTCCAGTATTTATCTGGTGTAATATTATCGTCGCCAGTTGATTCTTCTTTGTAGCGGCCGATGATTTTACCGTTCTTGACAATCGATACATCAGGCACAAATATTCGAGGATTGCCATTTTTATCTTTTTCCAAATACGGCTCTAATTTCTTGACCAATTTTTGGTAAACTTCGTTATTGCTAGCGCGAGCATCGCGAATATTCAAATAGTATATTTTATCAACACCTTCAGCCCGAGCTGCCCGGTCAACGTGTTCGCTCAAATGCTGGCACCACGGACATTGCGGAAAGCCCAAGAAAACCACGCCGCTGCCGTTATCAAAGATATCGAGAACTTCTTTATCGCTGGCATAAACGAAGCGATTGTCTGCCGCTACTCGCGGATATTCTGACTTGAATTTGGCAGAGTCAGACATGATCTGAGATTGGTCTCTCGTATTTTTTATATTACGATTATGTTTTGTCCAATACGATAGACCAAACAGACCACCAATTAGTGTAACCAAGACAATGGCCAAAATTATTTTCTGTTTTCTGTTCATGGTAATTCTATAATATCGAACTGAATCATAGTTTTCCATACCCCACCGCATATGAATTAGCCGAAAGGCTACCAAAGTCATAGATACAATGATAAACATCTCTATCATGGCACCAGTGAACATCGTAGAATCCCCGAAGCAAACTATTGCAAACCCGATAAATATAGTTCCTATACCTAAGAATGTATCGCGCCACGACATAAATGATTTTATTTTCAACGCCACAAAACAGGCTAAAAGCAAGGATACCAGCGCTATCATCATCCTTAGCTCGCTCATATCAAGCTACTCCCACCTGAACAACTTAATCGCCGCAACATAAATAACGACAACCCAAGCAGCAACGGCGCCGATTTGCGGCAGGACTTCGATGAGACTAGCTTGCTCGGTCATAATCAGGCGGAAGCCATCCACAACTGACGTCATTGGGATAAATTGCGTTACACCACGTAGCCATTCTGGAAAGAGGAATGCTGGAAAGAATGCTCCAGACAAGAACATCATCGGGAAAGAAATCAAATTAGACAGAGGAGCTGATTGATTTTCGTTCTTCGCCCAACCGCCGATTAATAATCCTAAGCCCACCATCATCATCGCCGAAATCACCGACATCAATGAGAACAGCAGCCAATCGCCGCGCATATTGAAGTGGAACAGCAGCATACCGACAACAACCATCATCGTCAGGCTGAGTAGCGAGATTATAATATAGTGAATCGCCATAGAAATAATCAGCTGCCCTGAGGTGAACGGCGCCGCGCGCAGTCGGCGATAGGAGCCGCGCTGCTTTTCGGCTGGCATTTGGTTAGCCAGGCCAAAGATACCCATGCTCATCAAGCTAAAACCTAGTAGTCCGGTGAATGTATAGTCAAACTCCTTCAGCTGCTCGTCGCCGACAGCTTTGCCAGCGGCTTTCAGCGGCGCTTCTGGCTGGCCCATGTGCATATTAATTTTATTGGCAATTTGGTTCATCACCGCGGTAAGCGCACTGCCAGTTTGCTCGGAACCTTTGGCGTACAGCACGTTGATTGTGCCAGTTGGGCGAGCATCCCTACCCTCACCCTTCACTTTGCCAAAATCGCTGGGCAGTTCAATGATGCCGTTCAGTTCTGAACGCTTCATCTTCTCACGGGCCTCATCCATATCCTTGACGTCTTTAATTTTGAGAATCGAGTCTTTGGCGTTATCTTTAGCGCCTTTGACAAAACTTTTGGCAAATTCCGTCTGCGAATTATTGATAATCGCGATGTCAAAGCTGGTCGATTGATTATTAAAAATCGAACCGAACACCAACAAGAAGATGAGCGGAAATAGGAAGGTAAAGAACAGCGACATTTTATCACGGATGAAACGTTTTTGCTGGGCACGTACTTGCCCGAATACACCAGTCCAATATTTTTTCATACTAATCCCGAATCGCC
>CBDFCQ010000036.1:0-7543 GCA_965246075.1 uncultured Candidatus Saccharibacteria bacterium
CATACTTGCCAGAAAAACTGCGCGCTGCCTTCTGCTTCAAGTACTGGCGAATCATATTCATCAATTCCTCAGAATCGCGCAGATAAATGAAGCCACGGGAAATAATATCTGGGCTGGTCAACAACCGTCCTGTACTGCGTTGCACCGTCAGGACTACTACAAACATACCCTCTTGAGACATATGGATACGATCTTTCAACACCACCTCAGAAACGATAGCGCCGGTATCATCATACATCACGCCACCAGCTTGGATTCGGCCCGCTTTTTTGGCTTGCCGTTCAACGTCAATTTCAATAATATCGCCAGCGTCACACACAAAGATATTCTTCCGCGGAATACCACACTCCTCTTCTGCCAACCGAGCATTATAAACCAGCATATGGAATTCGCCGTGAATTGGCATGTAGTATGTTGGGTTCAAGGCGTTGATCAACTTGACGTGATCATCGTAATAACCATGTCCCGACAAGTGCAGCGGCCCAATCCCCGTTAAGTGCGTCTTGCCGTTCTGAATCACATCAGAACCCTCGCGCATTAAGCCATCAACCGTTCGCACCACATTTTTCTCGTTGCCCGGAATCGGATTAGAGCTAAACACCACTACGTCAGAACCTTTAATCTTCATGTATTTATGCGCACCAGTCGCCATACGGCTCAGCACGGCATTAAACTCACCCTGCGAACCAGTACAAACCACGGTGATTTGGCTATCCGGTAGCTTGATGATATCTTCCATCTTCATGACAGTGTCTTTCGGAATCTTAATGGTTCCTGAACGCAGCGCCACTTCCAGGTTCTGAATCATTGAAAAGCCGGCAAATGCCACCTTACGGCCGTGTTTATGCGCTTCTTCCAAAATCAATTGTAGACGGTGCACTTGTGATGAGAAACAACTTAAAATCACCCGGCTATTGCTAAACTTGTCCATCACCTGACCGATGGAATATTGAATATCAAACTCAGTGTGCGTGTGTGTACCGGCCGATTCACAGTTGGTCGATTCGTTCATGAACATCAGAACGCCCTCTTTGGACGCCACTTCAGTCATCCGCTCGAGATCAAACTTCTGACCATCAACTGGACTTTCCTCAAATCGCCAGTCACCAGAGTCAATCACTACACCCAATGGCGTCCGGATGATCACCGCTGTCGAGTCAGGGATCGAGTGGTTCACTCGCACCAATTCCACTGAAAAGTGCTTCGACACTTGAACAATTTCATGACTCAATGGATCCATTACCCGAAAGTCTGGCTGAAAATCGGTGTCCGCATCAGCCATCGACTTGTCCAGCATGCCGATGGTAAACTTCGACCCATAAACTGGTGCCGGGATTCGGTGAATAAAGTGGCGGAACGAACCGATGTGATCCAGGTGTCCGTGGGTAAACACATGTGCCTTGATCTTGTGCTTATTCTCTTCCAGCCAGGTAATGTCCGGCGTGATGTAATTGATGCCTGGGTAATCGCTGCCTGGAAACAGAAAACCCATGTCCACGATGATAATTTCATCGTCGTACTCGATGGCATTCATGTTTTTACCAATGCCCATTTCGCCGACGCCGCCGATTGGGATAATCCGCAGCTTTGGCTGGCCACCACGCTGTGGTTTTGGCTGCATTTTCATGCTAAACTGCTCACCGCCATAGCCGTTATAAACCGACTTATTGACCGGAATATCAATCAAGTGCTGCGACGCCCTAAGGTTAACATTCTCACTTGTTCGTCGTTGCGCCCTAAACACCTCACCCTTACGAGTGGTGGTATTATTTAATACTGCGTTATTGCTTTTTTTCGACTGTGGACGCTTTTTAGCATCGTCCTTTTGCGGTGTTGCTAGTCGCCGCTGACCCATATTGTTATACTCCTTTTTTTATTACAATATAATTCAAAACCCAAGTATAGAGGCGTTAATCTAACAATAAATTCCTCTAATCAGTGCTCTCTATGATAACAAACTGACTGTATTTTGTCAAAAACAGCGCCGCCCAATAAGCAAAATACCAACACCACATAAAAAGGCGCTGGTATTTTAAAATGCTATCGTCAGGCAGGACTAATCATCACCATCTACTGAGGTGTGAGCAAATTTACGCTTACCACGATAAATAAAGAAACTTATCATCAGCAAATTAGCTACTAACAAAAATCCAGCAAGTACCCACATACTACTGTCATAAAACGCATTTTCTAACCCACCTGATATAGACTGGCGTAACGCTCGGATGGAATAAGTCATTGGTACCAGCGGATTAATTGCCTGGAAAAATTCATTAGCCGTTTGAATTGGGAATGTTCCCTCGCTTGAACCTAATTGCAATACCAATAGCACCATTGCCAAAAATCGGCCCGGGTTATCTAGTGCAATCACCATAAACGACACAATAGACATATAGACAAATGACGTCATGTAAATTGCCCCGATAAAGCGCACTGGATGTTCTGGAGTCAGGCCTAAGCAGTAGACCATAACTAGCATTAGAATCGTTGCTTGAGCGAAAGCCGCCAGGCCAACGACCGATGCCTTAGCTAACCACCAACGAAAAGCACTTTCCTGCTCGGCAAAAGTCTTACGAATTGGGTAAATGACATTCAGAACAATTGCTCCAACAAACAAACTCAACGACAATACATATGGCGCCAGAGCATAGCCGTAATTTGGAACATCACCCTTTGCTGTTGTCTCCGACTTAACTGGGTTAGCCATATGCTCCTGAGTTGCTAATCCCGTCGGTTGAGTTTTAAGCTTATTAGAAGCATCTGCTAACTTAACGGAAAGCACATCTGCACCATTAGCTAGTCGAGCGCTACTGCCAACCAACGTTCCTGAACTATTACTCAACACGCCAGCGCCGTCAGCTAATTTCTGACTACCAGCTTGCGCCTTAGCTAAGCCACCACTTAACGACGCTATCCCAGACAGCAATTGGCCATTTGCGCCCCTGAGAGTGTTATAGCCATTAAGTGCAGTATTTATATTTGGCGTGAGTTGGTTCGCACCACTATTAAGCGCAGCGACTCCTGTCTGTAGTTGTGATTGTTGCTCCGACAATTGGTGGGTAAGCGTTTGTAAATCCTGAAATAATGTAGCCACCTGAGCAGTAATTGTTTGCGTCTTACCAAGCGCCTGAGAGATTTTACCTATTTGCGGCAAGGTTATGGTTGTTGAACCAACGCCAGACGCCACGGCCTGGACACTCAAATCTTTGACTACTGCCCCCGCCGCAGATAGGTCTACCACTGACGCTTGCATAGTTTGCGCCAAAGCTTGAGCCTCAGTCTGCACTTTATTTTGCTGAGCGATGATCGCTGGAGATGGGTGATGCACACTATAATTTAGCCGATCAATGCCGGTTTGCAATTGCTTCACCCCACCTGTTAGTTGCGCAACTTGAGATTCACTAGGTAGACCATTTGACATCTTCCTAAGGGCCGTCTGCAACTGCTGTACCCCACCGTTTAATTGCACCAAACCATCAGCCAAACTCTGCTGACCTACCGCTAGTTGATTAACTCCGCCAGCATACGTTTGAATACCACCGTGGAATTGAGTCAAGCCACCGTGCAGCTGCGCCGTTCCGTTTGCAGCCGACTCTAAGCCTACCCCTAGTTTATCTATACTCTCCAACACCCCTTTAGCATATGCCTTAGTGATTTGCTCAGAGACTGAAGACTTAACCCTCTCGGCCGCCTGATTACTCACCAATGAACCAATATAGTTCTTAGCCGGTGTAGTAGTAAAATTGATAACCGCTTGCTGAGGCTGACTACCAGTGATTGACGCCACCTTCTCCGAAAAGTCAGATGGAATTTCCACTACGGCATAGAAATGTCCGCTTTCTACGCCGCTGGATGCCTGTTTTTTGCTAACAAATTCCCATCCCAAATCATGATTATCTTTCAATTTTTGCTGCACCGTCTGACCAACATTCAATGTTTGACCGTTTAAGACAGCACCCTCGTCTTCGTTAACAAATGCTACTGGGAGATTTTTTGTTTGACCATATGGATCCCAAATTGAACCTAAGAAAAACCCGCTATACATAATCGGAATAAACGAGATCACCAACATAGATATAAGGAGTATTTTGTTTTTAAATAAATGCCGCCACTCGGCTCGTACCATATTATTTTTAATCATGAGAAACCTCCCGAGTAACGTCTTCTAGCGTCACAGTTTTTAAATATTCACTCCACTTTTCTTGAGCTTCAGAAAAAACTTTTTCAATCATGTTCATGCCAATTTTCACTTGACGACGGCGCGACGCAAATACCTGCTCAATAACTCCTTGAGGCTGGAAAAATGGCGCATTACCCTCAATTGCCAAGACCACGTCATGTAGTGTTACCTCATTCATTTCTCTTGCCAAGATAAACCCACCTCCGGCGCCCTGTGTCGAGGTGATTAATTTTGCCACTACTAACTTACGACTAATTTTTTTCAAATACGTTGGCGAAACTAACATTTTTTCTGACAAAGCATCATTAGTTATCGGCGTTTTTTGTTTTGGATCGGCTAAAATTGCCATGATACAACACGCCTGTTCAACCGCCCCTGATAATCTCATATAAGTCCTTTCTTAAATTAGATATAATGGATATCGACTATCTACTATACTACCCTTAGGCAGATTTTACAAGCAACTTGGGGTCAACTATATCTCCAATTATTGAAGTAGACAATAGGCATAACTTTACTCTAACAAAACACGCCCCGTAAAAACGAGGCGCTCATGACCTACAAAAATCTATTTATTGGCTTTATCTTCTAATACTTTTTGTAAATTATCAAGGTTATCTTTCAATCTCTTAGCAATATCCTTTTTGTAATTAGGTCTTGGAGTCGTTGGAACTTCAGGTGACGACAAAGATGTTTGGCCATTTGTTCTTACATAGTCCTGCCTATAGGCTGCTGCTGCTACGTAATATTGCTTCATCTCCGCATAATGCTTTTTCAAGTCTTCACCATATTTCTTAGCAATATCATTATCAGACTTAATCATGTTGTCCAGGGCGTTTATACAATTTTTCATGACAGAGTCAAAATCTTGTTCGATTTCATCTTTAGATTTCTCAAAATATTTATTTGCCCGAGGAACTCTACAATTAAAGTAAGCCTTTTCTTTATGAAAAATTGCAATATATTTTAAGTAAGGCTTCATCTCGTCATTCCACACGTTCAGATACTTGTTGTAAGCTTCCTTAACATCTTTGTCCTTAAAGGCCTTATTAGCGACAAACTTAGCATGAGCTTCGTCAACTGAGTTTATAATTTTATTTATAACCTCTTCGTAATCATCACTTTTTTTCACATCCTTAAATAGATCCTTAGGCTCAGACAGTTTCATTTGCGGCACTAAGCTTGCTGCGTCTTTATAATCACCCTTACTTGGACCACTCAAGAATATAATAGCCAGGACTACACCAACGATGATGATTATTAGCCCAATTAGTCCGCCAATAATTCCCCATAAAACACCTTTACTCATTTTCTTCTTTGGAGGCATTTGGTATGGAGATTCCATGACTGGCTGCTGTGGGACTTGTTGGAATTGTGGTGGTTGTTGTGGAGCTTGTTGGAATTGAGGCTGTTGAGGCGTAGCTTGTTGAAGTTGTGGCTGTGGTGGTATTTGCTGCTTCTTATTATTATTGCTATTATCCATTAGAAATTTAATCTCCTGAAATTATGCTTTTTCATTATTATACATTTACAGACCGATCATCGTCAAATTGATCTTACCGCGCTCATCAATTCCAGTAATTTTTACGCGAACCAACTGACCCTCTTTAACTACATCAGTCACTTTATTAACTCGACCTTCAGCTAGCTTTGAAATGTGTACCATACCGTCAACACCCGGTAAGATATTTACAAAAGCACCAAAGTCCTTAATACTGACAACCTTACCATCATAGACCTTGCCAACTTCTGGCTCCTCGACCAAGCTCTTAATCCAATTCAGTGCCTTTTCAATTGATTCACTATTCGGGCTAGCTATTGTGATCAAGCCGTCTTCCTTAATATCAACTTCAGCACCGGTTTCTGAGGTAATCTTATTGATAGTCTCTCCACCCTTGCCGATAACCGCGCCAATCTTATCTGGATCAATCTTAATCTTCTCAATTCGTGGCGCATACGGACTAAGTTGATTACGCGGGGTAGCTAGCACGCTCAGCATATGTTGCAAGATGTGCGCTCGACCAGCCTTACTCTGCTCAATCGCCTGACGCAGCACCGCCACCGGTAAGCCGTGCACCTTCATATCCATCTGGAGAGCGGTAATTCCCTTTGCTGTACCTGTAACCTTAAAGTCCATATCACCGGCGAAGTCTTCAGCATCGGCAATGTCACTCAGTACATACGGCGTATCACCATCCATCATCAGACCCATAGCAATTCCACTGACTGGAGCCGACAATGGTACGCCCGCATCCATCAACGCCAAGCAGCTTGAACAAGTTGCTGCCATCGACGTTGAGCCGTTCTGGCTCATTATTTCTGTCACCGAACGAATGGCGTATGGAAAGTCTTCTTCGGTTGGCAATACTGGCAACAACGCTCGTTCCGCTAAATAACCGTGCCCAATTTCACGTCGACCCGGGCTACCCATTCGCTTAACTTCACCGACTGTATAGCCTGGCGCATTGTAATGATGCATATAACGTCGCTCGCCATCATTAATTTCCATTGTGTCAACTAGTTGTGAATAGCTCAGCGGCGCCAAAGTAACAATGTTCATACCCTGCGTCACACCGCGAGTAAACAGACTGGAGCCGTGAGCACGCGGCAAGAAGCCAACTTCCGAGCTAAGCGGACGAATTTCTGTCAACCCGCGACCATCAGGACGGGCTTGTTCTGCAACAATTCCCTGACGTACGTCTTTATGTAACGCCAAAGTAAACGCCTCATCATAATCACCACGTACCTCATTATATTCTTCCTCATCCATACCAAGTTTTTCCGCCATCGCCTCATGGAATTCATCACGAATCTGACTAATCATTTCATTACGTTCTGGATATGGGCGGCGAATTTTTTCACCGAACTTACCAATAGACCACTCATCAACAGTCTGCTGAATTGATTCGTCTGGCAAGATTAAGGTATATTCCTGCGGAGCTGGCGCAACTTTTTCCGCCAATTCCCGCTGCAGGGCAATTGCTGGCTGCATCATCTGATGCGCCCATGTCATAGCGTCAACAATAACATCTTCTGAGACTTCTTTAGCGCCAGCCTCAACCATAGTGATGCCACTTTCAATACCAGCCACCACCAAATCAAGATCCGACTTCTCACGCTCTTCCGAAGTTAAGAAGGCCTTAAATTCTCCGTTGACCCGGCCGACACGCAAGCCAGCCACTGGACCGTCAAAAGGCGTGCCAGTCAGCATCAGAGCGCTCGACGCCGCAATCATCGCCACCACGTCCGGACGGAAATCAGGATCCATGCTTAGTACCGTTGCTACAACCTGCACTTCTTGGCGGTAACCCTTCGGAAATAGCGGACGAATTGGACGATCAATCAACCGACCAATCAGCACAG
>CBDFCQ010000037.1:0-7293 GCA_965246075.1 uncultured Candidatus Saccharibacteria bacterium
GAACCAGACAATTGCCACGCTGGAAAAGTTCATCACTAGCGTCATGATTGGGTCAAGCAGCATCATCAGCCGATTGACAAATAAGTTCATTTTGTTTAGCTCAGTGTTGGCTTGCTGGAACTTTTTCTGCTCAATTTTTTCGTTGTGAAAGGCGCGGATGACTTTCAAACCGACCAGGTTTTCGCGCGTCACCAAATTGAGTTTATCCACCAGCGTCTGCAATTTCTTAAACCGAGGTACGGCAATGACAAACAACACAGCAATGACCACCAGTAACACCGACACTGCCAGCGCGATAATCCAACTCAAATCTGGCGCGTTATGGATGGCTTTTTGCAGGCCACCAATTGCCATGATCGGCGCCATCAACGCCAGACGCAGCAGCAGGATTGACGTCATTTGAATTTGCTGAATATCGTTGGTCGATCGGGTGATTAGCGAGGCGGTGGAAAATTTGTTAAAGTCCGCCAGCGCGAAACTTTCGACTCGCTCAAACAGTTCTGTCCGCAGTTTCTGCGCCATACCGGTGGCGATCCGAGCTGCCAAAAATCCTATGATAATCGAACACAGTCCGCCCGCTGCCGTCACCACAATCATCGCTAGTCCGTTATGCCAAATCGCTGGCATATCTTGCTTGATGATGCCGTTATTGACGATTTCCGACATCTTATCAGGCAACCACAAATTCGCCATCACCATGGCATAGGTAAAACCGACCAAGATGATGAACATCAGCCAGTAGCCGCTAAAAATTCGTAAGATATGCTTCATAATTGTTCTTTTAGTACCTCAAATCCAGTCTCTATTTTACCATAATACAAGCCAATCGTCACAGAGCCTCATTGGACAAAAGTATCCGCTGGACGTATACTGTTTTTAGCGTCGGGGTGTGGCGCAGCTTGGTAGCGCGCACCGTTCGGGACGGTGAGGTCGTCCGTTCAAATCGGATCACCCCGACCACATAGTATTTTCGCCGATAATCTACCATCAAATTATACAGTGGATTTTATTTTACGACAGACATGGAATTATAACCAGCTCAGGGTTCAACATTATCTTATGATAGGTTATATCTTCTTCAGCTAAACTCAACTTGAAAGGATGGTAATTTATACACCAACAAACTCCTTACAGATTGACAGTATATTGCGTAAGTTATCAATATTTTTCTTTGATGAGCCGATGCTGGCAGATATAGGATTGATTCGAGCTTGATGAAACTTATTGAGTTTGATTATATAATTAGTATATGAGCAACTACGAAGTACTAAAAGATGTTGAATTTAATATGAAAAAGCTCATTTCTATATTTCATAATATGGAAAATGAATATCATAATCCAACCAACTTTATAGCCAATGCAGATGCTTTAATACAAGCCCTTAGGAACTTTACTTTCTTCTTACAATCAAAGAAAAATGATATACCTAATTTTGATAATTGGTACACACCCTGGCAAGAGACGATGAGGACAAACCCATATATGCGATTTATTGTTGACATGAGAAACAGTATTGTTAAGCAAGGAATCAATACGGCGAAAAGTCACGCATTAATAGTCTTATACACGGACTATTTTCAGACTTTATTAGAGAGAAGGATGGATATATACTCAACTACCGATGAGATAAAGAAAGAGATAATGGAACTTGCCAAGAAACGACCAATACTTAAACACGCCAGCGGAGATATACATCGCTCGTATATTTTCAACTACACTAAACAAGACAATCTAGAAGTTTTTGATACGCTTTTCTACTGTACGTTTTTCATACGGAGAGTTTATGAAGATTTTAGAAACTTTGTTAAGACTGGTGTCATTCAAAAAGAATTGCCAAAAATAATAGCACCTTGGGTAGATATATCAGACTTTACTATTACCTTTCAGGTAAATAGTGGCCATAACGTCACTCAAAAGATAATACCTGTTAAGAGAAATCAAAAGGTTATAGAAGAATACAAAAAACGATTTGGGGATATACAACTTAAGCACGACATAAATAGCGATAATCCCTATGAACAGGTTCAAGCTAACCTCGAACTAGCTAAACAAAATCGCGTTCATTTTAAAGAACTTTTACCTGTATTGAAATATTATTCAGTAAAAAAAGGTGCTTGGGGGGTTATTTTTCCTATAGTAACTAGCCGTGCCGACAAGATTTTATTTTGGGAAAACTTCTCAAATCAAGTTGCTAGAGATGAAATTGATAAATTCTATTTAACAGTGGATGCTTGGAAATATGACGACATTGATAAAGGTATGGCCACTATTCGCAGCGGAAAAGAGATTAGTTCCCTATCAAACTTGAAAGAGACGCTACTGGCGTATTACTTAGATAAGTCGGGTAAAATAATTGCCGCAAGATCATCTTACTCCCTTAGTAAAAGTGGCAAGATCAAGTTTGGGAAAGTAAATATTCAAAACGATAAGCCAAGCAATCATCCTATATTCACCGCAGTATTCAATGTATGGGGAGTGCGAATAGAAAATAATAAAAAATAGTCGGCTATATAAATATTATGATCTCTAGACCTTCTGTTTTTATAAAGTTATTTATGATAATCCGCATTTTCTCTAGCTTGTTTGTAAAATTATCATAGCTGCACAAAGTCCTGTATAATCTATACTGTGGTTAGTAGGCTAGTCAAGTATTATATGAAGCCGACCATGAGAATTATTTGAAGCGCACGTTCACCAACTAGAACCTCTGGCTATAAGCAAAATAAAGGAGGTTATATGCGACGGCGAGTTAATGTACGCGGAATTATTATTAACAACAAGGGTGAAATTTTTTGTCAAAAATTGACTGCAAATAACGGCAAAGGACGGAATTTTTGGTGTACGCCGGGCGGCGGCTTGGAAATGGGCGAAAGCTTGCTGGACGGTCTACGCCGAGAAATGATTGAAGAAACAGGCGTCAAACCAGAAATCGGTAAGCTGTTATTTATACAACAATTCGCCGAATCGGGTGAGCAATCAGCGCACGGCCCGAATGAACAATTGGAATTTTTCTTCCTCATCACCAACTGGCAAGATTACCAGCACATTAACCTGGAGCAAACATCGCACGGCGTCAAGGAAGTAGCCAAGTGCGACTTTGTTGATCCAAAAACGACGCGAATTTTACCGAGTTATCTGACAGAGGTTAATCTAGACCAGCTGGTTAACAAATTGACGGAAGTTCCAGTTCTAAGCGAATTATAGCGAGGTTACTCGGACTATTTGGCGAAGAATTTTTTAGCGCGCTCTGTTTTCGGGTGATCCATTACCTGAGCTGGCGTACCATTTTCGATTATTTCGCCCTTGTCTAGAAAAATCATCCGCGTGCCGACCTCGCGGGCAAATTTCATCTCGTGCGTCACAATTACCATCGTCATGCCTTTTTCGGCAACTTTGCGAATCACATCCAGCACTTCGCCAATCATTTCTGGGTCAAGGGCACTAGTTGGCTCATCGAACAACATGATTTTCGGCTCCATCGCCAGCGCCCGGGCGATCGCCACCCGCTGCTTTTGACCGCCTGATAGACTGTCAGGCGAGGCATCCGCCTTATCCAACAGCCCGACATCGTCCAGCAAACCTCGCGCCAAGCGCGTCGCCTTTTTATCCGATAATTTGCGGAGTTTTTTAGGCGCTAGTTTAATGTTTTCAATCACGCTCAGGTTCGGGAACAAATTAAATTGCTGAAAAACCATACCGATAGTTTGGCGCAAAGCGTTCAAATTGACATGCCGATCGGTAATCTTAACACCATCAACAACAATTTCGCCGGATGTCGGCTCTTCCAGCAGGTTCAAGCAGCGTAAAAACGTCGATTTACCGGAGCCGCTGGAGCCAACCACCACGACGATTTCACCCTCGTCAATTTCCACATCAATATCGCGCAGCACGCGGTTTTTACCGAATGTTTTCTTCAAATTCTTAACGCTGATTATCGTCATGCTTCAACTTCCTTTCTACTCGTGCCATTACTCGTGTAAAAATCGCCGTCAAAATTAAATACATTGCAGCAGCAGCAAATAATGATTGGAAAGCAGTAGCCGTCTGAAAACGAATGTTGTCAGCGCCGCGCATAATGTCGTTCAAGCCAATCCAGCCGACCACCGACGTCTCCTTTAGTAAAGCAATAAATTCGCTAATCAATGCTGGCAACGAATTTCTCATCGCTTGCGGTAGAATAACCAGCCGCATGGCTTGCCAGTTACTTAGCCCCAGCGACCGCGCTGCCTCCATTTGCCCCTTATCAATACTCTGGATACCACCACGAATAATCTCAGCGATGTAGGCGCCGCTGTTAATACCGAACGCCACTGCCGCCACAAAAATCTTCGGCATAAACTGGTACGAGCCAAACACCACATAATACATAATTAACAATTGCACCAACAATGGCGTGCCGCGAATAATATCAACATAAAGTTTTCCCAAGCCAGCCAGTGGATTAAATTTGGCAAACTTCCCCAATTTCATCCTACCAAATGGACGAAAATTCGACGTACACATCAGGGCGATGATTATGCCAATTACTGACCCTAAAATAAGCGCTAAAACGGTTAAAACCAACGTTACTTCCAGGCCATGCCATAAAAACAACCAACGATCACCGCCGAAAATCACTTCCCAGAAACTCACGATTTCGCCTCCTCGCCAAAGTGTTTGCGGATTAATTTATCGTAACGGCCGTCTTGTTTCATCTTAGCGATTTCTTTATTAACCTTTTCGAGTAAATCTTTATTATCTTTTTTAATAGCAATCGCATAGCTTTCATCACTCAGCGAACCCGGCAGAATTTCCAAATCAGGAAAACCAGCCGCGTATTGCTTGGCGGGAGCATCGTCCAGAATGACCGCCTCGATTTTCCCAGCACTTAGCTCCTGCAAAACGCTAGGCGCGGTCTGAAATTGAGCAACCGACGCGCCAGCAATTTTCGATGCCAATGTATCGCCAGTCGTACCCAGCTGCACACCTATTTTCCGCCCCGAAAGCTGATGCTTATTGCGAATCGGACTACCCTTCTTAACAATTATGCGCTGCGACGCCGAATAATACGGATCAGAAAACAGCGCATTTTTCGCCCGTTCCGGCGTGACTGTCATGCCCGCCGCCACCATATCAATCTGCCCGCTGTCTAGCGCCGACAGCAGCCCGTCAAACGACATATCTTCAATTTTCAATTCCTTGCCCATGCTTTTGGCAATTTCCCGCACCAAATCGACATCAAAACCAACAATTTCATTATTATCAATATACTCAAACGGCTTAAAGCCGGCATTTGTCCCCATCACTAGCACATCAGTTTTCGAGCCGATCACGCCGTCGCGCTGCAAAATATCGCCCAGCATCCACAAAATCATACCAGCGAATAATGCAAGCCCAATCCACCAACTAATCCCAAATGTACGTGCTTTATTCTTGCTCATGCTTTTATTATAACCCTTTCTCCCTAAAAAACGTAAGTGATATAATGTATCAGTGAAAAGAATTAAATTTACCAAGCGCTTCTGGGCGAAATTAATATCAATTACCTTACTCTTTTTGGCAGCATTCTTCTTAATTGCGGCACGTTATAAATCAATTGTCTTTAAAGACTCGCAGATTGATGAGATAATTTTCTACTTTGTCAACGGACTAGCTGGTGGTAAATCCGATAATTTATGGTCGGCCGCCCTCCAGAACCTACCTCTAGTTTTCTTACTATTTGGCGTACTTTTCATCCCAGTTTCAAAAAAAGCCGTTAATTACCTTAATCATGGAATTACATTTTGCCTTGATAAAATTAAATCGTCAAGAAAAATCATCCTGCCATTTTTGAGATTAAAATATGCTTTAATTTATTCACTAACTATGTTTTTAATCTCATTCACACTACTCATTCAAAGCTTCGGCATTCCTGGCTATATTTACGCTCTAACTCAATCGACCAAATTATACGAAGAAAATTATGTTAACCCAAAAACTGCCAAATTAACCTTTCCTGATGAAAAACGCAATTTGATATATATCTATCTGGAATCGATGGAAAACACCCTAGCCTCAAAAGCCAATGGCGGCAGCGCTGACGTCTCTGTTATTCCGGAGCTAGAAGAGTTGGCCCTGAAAAATACCTCATTTTCAAATAAGGCTTCTGGCATAGGCGGTGCCTTACCAGCAACAAATACTGGCTGGACTGTCGCAGGCATGGCCGCCCAGTCAGCTGGCGTTCCTCTAAAAGAAACTTTAGTTGGCGGACGCGACCATAACTCGCTAGGTGAATTTAAGAAGTTTCTGCCGGGCGCCTATAGCCTAGGCGAGATCCTCCAAAAACAAGGTTATAATCAAACATTTATTATGGGATCTGAGGCAAGTTTCGGCGGACGCGATAAACTACTCACACAACACGGTAATTTTACTATTCATGATTACAATTACGCCAAACAGCATGGTCAAATTACTGACGATTATAAAGTTTGGTGGGGTTATGAAGACAAAAAACTGTTCCAATTTGCCAGCGAAGAAGCCTCGCGCCTAGCAGCATCAGATAAACCGTTCAATCTACAACTGCTTACTGCAGACACGCATTTCACCGACGGCTATTTGGATGAAAATTGTGCTAAAAATTTCAATAATCAATACGATAACGTCCACGCTTGCTCGTCCAAACAAGTGGCAGAATTCGTCAAATGGGTACAGTCTCAGCCTTTTTATAAAAATACTACAATTATAATTTCTGGCGACCACTTGGGTATGCAAACATCGTACTACGACGAAAAAACCGCCGGCACCAATTATCAGCGAACAATTTATAATGCGTTTATCAATCCAGCTACAACCACTGATCGTACAAGAAACCGCCGCTTTACGACCTTTGATATGTACCCATCAACCTTGGCGGCACTGGGCGTAAAAGTTGATGGCGAACGACTAGGACTGGGTACAAATTTATTCTCTGGTAAAGAAACTCTGGCCGAGCAATACGGTGGAATTGAAAATCTGAACGCCGAGCTCGCCAAGCGTTCAGATTATTACGAAAAGAAGATTTTTACTAAAGCCGGCAATTAGCTATTGTAGCCGCTCGGGTTGTTGCTCTGCCAATTCCAAGCATCCCGACAAGCTTCTTCGATAGTTAATTCCGCTCGCCAACCTAGATCTTTTTCTGCCAAACTTGGGTCAGCATAACACGCGGCGATGTCGCCCGGCCGGCGTGGCGTGACTTGATACGGAATGTCCCGGCCCGACGCTGTTTCAAACGCTTTCACCAATTCCAACACCGACGAGCCGCGGCCAGTGCCGATGTTATACACTTTATATTCATC
>CBDFCQ010000038.1:0-7210 GCA_965246075.1 uncultured Candidatus Saccharibacteria bacterium
TAATTTGTGGCATGAAACCATCAGTAAACGCAGAAAACATCAAACCTAATAATGTGTATATCGTACAGGAGATAACAATAATAGCTGACATCCATGGCTTTTTCTTATTATCTAATTTAACCAGTTTCGTTGCCAGAAAGATAAACGCAAACACTAAAAATACATAGTTAATTATCGAATATAATAAAAAGCTAACTAGCTTTTTATTAATGTCAGTAAACCTACTCATAAACGGTTGTACAGCCTCATTAAAAACCCAAGCATTTATATGATAGCCCTGAGGGTAATTGTTGGCAGCAGAGCCTAGCATAGAGTTAATCGGCAACTGGTTATCTCTTGAACCATAGACATAGCCCTTTTGCCTCTCGACGGTGTCTATAAAACTAAGATGAGATATATTATCTACCCCTGAGCCGTTAGCCACTCTTAAAAGATCGGCGCTCTGAAAACTAGAAAAAGATTGCGTCAGCATTAGGATAAATACAGTAAGACTCACTAGAGAACTAATAATCTCGCTTAATGGGAACCATCTGCTGGGAGGAGTGAAACGACAAAATACAACAAGACCTAGATTAAATACACCGACAGTCCAGGCAAAGAGCCATATTGACATCGGCACCTTGAGTACCCATGGTACAAAAGCCAACAAAGTATTAATACTTATGTAAACCGAAAGAGTAAAAAATAGTCGACCCATAAGACCTAGTCGTCTAGTCGGCATAAATACTACTGCGGTAACTGTTGCAGCCATTATCAAAATTAAGGCTTGATTGGACACAATACGGAGAAAAATAGCTATAATATAAGCTATTATATATAATCTGCGATCATGCAGCCTATTTATTATAGTATTACACATCCTGCTTCTCTTCGTGCGATACTTTCTTTGAAAAAATAAATAGCTTAAAGACCAAAAAATTCCAAATAGCAAATACAATGGTCGTGACAATCTTTGCCCATTGAATCTCTAGGATATTCATTTTTACTAATAAATCAACAGCCGTAGAGGTCGCCATCAAATTAAAAAAACTTAGCAAAACATATAAGCAAATTTGTGATTTTAATGAAAATCGATCGTCTTCGCTGTGATTAAAAACTCGTTTCCTGTTCATAGGAAAATTAACACAAAACCCCGATAAGAAACCAATGCCGCTCGCCATAAAAGCTGGCATTTTAGCTATATAGTACAACATGGAGGTAACTAATGTATCAACCGCCAGGGTCGCCACACCGACAATGCCAAATAAAAGTATCTGTATAACAAGCTTTTTCATACTAACCAACTAACCCATAATACCATATTTATAGTATAATGAGAGGTATGTATAGAAAATTAGAGACCGCAGTTGTTATACCTTGTTATAACGAAGAAAAAATGATCACTCAAACGATCAAGAAATTACCAAAGTACATTGATCATGTTATAGCCGTTAATGATGCCAGCACTGATGACACCATTGGCGTTCTAAATAAATTAAAAAAGCAAAATGATCGACTGATTGTTGTTGACAACGAAACAAATCAAGGTGTCGGCGGCGCTCTCATCTCAGGATATAATTACGCTATTGAGCACACCAAAGCGACCGCTATCGGGATCGTGGCGGGCGACGACCAGTTTGACTCGTCATACCTCGAGGCGATGCTAGACGATTTTATCGATCAATCGGCAGATTACGTGAAAGCTAGCCGCTTCTTCCACCGAGAAGCCTTTAAGACTATGCCAAAATACCGCCAATTCGGCAATATTTTCATATCATTGCTGACAAAATTCTCGACTGGATATTATTCCATCACAGACATCACTAATGGCTGCGGCTGGCTACGCCGCGACATAATTGAAAAGGTTGATTTCTCCATAGTTGAAAAGCGCTACGATTATGAAACCAGTATGCTGACCGCTCTGTCCATAGTCAATGCTAAAGTCATTGACCACGCCGTGCCAGCTCATTACGGTGATGAAAAATCAACTATCAAACTAATCCCAACCGCTTGGCGCAACCTCAGGGCCGTATGGAAAGGTTTTTGGCGACGAATTTACTATAAATACGTCCTGTATGGATTTCATCCCGTAGCCCTGTTTTTGTTTACTGGTATGTTCTTCTTGATTATCTCATTGTTGGTTGCAAGCTTCTTGTTGTATGTTAAATTATTCGCTCATCAATCACCAACCGCTGGCAGCGTTATGCTAGCTGTGTTGCCGTTTGTTTTAAGTGTACAGTTAGTCTTAACAGCGCTCACTATTGACGTCTCAAATGAGAGCAATAATTTTAAGAAATAAACTACAGCTTGATATTGTATATATCGCCAATACCATCAACGAGATAGTTTGGATACATGGCTGAAAGAAATTCCTCGTTACGAATACCGCTCATAAGGGCAATACTGGTAGCACCGAGCTGCTGAGCCGCCGCGATGTCTGCTTCGGTGTCACCAATGATAACGACTTCACTTGGATCGTCCACTGTTTGCCTGACAATATCCGCCTTTTTCAGTAGCGTTCCCTCTTTTGTGTCACTATGGCCCGACAAAATCTTTTCAAACAAATGCCGAATTCCCAAATATTCAATCTGCCAATCAAGAGCGTCCGCATTTCTCCTCAAGCTTAACAGGTACAGCTTGTTACCGTTTGCCCGTAACTGATCTAGTGTGCGCAAACTATCCTTAAAGAGTTCATCCGCACCCAATTCTTCCTGCGACTCGATTTGGTCAATAAACAACTTGAGATATGTATCTTTTTCATCAATACTCAGTCCGCTCAGTGGTAATAGCTTGTCCCAAGACAGGTTAGTGCGCTTCATTTCCCAATATTCATCTTTGTCAAGTGGAGTTCCACCCAACGCCTTAACGCACTTCTCATACACCCGATAATGTCGCGGGGCGATATCAACCAACGTACCATCAAAGTCAACAAAGATATTTTTATTATTTATACAATTTCTCCATTTCTTTAAGTTTATCTGGGAAAAATACTTCGGGATGATAATCGAGCAACTTCTCCGCTCGAGATATATCAATGACTATATCAGAGCCACCATCTTCGGATAAAACAGCGATACGGCTTGTTGACTGCGTACTATCAACAATCGCCTGAGCTGTCTCCCGAATAGAGATACCCCGACCCGTACCAATATTAACAACCCCAGCACCGTTCACATTCACCGCACAGATAATGCTGCGGGCAACATCATCAATATGTACATAATCACGCAATACATTTGCGCCACGAATCGTCAAATCCTCGCCGGCTTTGGCTGCTCGAATAAAGTTTGGTATCGCTCGGGCAATGGGATCATATCCACCATACATAACCGAGAACCGCAAAATAGTTAATTCTTTGTTCATTTTTTTTGCATACGACTGAGCAATGAGTTCACTAGCCATTTTAGTAGAACCATAGTACGAGCCACCAGCGACAACATTATCTTCCGTGATTGGACCGTGGATTTTTGATTGATCATATACCTCTGCCGTACTACCAATAATAATCTTCTCAGATTTCTCACCGAAATAAGCTAGCAGGTTGATCGTTGCGTCTATATTACCTAGCCTTGCGTTATCAAGAGTGTCGTCGGCAGCTATTTTCGGTACAAATGCCGCCAAATGAACAATGGAATCAAATGTCTCATCGTTCACCTGCTTGACCGCTGACTCTACACTTTTTTGATCTGCTAAATCACACTGGATCCAGCGCTCAGTGGGACTGGCTGGTTGAGACCGGCCCAGACAAACAACTTCCCAATCAGCTGGTATCATTTCTAAGAAACGTCTACCAACGAAACCCGAGGCTCCCGTAACAAGAAGTTTCATTACAACTCCTGAAGAATACGGTCGCGCTCGGCAACACTCTCTTCAACAGTCTTCATGTCAGATAGAACTGGTCGAAAATCCATACCCCGAATCCACACTAAACCATCTGGTAGAGGGTTGGTATTATTGTCAATTTTTGGTACAGTTTCACCATATCCAAGCTTGACAAACATTTCTGGCATATTTAGGCCCGCCTGAGTAAAGAATTCATGCGTTGTAAAGAAACGACCAATGTTAATCTCTGTTGGGTTTGGCACGCCATTTTTGTCATAAGCCATATCAACACCAAACAAACCATCTGGCTTATCATCAACTGCTAACACTGCTCGGCGTGCAATATCATCAAGTTCAGCATCAGAATACGTCAACCCTGTGCCTGTTGCGCCAGTAACACCGGATGGAGAAATTTTCGCCAGCTCCCAGTACAGTCGCTTACGTCCCTGAGCAACGACCAATTCGCCATCTTTCCAGAGAGACATCCAAGTCACTGTCTCCGGCTCGAGTAATTCAGAAACTGTAAAGTTACCAGACCACGAACCGTTCTTCTCTTGAAAATCAAGCCAGTTTTTAGCGCTCTTAACATCATGAACCGGAAGCGATCCACGACCACCAGCACCCGAAATCGCTCGAATCCACATTGAGCCGCCCATTTCTTCCAAAAGAGCAGCCAGGTCAGTATCTCGACCTTCTATTAGCTTAGTTTTTGGCACCTTGATGCCAGCCTTTTCCCAGAGTTTAAATGACTCAAATTTATCTTGCAAAATCTTCACCGTCTCCTTGGCTGGAAAAAATGTCTTAGCATTAAGTTTTTCTCGATTTTCGCTCAAAAAACCTACCTCGACATCGTTCTGTGCATGGACAAATTCGATATTTTCCTTTTCAATAATATAGTTTAAAAAATCGATATATTTAGGGTCGTTGGCAAATGGAGCTAAATATTTAGCATCAACTTCAGCACGCTGCAAGTAATATTTGTCAGCATCCGTACCCACAATATAATATTCTTCGTCAGCCGCCCTTAATGAGCGAATAAAGTTTGCTGATGGTGAGCCGCCAGCTCCTGTGACTAAGATTCTCTTCATGATTCCTCCTATTTTTCTACAAAAGGCGCAACAGCCTCTAATGATATTTTCAATGCTTCGCGTGCATCAACCGGGTTAACAATTGCCGCTGTACGACCCATTGATTTAGCCATAAATGCCTTTAATTCTGCCGCTAATGGCTCTTCAAAGTCTACTTTTATAACACGTTTTTCTGGGTCGCCAACTTGCAATACAAACTCGGTAAATCCATCTTTTTGGATTTCCTTCATATTATGTTTGTAGTATGTTAATTCTTGAGTTATATAGTTAGCTTCCAAATAGCCGAGCGATCCCGTTAGCGCAATGGTGCGAATCTTGACTGGTGTAAGCCAGTTTGCCTGAATAAATCCAGAAGCCCGACCATAATCCATCAATATCTCTGCTGAGTCAATCTTTTTGCTGTGACGAGTGCGCGAACCATGGCTAGAAATAGATTTCGGTTTTTGACCCAAAAGGTAGTTTACGATATCAACGTCATGTACCGCTAGGTCAATAATAACATCGGTTTTTGGCTCTACCGCTGGAAATCCACCAACGCGTTTACAAACCACAGAAGTAATATCACCAATAGCATTATCATCAACCATTTGCTTCAGTTTCTTGATAACTGGATTAAATCGCTCAATGTGACCAACCGTAAAGGTAACTTTATTCTTTTTAGCACAAGCAATCAGCTTGTCAGCCTCTTCAACCGATGAAGCGATCGGCTTTTCTAGCATACAGTGAATACCTCGTGACATAACCTCCGTAGCCACCTCAAGGTGAAACGGTGTCGGCACCACCACAGAAACCGCATCAGGTCGCGCCTCTTCAAGCATCTCTCTGTAGTCAGTAAAGAATTTAGTCTTATAATCCTCAGCGAGAGATTTTGCCTCAGGATTTACGTCGGCAATTGCCACTAACTCTGATTCTGGAAGCATAAAGTAGTTGCGAACATGGTTCCTACCCATGTTGCCAGTACCAATAACAGCAACCCTTAGTTTTCCTTCTTGTTTACTAGCCATTAATAGACTCCTTGACTGCCGCAACAATTATCTCAATATCTTCATCTGTAACCTTTGGATGGACTGGCAGAGATACAACTCGTGCTGCCAAGTCTTCAGCCACCGGGAAGTCACCAACCTTATAGCCAAGCTTTGCGATATGTGGATATATGTGCAAAGGTTTTGGATAGTAAATACCAGCTCCAACACCTTTATCCCTCAGGCTAGTAATAAACTGATATCGCTGTATGTTCTTATCCAGCAAGATGGTGTACTGATGATACACATGGCTTCGATTGTCACTCACAGTCGGTGTTTTAATGCCCACAATACCCGCTAAGGCATCATTTAATTTGCGAGCATTTTCTTGACGTCTTTTTGTAAATTCTTCTACTTTTTTCAATTGTTCAACAGCAATAGCACCATGCAGATCTGACATGCGATAGTTATATCCCAAATCTGCATACTCATATGGCGCAACCATACCGTGTTGCCTAAATGAACGAATCGCCGCTGCAGCTTCATCACTATTTGTCGTTACGACACCACCCTCGCCGCACATAATGTTCTTGGTAGCATACAGAGAGAAACAGCCGAAATCGCCCAATGAGCCAGTTTTTATGCCTTTATACTCCGCTCCAATGGCCTGGCACGCGTCCTCAATAATTTTTAAGTTATGCTTTTTGGCAATTTCCTGTAATTCAGTCCAATCGCACGGTTGTCCATATAAATCAACTGGAACAATGGCTTTTGTTTTTTCAGTAATAGCAGATTCTATCTTAGAGGCATCAATATTGAATGTTTCTTCATCAATATCGACAAGTACTGGGTGAGCCCCCAACATTAGTATTGGGTTAATAGTAGCAATAAAGCTGTAAGGTGTAGTAATGACTTCATCACCCTCTCTCACGCCAGCGGCATACAAAGCACAGTGAATAGCCGCTGTACCGCTATTTACTGCTAACGCATGTTTTACTCCACAATATTCTGCCCAGCTCTCTTCTAGTTCGGCAACTTTTGGCCCCTGAGCTAACATACCCGATTCTATAACTTCATTTACTGCTCGACGTTCTTCACTGTCGATAACTGGTGCTGCGATATTTATCATTTAAGTTACCTCCTTGACTTATTGAAACTATTATACCACACACCAACTAAATCTTATAGTAATACTTGGACAGTAGTATAGTCTAGTAGGATGTGGTTATTTGTTGATATATATAATATAATTGGTTACATTATGAGAATTAACCTTAAAGGAACTCTGTCTTCATTTTCCACTTTCTTATATAAAAATCAAGGTTGGTTTTTTCCAATAATAGTCTTATCTGCTCTAAT
>CBDFCQ010000039.1:0-6998 GCA_965246075.1 uncultured Candidatus Saccharibacteria bacterium
AGCGCTAATAAGTAGCTGCTTAGCTTGGCAGTTGAAAAACCAAGTTCCACATAAAACTCCTCAGGTAGCAGAAAAAGTCGGTAATGGTTTTGTTAGCCTGGGTTCTTTAGGCTTTCGATTTGAGGGCGGTAAGGCGGTTGCGCGGCATGATGCAACCACACAGGAAATTCTTAATTTTCTAAAAAAAGAAGTTGAGAAGTCGGGCTGTAATGATAATAGTGGTGCGGCCAGCGTGATTACTTATTCGCGGGATGAGAAACAATTGCTGTTGGGATTTGGCTGTGGCAATACTGTTGCGCGAATGTTTGCGGTTAAGAAGGAAGATGGCTGGAAAGCAATTTCACCAACTAACCAGTTTAATACGTTCGATATTCCAAGTTGTAAAATGACCGATGAAAATAATATCAGCAAGGAAATTGCACCGGTTTGCCAGAACGAGAAGAAAGATGGCGATAATCTATCTTACGATTACAGGTTACGCTAGAATATTTTATAAAATAATTCCCCGCTTTATCGGCGGGGATTTTTTATGGTAATTATTTTTTCTTAAACAAGCGGCGTTTTTTAGATTTTTTACCACCGTCGAGTAACTCATCTGGGTCAAAGTCATCATAGGTGACCATCAATGCTCGCGAGTTAATCTGCCTTAATGTCTCCAACCCAACAGACACAATAATCAAGATTCCGGTACCGCCGATTGATAGGCGCAAGCCGCGTAGACCCGTCAAATGATATGTCAGATATTCGGCGACAAATGGCAGAATTGCTACAATTCCCAGAACAATTGAGCCAAACAGAATTAAGCGATTAACGGTCTTTGTTAGATACTTCTCAGTCTGAGCACCTGGACGAACACCCTCAATGAAACCGCCTTGCTTTTGTAAGTTTTCAGCGATTTCATTAGCGTTAAAGACGATGCCAGTGTAGAAATACGTAAAGGCGATGACTAAGAGGAAGTATAGCGTTGGGTAGATGAACGCTTCAGCAGTGCTACCTGTAAATGAGCCGGCGCTCGGTGCCTGGAACCAGGTGATGAGCTTGTCGGCTGTCGGCAGAAGATTGGCATTACCAGACGCTTTCATGACTTGACCAACGAACTGTGGCAAGCTAAGAAACGCAACCGCAAAGATAACTGGGATAACGCCAGCTGCAATCAGCTTGACTGGCAGAATACTTTTTACGTCGCCATAGTTACTATTGCCATGGACGCGTTTGGCGTAATTGATAGTAATAACACGCTGTGCTTCGTTGATTTTCACCAGGAAGTACAGAACGATGAGTCCCGCAATAGACATGATAAGCACTGTCCAGAACATGGTCGGGTTAAGAGGTAGCGTAAACCAGTTAAATACGTTTAAGCTGCCTGATGAAGTATCGAGCAACGAAGAAATGAGCGACGCAAGCATTTGCGGTAGCTGGCTAATAATTCCGGCAAAAATCACGATAGAAATACCGTTGCCAATGCCCTGCTCCGTAATCAATTCACCCAGCCACATCAACAGAACCGAGCCGGCAGTCATGGCGGTAACAGACACAATCCACTCCATTGCTGTTGGATCAGCTAATGTTGTTGAGCCACCTTGAAGAACTGTTTGGCGCAGAATGAAGATAAAGGCGATTGACTGAACGATAGCCAACGGAACGGTAATCATGCGCGTCCATTGCTGAATTTTACGACCACCAGTCTCGCCGTCCTTGTGAAGCTCTTCTAGCTTCGGAATGGCTTTAGTTAATAACTGAATGATGATGCTGGCAGTAATAAATGGACTGAGTCCGACCAGAACCAGAGAAAAGCTTGATAGTGCGCCACCAGAAAGCAGGTTCAAAATTCCGCCCAAGTCTGTCTGTCCAAGTACTGACGAAATCGCATTACGTAGCTGGGTCGGTTCAGCCAACGGCACTGGGATATGCGCCAACAATCTGTAAACGACGATTATTCCGACAACGATTAATAATCGTTTTTGCATGTCTTTATTTTTTAGCGAGCGGAAAATTATTCTCCAATTCATGTTTTAGCCCCTCATAGTCTCTAACAATTCTTAACTCTGTTAATTATACATTACCACAACTAATATTTCCATACCGAAATAAAGAATCCCCTTCTTCTATGGAGGGGATTCTTGTGCTTGACGAGAATATTTATTTCTCTTCAGCTTCTTTCATGCTTTGACGCAAAGGCGTTGCGACTTTCTCAAATGAGCCGCCGGCTTTTTCAATCGCTGTAACGACCGAGGCGGAAGCAGCTTGTACTTTCAGGTCAACCTTAGCTTTCAATTCACCGCGAGCGATCACCTTGACCGTGTGGAACGGCGTGGCGATGTAGCCTTCGGTAAACAGCAGCGCGTTGTCAACGGTTTTTCCGTCAAAGGCGTTCAGGTGATCCAAGTAGACTACCTGAGCTGGCGTGCGCAAGCTCTTGAAACCGCGAGCTTTTGGCACAGCCTGAGCCAATGGGCGCTGACCACCCTGGAACATAGCGCGAAGCTTTTTACCAGTGCGGGCGTTCTGACCTTTGGTACCACGACCAGCGGTTTTACCCTGGCCAGCGGCGATACCGCGGCCAACGCGTTTTTTATTCTTGTTTGCTGAAACTTGGAGATCGTTGTATTTCATTACTTAGCCTCCTTTTTAGCAGTCTTTTTGACTGGCTGAGCATTGAGCCATTCTTCGCGTGGAACCAATGATTTTAATGCTTCAATAGTTGCATAGGCGATGTTCACCTTGTTGGTTGAACCAAGCGACTTGGTCAATAGGTTGCGAACACCAGTTACACCGATGATTTGTCGGACAACACCACCAGCGATGATACCAGTACCAGGAGCAGCTGGCTTGATCAGCACGCGGGCGCCTGAGAACTTAACTTCGCTGTCGTGCGGAATCGTCTCGCCGTTGAGCGGCAAAGTGATCAAGTGTTTCTTAGCAACCGATGTTGCCTTGGCAACAGCAGCTTGCACGTCGGCACCTTTGGCGACACCAACACCAACCTTATCCTTGCGGTTGCCGACAACCACCAACGCCTTAAAGCGGAAACGGCGACCACCCTTCACCACGCGGCTCACGCGGTCAATGTTGATTACTAATTCTTCAAACTCTTTTGGTGCATCATCACGCACATTTCGCCGGTCATCGCGGCGACCACCACGCGGACTGCGAGGCCGGCGGCCTTCTGCGCGTGGGGTAGTATTTGCAGCTTGTTCTGCCATACTAGAACTCCAATCCTTCTTGGCGCGCAGCCTCAGCCAATGCCTTCAAGCGACCAGCGTACTGGCGGCCATTGCGGTCAAAGACCACTGCGCTAATTTTACTTTTCTTTGCTTTCTTGGCAATTTCAGTACCGATGGTAGCACATTTTTCGCTCATCGTACCTTTTGCTTTGGTGCCAACGGTGGTTGCGGCAGCCAATGTTTTGCCTGCGACGTCGTCGATCAGCTGAGCACTGACGTGCAGGTTGCTGATGGTGACGGTTAGGCGTGGGCGCTCTGCAGTGCCTGAGACTTTCGCGCGAACGCGGTTTTTGCGAAGAGCTTGGTTGAGTAATTTCTTGTTTTCAGCCATGATTACTTACCTGTCTTTCCTGCTTTACGCAAAATCTGCTCGTCAGCGTACTTGATACCCTTGCCCTTGTATGGTTCAGGCTTCTTCAGCGCGCGGATTTCCGCAGCGACTTGGCCGACTTGCTGTTTATTGATACCGCTGACGATGATGGTCATCTTTTCATTGGTAACGGTGATACCCTCTGGGGCTTTATATTTGACTGGGTGTGAAAACCCGAGCGCCATTTCCAGCTCATTGTTGCTGGAGCTCACGCGGAAACCGACACCATTGACCTCGAGACGCTTCTCGTAGCCTTTGGTAACGCCGATTACCATGTTGTTGATCAGCGCGCGCATCAGACCGTGCTGGGCGCGAGCAGTTTTGGACTCATCCTTCGGATGAACCGTGACTTGTCCGTCTTCGACTTTCACCTCAACTGCTGGCGTGATGAATTGTGTCAATTCACCTTTCGGGCCCTTTACGACCACGTCACCAGAGTCAACCGTGATTGTCACACCGGCCGGAATAACCACCGGCAGTTTTCCGATTCGACTCAGACTCATTACTCACCTTTCGTGTGATTTGATATTAACCCTGGTATTTTAGCATAGATTAGGGGTGAAATGCAAGGTTTTTTGAGCGTTATACCTAGTTGCCGTACGGGATAAGCAGAATGACTGCCAAAACAGCGAAAGTGACGTAAGTTGATAATGCTGCTTTGGTCAAATACGGCTCTTTCATATCGTAGATTTTACGCACCTCGTAATAATCCCATAGTCGCCAACCAGAGATCATTAAAAGAATGCCAGCGAAGATGCTTAAATAGCCGCTGACATCGATATGCCAAAGAAAGTTTGATGCATCAATTAGAGCGATGAGTGTAGCCACTCCCACTGTCGACCAGAAGCGTGCCTGCGGCTTTTGCCCAACAGCAATAAAGCAGGCGGCGGCGACCATGATTAGCTCAACGAGAGGATTCTCCATAAATAGCACCTGAATATAATAACTGGGGATTCCCTGTCTGGGGTCAGCACTGCCGATAAGCCAACCTATTCCGTGCAGTAGCGGCACCATAACGACAATAGATAACAAGAAGGGCAAAAAATCAACGATGAAGACATCTTTAACAGTTATTTCTGCTTGGTCTGGCGTTTTTGTCATATGGAGGAAGCTACGCATATGATTACAGTATAGCAGAATGTAATTCTTAAATGTCGTAAACGTCTATCTCGATCGCCTTAAGTATCTGCCCGATTAGCGTATTGTCTGCCATCTCTAGCCAGCCTCTACCACCGACAACACAGCCGCCGAGAATTGAATTTAGTGTGTCTCTGCCCAGCAACACTTGCTCGTAGTTATGCGAGCACCTAACCAACGCTGCTTGCAAATTATTGCAAAATGACGACGCTGATAAAAATTGCACATATTCCATGAATTCGCGCTTTAACTGGTCAACTATATTATCGTCTTTCTTAATTAGCCCAAGGAACATTCGATAACCAACCGATTTTGACGCTTCCGACCATTGATCGCCGCGATCGTATACCGTATGTTTTTCACGAATCATCACTAAAAAGTTAAGCGCCGCGACCTGCATGACAACCGCTGCCAGTGCTTGATCAACTGGCGATTGGATATATTTTTCATCAACCGAATATTCTAAAACATATTCAGGAAAAAGACTTTTAGACTTTCTGCTATATTTTATATACGGAACACGAAATAGTGTGTTTACAGAACTTTTGTCATCGGCTTTGCGATACGTCAGATCGCTTTGCTGGTGCCACGCGGAAAGTTGTACCATATTAAGACTGCGCAATAGCTCATCTTGTTTTAATTCCGCCACCACCCGATTCATCTCTATCCCGCATTCGCCAGCCACCCGCAGCGCGGCATCTCCTGGAATATCCCATTCATCAAACAGTCGCAACGCCTCATTGTAAGCGTCTTGCGACTCTGGGTTATATAATTCGGCGTCTATAAAACAAGTGTCGCCGTACGTTTTTGCCGTTAAGGTAATATCGCTTGAAATAAAAAATCCTCTTCTCTGAAGAGCTTTCATAACGTATTGGGCAAGTAAATGCTCATAAATATGAGCTAGCAGGCCATTATTTTCAACTGTTTTATATAAGGATGAATATATCATTTTGTTGGTCTCTTTGCGAAATAGGAGACACCCCAGACAGTCACTATAATATCTGAGGCTTATTCAATTATAGTACATACCTATCGGATTAGCGATAATCCGCAAATTGCTATATACTTTTGGTATTGCATAATTGAGCTGGAGGTTCAACGTGGCAGAACAGTATGAAATAGAGCGTAAACGTAAATTTTTGGGTGATTTGGAGGAGTTTATCGCGCAACTGGACTCTCAGGGATTTTTCCTGGCTGGTAAAACTACCGAAATTGACACTTATTATTCTCGACCGGACGTTGATTTTATCCAGACGGTTGAATGTTTACGGGTTCGACAGCGTGATGGTTTTACTGAAATAACCTATAAGCCACCGACCAATCAGCGCACACACACTGAGGATGGAATTATTGTTAAACCAGAAACTAATCTGCCGGTCAGTCCAGAGAATGCGGCCGTCGCTAAGCAGCTGCTAGCAAATCTTGGTATGGTGAAATTGGTCGAGGTCAATAAGTTTCGACAGATATTTAAGTGTGACGATGAGCCGGGGCTGACGATTGCTATTGATGAGATTAGCGGTGCGGGTGTTTTCATAGAAACAGAAATCATTAGTGAAGATAAAGAGTTGGCTTTGCGGCGAATTGAGGATGTTGAAGCACGGATAGGAGTTCAAGAGTTTGAAATCATCACTCGTCCGTATCGAGATATTTGTATGGATATATCTTTGAAAGGTTGCTAGCTAGCGTAGAATCCATTTTTTCTTGTTTGGTTTCATGAATATCGAAATAGTTAAAGTTTGAAACTTCGTCTGTTTTACGAGGTGCCGTTAGTAGAGTAACTTTGTAGGCAATAATCAGAACAGGGTCATCGAACTTTGTATTCCAAGTTGGAATAATCAAGGGATTTTCTGTAGCGAATTCAATATCTGCTTCTAATTCTTCCAGAAACTCTCGTTTCAACGCTCCCGTAACATCCTCGCCATGTTCCAGACCGCCGCCAGGAAGATCCCACGAGTCACTTCTCTCTTGAACGAACAGTAGTTTGCCTGAAGAATCACGCACCAACCCCTTGACTACTACTCGATATGCTGATTTTATGTCTTTTAGCATGTCAATCCTTGTATAATAAAAAGCTTACCATAAAAATAAACACCCTACAACGAGGACGTTTATTTTGTTGATTGCGATGTTTTAGTACACCTTCAACAGCAACTCACCGCCAAGTTTAGCCTTGGCTGCTTCAGTGCCAGTCATGACACCTTTGGAGGTTGAGATGAGTACTAGACCGCGGCCGCTTTTCACCTTTGGAATCTCGCTAGCGCCGACGT
>CBDFCQ010000040.1:0-6813 GCA_965246075.1 uncultured Candidatus Saccharibacteria bacterium
GCAAACAGGCGTGGTCATTGGCAGGCACGACGGCGCAATATTTTACACATTGGGGCAGCGACATGGTTTGAATGTTGGTGGTGGTTTGCCGTATTATGTCATCGGTAAAGATATGGATAAAAACGAGGTTTACGTGTCGCGCTCGATTGATAATGGTAATTTGTGGAAGAAAGAATTGACGTTGACCGATATACATTGGATTAACCGACCGCCCGAGAAAGATGAAACTGTGCAGATTAGATTACGCCATCGAGGAGCTCTGATTGACGCGAGAATTGATGGTGATATTGTCTATCTCTCCTACCCTGAGCGTGCAATAGCGCCCGGGCAGTCTGCTGTAATATATGGCGGCCAGGAATGTTTGGGTGGTGGAATTGTGAAAACAGATTGACGTTATCTAAAAAATAGTGTAAACTGTTCTAAAGTAAGGAATAATAAAACGTAGAGTTAAAGGAAGAATTAATTTTATGCTAGCAATTCGTTTGCAACGTTTAGGTCGCAAAGGTTACCCAGTATATCGCTTGGCGGTACAAGAAGCACATCGTCATCCATCAAGCGGTCGCGTAGTCGCTTATGTCGGTAGCTATAACCCACACACTAAAGAATCAAATATCCAGGCTGAACTAGCTCAGAAATATTTGGACAATGGCGCTCAGCCAACACCTCGCGTAGTTAAACTGCTTAAGGAAGCTGGTGTTAAGTTGCCAAAGTGGATTAAGGAAGTTGCAGCTGACAAACATAAGGCGATTCGCAACCCAGAAAAATTGCGTAAAAATCAGCCAAAAGAAGAAGCTCCAGCTGAAGTCGCTACTGAATAATCATTTGAGCTATTTGAGATCGCCTCGTTTTGGGGCGATTTTATGTTATGGTATAATTAACAGATATGAAAGCTCAAGATATTCGACAAAAATACCTCGATTTTTATCAACGCAATGGACATACTGTAGTTAAGCGTGCCCCGTTAATTCTCACCAATGATCCAACGACTCTATTTACCGGTGCGGGTATGCAGCCGATGATTCCTTATCTGCTTGGTGAGCCTCATCCCGAAGGTAAGCGAATTGCTGATTCGCAGACGTGTTTACGGGCGCAGGATATCGATGACATTGGCGACAACCGTCACACGACCTTTTTTGAGATGCTCGGTAACTGGAGTCTGGGTGATTATTTCAAGCAAGAGCAGATCAATTGGATGTGGCGATTCCTATCCGAAGAGGTTGGGCTGGACATGAACCGGGTTTATGTCACCTGTTACATCGGCGATGAACGCTATAATATCCCGAAAGACACTGAGGCGGCGGAGATTTGGGCGGAACTATACGAAAAAGCAGGCTTGAGTAGCAGTCAAGCTGATATTGGTTCGGAACAGGCCGGTTATGCGCGCGGTATTAAACCGGGCGAGCGGATTTTTTACTATGATGGCAGCAAGAACTGGTGGAGCCGTAACGGCGGGCCGGAGACTACACCAATTGGGGATCCGTGCGGGCCAGATAGCGAGATGTTTTATGAGTTCAATTTCATCGAGCATGATCCAAAATTTGGCGAACATTGCCATCCGAACTGCGACTGTGGACGCTTTATGGAAATTGGCAATAATGTCTTTATGGCCTATAAAAAGGTGGCTGATGGTGTGTTTGAATCATTAGAAAAACCAAATATCGATCATGGTTCGGGCCTGGAGCGCATCGCGGCAGCAGCTAATAACGACCCTGATGTTTTCAGGATTAGCTTACTATGGCCAATTGTCGAGAAATTGCAGGATTTGAGTGGCAAAAATTATGATTCGCATACCGAAAGCATGCGTGTGATTGCCGATCACCTCAGGGCTGCTACTTTTATGGCGGTTGATGGCTGTGTGCCGAGTAATAAGGAGCAGGGCTATGTGATGCGCCGCCTGTTGCGCCGGGCAATTCGCTATAGCTTTGATCTGGGAATTGAGCAGAACTTTATGCAAGAAGTTGTGCCGGTGATAGCTAGTCTTTATGAGAATGATTTTCCAGAAGTTAAAGAGAGTCGTGACAATATCATTGCAGTACTCGTTAAGGAAGAAAAAGCCTTCCGTCATACCTTGCGTAAAGGTCTGAGACAAATGCAGCATTATATTGATGATGGCCTGACTGGTGAGGAGCTATTTACTTTGTATGATACATTTGGATTTCCGGTGGAGCTGAGTACCGAGGAGGCGCATAAGCAAGGCATCAAACTTTCTAATAATTGGCGCGCTGAATTTGATGCTAAGATGGCTGAGCAGCGCCAACGCTCCAAGACAGCCCGCAAGGGGCAATTTAGCGGTGGTCTCGAAGGTCACGATCCGATTCACCTCAAATACCACACGGCAACGCACCTATTGGGTGCGGCTTCGCAAAGTCCTCAATACGCCAGATTTGCAGCAGCACGGTAGTAATATTACCGCTGATCGTCTGCGCTTTGATTTTAATCATGATAAATTGACTTTGGAAGAAAAACAGGCTGTTGAAGATCAGGTTAACGCTTGGATTGATGCTGATTTGCCTGTTAAGTTTGCCGTCTATCCAACTGAAGAGGCGCTAAAAATGGGGGCAATCGGTGCTTTTGGTGAGCGCTATGGCGATGAAGTTAAGGTTTATTCAATTGGCGAAGATGACAATGTTATTAGTTTTGAAGTCTGCGGTGGTCCGCACGTTGAGCATACTGGAATTCTGGCTGAAGGTGGTAAGCGCTTCAAAATTACTAAAGAAGAATCCAGTTCGGCCGGTATCCGCCGTATTAAAGCTGTTTTGCGATAGATAGTTTATCTGCCGCCATTGCTTCGACATCTTCAATTATTTCTCTTTCAAGCTGGCGTATATCTTTAGGCGTAATATTGCGCCTACGTCCATCTACTGGGTCGTAGAAATAGCATGATAACGCTCCTTTGCCTAGTGTACCTATTGTCACACCTAATATCATACTAGTTTCAATGCCGTCGTGTTCATAAGGGATGGACATGCTATACCACACTTTTACTGGCAATCTATTAAGTTCGACTATTTCGAGCTTGCTTTCAGTGCCACCGATTCTATACAACCTATCATCAATTCTTACTTTTCCATCGCCTGCAATATCATCCGTTACCTCATAAATCTCCGGGTTTTGATTATAGTATACAGAGTCTGTGCGTACATTTTCTTTTGGAAATGAGGTTATGATGTCTGCTATAGATTGTACTAATTGTCCATTTGAAAATGTCTCATCGTTTGAGGCTAACCTTCTTATCGGGTCTGCATCGACGTCAAATGGGCAAATACTACAGAACCAATTTGTAATATTTTTTCTTGATGTAATTCCGCTATCCCATTTATTGTCTGCGCCTAGTTTTGTCTCGACTGTTCTGTCTTTTTGATGATATCGCAGGTAGGTCCCCAAAAGCGCTACGTCTCCTGCTAGTCTAATTTTAGCATCCAGGCGTCCCTCTCTGTACCTACCGAAATCTAAGCCAATGACTTCTGTAGATGTCTCGCTTGGTTCAGTGTATCTTAGTAAATCAACTGCTGTACTGAATATAGTATTACTTGTGTCGGTAGAGAGCTGTTGCTCATGATTGGTTCTTAATAGAATATTGGACATGTCCCTATTATAACATTAAAAATAAAATACGTCAATCTGTTGCTCTAAAATCACAAGCGTTATATAATAATTCGTATATGGCGTTGAAAGATATGTTAAAGAAGTCTGATAAAGATAATCGCGATCTATTGGTTAGTTTGGACATCGGTACTGAGGTGGTTAAGGCGTTAATTGCTGAAGTCAAAGACGACGAGCTGAAGATTATTGGTGTTGGTCGTAAGCAGCAGGAAATGGGCGATATGCATACTGGCGCAATTGCCGATATTGCTGGAGTGGTGGCCAACTGTGAGGACGCTTTATCTGAGGCGGAAGATCAGGCTGGAGTTCAGGGTAAGCGAGTTGTTATTGGTATTGCTGGTGAGCTAGTTAAAGGTGTAACTAATACCATCCGCTATCGTCGGCCACAGCCAAATAAACCGCTGGATGTCGCAGAAATGGAATTTATTATCGAGAAGGTCCAGGAGCGAGCCCAGGGTAAGGCCCAGGCGCAAATCGCTCTGGAGACTGGCAATGCTGATGTTGAAGTGAAGTTAGTTAATTCGGCGTTAGTGAGCATTCATATTGACGGCTATAAGGTGTCAAATCCAATTGGTTTTCAGGGTAGGGATGTGGCGGTGCAGATTTATACGGCATTTGCACCGATGGTTCATATTGGGGCTCTGGAGAAGGTGGCTGATGAATTAGCTCTGGACTTGGTGGCAGTGGCAGCCGAGCCGTTCGCGGTGAGCCGTAGTGTCCTGGGCTCAGACACTGATAGCAATTTTACAGCTATCTTGGCTGATATTGGTGGCGGTACGACTGACATCGCGGTTGTCAATGACGGTGGTGTTGAGGGTACGAAAATGTTTGGTATTGGTGGACGTAGCTTCACCAGAACTATTGCCTCTGATTTAGATTTAAGCTTTAAGGACGCAGAAAAACTGAAGCTAAATATTGATCATGACAAGTTAAAGCCTACGGTAAAGAAAAAGGTTGACGCTGCAATTGATAAAACCCTGGAGGTCTGGCTGTCTGGTGTTGAGTTAGCTCTTGGGGATTTTGATAATGTTGATTATTTGCCGAATAGGATTTTATTATGTGGCGGCGGTTCTAGCCTGAAGAAGATTACCGAAGCTCTCAAGGAGCGACAATGGTCAGAGGACTTACCTTTTACTAAAAAGCCTGTCGTTCAGTATATTAATCCAAGCGACGTAACAGGAATAGTCGATGAAACTGGTGATGCTAGCGACCATACATTTGTCACTGCTATGGGGCTATTAAGGGTTGGCTATGATACAATTATCTGTAGCCAGGGTGGTAATAGTTTAGTTGAAAAAGTAAACAGGTTATTAAAGATTTAAGATGAACAAAGACGTTATTTATATCGATATAGAAGACGATATTACCACCATAATTGGTAAGATTAAAGCGTCAAAACAGCGGATAATTGCGCTGGTGCCGCCTAGGCGGATTGGTATTTTGCAGAGCGCGGTTAACATAAGATTGTTGTCACGGGCGGCAAAATCGGCTGATAAAACAATAGTGATTATTACAAATGATTCGGTTCTGGCTGGTTTGGCTGCCACGGCAAAAATTCCCGTAGCAAAAACGCTCCAGAGTAAACCGGAAATTGCGGAAATTCCCGCCCTAAAAGTTGATGATGAAAGTGATGTTATTGATGGTGGTAAGTTGGCTGTCGGTGATATGGCTGAGGCTGCAAAAAAGTCATCATCAGATAATGACGCCGCGATAGACAGTACTATTGCCGCTGCAAACGAGAAGGAGTCTAAAGGCCTAACTTCTCTAAAAAACATGGTTAAAAAGCCAAAAGTCCCTAATTTTAATGCATTTCGTAAAAAGTTTTTACTGATTGGTGGCGGAGTGCTTTTGTTTGGGGTGTTTTTAGTCTGGGCAATTTGGTTTGCGCCGCATGCTACGGTTATTATTTCTGCGAAAACTACCAGTATGACGGTGAGTGATACGGTTAGTTTAAGCGAAAATGCTGCTACGAACGCTAAATCTAATGTCATCAAGTCAATTAAGAAGGAAATAGCTAAGGAAGTCAGTGTTGAATTTTCTGCTACGGGCAAGAAGAACGTTGGCGAAAAGGCGACCGGAGTGGTGGTTTTTAAGAATTCATCTTCAAGTAGTGTAACAATTGCAGCTGGTACGGTTTTAAAGAATAGTGGATTATCTTACACCTTAAATTCTTCCGTGAACGTTCCGGGCGCGACACTGGATTGGAGTTGCCCTGGTTATAAATGTGCAGGATCAGCCTCGGGAGCGATTACTGCTAGTGAGGGCGGAGCGCAGTATAATGCTGCCACTGGCAGTATGAGTATTTCGGTTGATGATATTTCCGCGTCCTTGCGGTCTGCTACCAGCGGTGGTACTGATAAAACGGCAACGGTCGTAACGGCTAGTGACATAGAAGCGGCAAAAAACAAGCTTAGCGAGAAGAAAGTCGAAGGCCTGAAAGAGCAGCTGATTGCTTCATTTGGTAATTCTGTGAAGACAATTACGGAAAGTTATGCTGAAAATCGCTCAGATCCTAGCTCAAGTGTAGCGGTCGACGGAGAGGCTACTGGCGCAGTGACTCTAAAATCCACAATCACTGCAAATATGCTAGCGGTTGATAAGAATGAATTGAAGAATTTTATAGAGTCGAAGCTAAAGGACGAGATTTCTGGCAAAAAAGCCCAGAGAATTTACGATAATGGTGTTGATAAGGTGGCATTTTCTCAATTTGCTAACGCTCGAAACGCCCAAACTGTTCGCTTGACTGCTAATGGTAAAGTTGGCCCTGATATTAAAGAGGAGAGCGTCAAGGACCAGGCCAAAGGTAAGAGCTACGGTGAAGTGCAGTCGGCCATTGAGTCGATTAACGGAGTCGAGGACGTTGATGTTAAGTTTTCGCCATTTTGGGTTAAATCGGTACCAAAAGACATCAATAAAATAAATGTTGAATTTAAGATAAAAGATGTCAAGTAAGAACTTTCTGGCTCTAGACGTTGGTGAGCGACGGATTGGTTTGGCGATGGCAGACTCGCAAGTGAAAATTGCGGTGCCATTTGGTTGGCTGGAAAATAGCGAAAAAATTATCCAAGAAATAACAGAGTTGGTGTTGCGACATGATATTGATGTAATTGTGGTGGGGTATCCGCGCAACCAGTCTGGTGAGCCAACTAAGCAGACGGAATTTGTGGAGGATTTTGTTAAGCGGTTTGCTGTCATTGAGCTTAGTACGAA
>CBDFCQ010000041.1:0-6637 GCA_965246075.1 uncultured Candidatus Saccharibacteria bacterium
TCCGCGCAACCAGTCTGGTGAGCCAACTAAGCAGACGGAATTTGTGGAGGATTTCGTTAAGCAGTTTGCTGACATTGAGCTGGATACGGAAATTGTTTTTCAGGATGAATCATTAACAAGCGTGCAGGCTGAACAGAGATTAGGGAATAAAGTTAAGGATAAGGGCGAGATTGACGCAGAGGCTGCTAGTATAATTTTGCAGGATTTCTTGGAGGAAAAGTATGAAAATTCGTAAACGACGTGTCTGGCTATTGGTGCTATCAATTATTGTGGCAATTTTAGGCTTGAGTGCTTTGGGCGCAACTATCTGGTATAAACAAATGATTTCGCCTTTTGATGTGCGCGCCCAGCAAACTGTAAGGATTAATATTAAAGAAGGTATGGGTTCTAGTGATATTGCTAAAATTCTGGAGGACAAGAAGGTTATCAAGAATTCATTAGCTTTTTCAATTTATACAAGACTCCATAATTCGGGTGGCAAATTTAAGGCCGGTGTTTATTCAGTAAAGCCATCTCAGTCTGTTAGCGAAATAGTTGGTCATTTAACAAGTGGTAAGTCCGATGAGGTTGCTATAACTTTTTATCCTGGTGCGTCTTTAGATAAAAAGATAAACAATTCTGATGGCAGAGAAGTCGAATCTGTATTATTGAAAGCCGGCTTCTCAAAAGAGCAGATAAAGAAGGCCTTTGCCGCTAAATATAGTAGCTCGGTTTTTGCTGGTAAACCAGATAATGTCAGTCTTGAAGGTTATATTTATGGAGAAACGTTCTATATTTCTTTAGATGAAACTGTCGATCAGGTCTTAAAGCGGTCAATCAATCAGTTTGAAAAAATCGTGAAAAAGTACAACCTTGAAGAGAAGTTTAAGGCTCGTGGAATAACGCTGTATCAGGGAATTACGCTGGCGTCAATTATTCAGCGGGAGTCGATCGGCTGTGGTTCTGGTGCTGAGACTTGCGAGGATCAGCGAAAGATTGCTAGTGTTTTTTATAATCGACTGAAGGCGAATATGGAGCTGGGCTCGGATGTCACCTATCAATATATTGCTGATAAAAATGGCGTAGAGCGTTCGCCAAGCCTAAAGTCACCTTATAATACGCGCATCCAAAAAGGCTTGCCGCCTGGGCCTATTGCTGTGCCTAGCTTGAGCGCTCTAAATGCTGCAGCTAATCCAGCAGACTCTAGCTACCTTTACTTCCTGAGCGGTGATGATGACGTGACGTACTTTGCGAAGACAAACGAAGAACACGAGGCTAATATTAAGGCTCATTGTCAGAAAAAATGTCAGATTTCTTGACAAAATCACATCTTATAAAATTTATTGACTTTATTGTCAATGTTGTGTAAAATGGAATGTAGATCGTTTGTCTGATTTATCAATACGGGTAAATTATGGTAAATGACCTACCAAAATTGTCGCTACGGATATAGCAAAACTAATGTAGAATATAATAATCAATTAGGTCGACAACATATCCTGTTCTATTGCGAGAAGAAAGACAATTGGGTAGTAGTATCAGTGGTGACATTGATACAAGGAGCACGATTATTCGTAACCATTTTATAACTCTTCGGGGTAAGAAACGTAAGCTTCGATCATTCGCGGTTTACGGCGGAATATTTTTGTTAACTATATCATTTTTGGTTTACGGCAACAGTGGTAATAATGCGGTTGCTGAGAAGTCAAAAACTTTAGCATCAGCTGAAGCATCTAATGCGAGCACATCGACAATATCTGGAGTTGCCAAAGCTAAAACCGTTTCGGTGGATAAGTTGGCGGCGGCTAGTGCTGTAACTAATTTGGCAGAGACGGCAGAGTTGCCTTCGGCTGGTGATTTGCGTGAATCAGAGACTTCATTAACAATTAAGAAAAACCTTTCTCAGAATGACTCTGAGGTTATCACAAAGCCTGATATTGTGAAGCCTGACACCTCTGCTGCGCGTGGTATTTCTTCATATGTGACTAAAGAAGGCGACAATATAGAGAAAATTGCAAAGAAGTTTAAGATTTCTCCACAGACGCTTCGTTGGGCAAATAATACTACCTCAGATGCTATTGAGCCTAATAAGACACTTATTGTTCCGCTGATTGATGGTGTTGTTTATACAGTTAAGGATGGTGATACGGCGCAATCTTTGGCTGATAAGTATAAGACTAGCGCTGAGCGGGTTGTTCTATATAACGATATTGATGACGGATCAAAATTAACTGCTGGTACGCGTATTGTGATACCTGGAGGTGAGCTGCCGGAGGCTGAACGTCCAGACTATGTAGCGCCACGGGGTCGATCATCGTATGGAAATAGTAGGTATGGCTCTTCGACTACCACTAGTGCTAGCCGAAGTTGGCTGACTGCATCTGTTGGCAATAGATATGCTGCTGGTAATTGTACCTGGTATGCTTATGAGCGTCGTTTGCAGCTTGGTCGACCGATCGGTAGCTTCTGGGGCAATGCTAATACTTGGGATGATAGTGCTCGTGCAGCTGGATTTGTAGTGAATAATTTGCCGGCACCTGGTGCGATTATTCAGAACGACTGGGGTGGTGGTGGTTATGGTCACGTCGGTATCGTTGAGCGGGTAGATGGTCAGAATATCTATGTTTCAGATATGAATTATGCGGGTTACAATGTTATTTCTTCTCGCACCATACCACTTGCTGAGGCTGGCCGTTATAGCTTCATCCACTAAAATCTTAAGATGACATCAATATGGCACCCCGTCGACTGACGGGGTGTTTTCTGGTATAATTAGCTCATGTTTGTTGATATCGCAAAAGTTTTTGTACGAGCTGGCAAGGGCGGCAACGGCGCAGTCAGTTTTCGGCATGAGAAATATGTTGACAAGGGTGGCCCTGATGGCGGTGACGGCGGACGCGGCGGTGACGTCATTTTTTTGGCAACTAAAGACCTCAATACATTGCTGAATTTTCGCTACAAGCCAGAACTAAAAGCAGAGAATGGCGGTGACGGTAGTAAGCGCAATAAACGCGGCAAGAGCGGCTCTCCGCTGGTGGTTAAAGTACCGATGGGTACGCTGGTTAAGTGCGACGGCAAGGTGGTGGCTGATTTGACGGCAGACCAGCAACAAGCGGTTGTTGCTCGCGGTGGTGACGGTGGTTTTGGTAATGCCCACTTTACGTCCAGCACGCGCCAGGCGCCAAAGATGGCTGAACTTGGTGAGGCAGGTGAAGAATTTGAGGCGGAGCTAGAATTGAAATTGCTGGCCGACGTTGGTTTGGTTGGTTTCCCTAATGCTGGTAAATCGACATTCTTAAGCGTGGTTTCCAACGCTCGACCGGAAATTGCTAATTATGAGTTTACGACGTTGACGCCAAATCTGGGCGTGGCGGATGTGGATGATGGTTCAATTTTGATCGCCGATATTCCAGGGCTGATTGAAGGCGCCTCGGAAGGCAAGGGTTTGGGCGACCAGTTCCTGCGTCACGTTGAGCGGACTGCCGTGTTACTACATATGATTGATGCCTATAGTGACGACCCGGCGGAAAAATACCAGACCATTCGCCGTGAGCTGGAAAAATATTCTAAAGAATTGGCTGAACGTCCAGAAATTATTGCCCTGACGAAGTGTGAAGGACTGGATGATGAGATTATTGCTATGCAGTCGACAGCGTTACAAAATGTAGCCAACGGTTCACCGGTGGTGGCGATTTCCTCGCAAACACATACTGGTGTAACGGAACTGCTACGCCTACTGCGTCGTGAGGTTACGGATTATCGAGCGCGGGAAGCTGAGTTGATTGAAGAAGAAGGCGATGAGTTGCCAGTCATTGCTTTGGATGCACAAGCAGCATCTGATGCCTGGACGGTAGAGCGGGTGGTTGGCGCGGAGCCTGACAATGTCAACGATGAAGAGACGATTAGCTTCATCATCCACGGCGCTAAAATTGAAAAGTTTGCTCGCCGCACTAACTTTGATCAATTTGAATCAGTCAATCGCCTGCGTGATATCATGCGAAAGATGGGCATCGCTCACGAGCTAATTCGTCAGGGTGCAGTCGGCGAGACCTTGGTGCAGATTGGCGAATCGATGCCGTTTACGCTGGTTGAGCAATAGAATAAAGTGCATTGTTGACAAATTTTGATATAAAGATCGTAATCTACAGCTTAGGATTAATTAGGCTATAATTATATATAAAGATGAAATATATTCAACCACGACTCTATATCGCGAGTTCCTACGAGTCACTCCTGGAGCTCAAATCCAGAGGTAATTACTTTTTTGATTATGATGACGACACTACTAGTGCTAGACTATCAGATATTTTGGAAAACAGAGTAACTTTTATTGTAGCGGAACCGGGTCAGGGTAAAACACGCCTTATTGAAGAACTCGAAGGGCTATATGAAAATGCACGTAGGATAGATTTTAAAACTAAATTGCCAAGGCAAGACATAGATAGTTGGCTTCGACTAAACAGTATACACGATGATACTGATATTATATTACTAGACGGTCTGGACGAGTCGCCAAATCGGGATATTATAGAGACAATCAGGGGGCTGGTCTATCATATCAATGGACATCCAAAATGTAGGTATGTAATATCAAGTCGTATACATTATTTTAGCAAATACCAAAATATATTTAGAGGAATTCCAGATGCACACTATCTGTTCATTAACCCGCTTGAATTTCATGAAGCAAAAAAATTTTTAGAGCAGATTGGTGTTGAAGAAGGTTCTATCAGGAAATTATTTAACAGCTTGCCACGTGGAAGCACAGGCGACAGTTCAATTCTACAAAACCCTCGCTATCTTGAAATTATTGCCAAGAAATTAGAGGATGAGAATTTTAATGCGGAGGATCTTAATAGACCGATGTTGTTTGCGTCACTTGTAGGCAAGCAGCTCCTCGGTGAGGACGAGAAGTCAGGGCGTCAATTAGCAGAACTAAAACAGCGTTTTTTGGAGCATATTGCACTTACTATGAAGATCGCTCAAGTTACTGAAATATCGACTGATGATTTTATTACTTTTATTGACAGGGCTTCGTCGGATGTAAAATTATTACTAGGAAATACAGATATAGAAGATATATATGAGCATGCTTTACTCACTAAGAATGTAGAAGGAAAGATATATTTTACCAATGTAGAAATTCAAGAATATCTTGCGGCAAAATATATAGCTCGGATGGCGAATCCAATTCGAAAAGCGTTTACGTTGGCCTTTGATAGTCAAACTCGTCGACTTATACCGTCTTGGCGTAACACACTGTCATATCTAGTCGATGAGATGCCAGAGATGGCACGTCTTATTATTGATCTGCAGTCAGAAGGCGCAACTTTAAACGATGATACGGAATTACTAGTCACAGGGGTAAATACGGTATATATGACTAGTTCTGATAAGGAGTACATATTTGACCGCATATGGAGTCAACATAAGAGGCAGTCTACATTTATTGATCGTGAGGTTTTATTTAACTTAGCTCGCTACGCTAGCTCAGATCAAATAGAGTCGGTATTACAGTTTGTTATCTCAAAGCGTAATACAAAAGCTAACCATGCTATGTTGTTAAATGCCATTGTATTTTGTGGTGATGCACTGCTCCTGGACAGATATGATGGAGAAGATCGCCAGCGGCTTATTAAAAAATTATTGGTGATAGCCCGTAGGAGAGTTAAAAACAATAATTATGATTTACAGTATAATGCCATACACTCCCTAATGGCAACTAATGACAAGTCAGTGTTAAATAGGTTACTATCATCCGCACACCGAAACCATACTGCTATATTTGACGCCATACAATCTTTTGCTTACAAAATAGATAGTAACAGCGAAGCAGCCATAGATATATACATTGAAGGCATGAAACGCGAAGTCATCGGCTCACAATTTTATATTGAGAAATTGGATAAGCCAGAGTCTATCGGTTACTTTTTGCGAAAGCTAGCGATTGATGAAAATCTTGTGTTATCGGTAATTAACCGCGATAAGTTGGTATTTAACGGTAGGAGCAAGTTTCTAGTGAGTATTGATAAGCTGTGGCATGATGACTGGTTGTCTATGCTGAAACAATTTATATATTTGTCCGTTAAAGTCGAACACGGTTATTACGCCGAACGCTCCAAGTTTGTAGAAAAGATTATTAATTTAATTTCTCAAAAAGACTCATCATATTTCGATGAAATGCTTGAATATTCACTTCATGGCGGCAAAGATGGCGATACTTTTTTATATCGCATGCGTTCATCCCTTGCACGAAAGATGACCATTGATGCGGTTGATAAGATAGTTAGGCTGATGGCGGAGGGTGACCAAAGGCGGCCATTGAGGGATTTGTTAACGGGAGTTATTGGTTCTGATAATCCCGATAAAGTGGCTATTGAGAAGCGTGCCCGGACGCTACTGCCAAAAGAGTTTAAACAGTTTGATGCTGAAATGAGGCGAATGCAGAGGCAGGATAAATTAAACCAGCCAACGGTTAAATTTAATACGATCTATAAGCAGATTTATAATGATTTAAAAGATGGTAGTTTGGGGTCTTTATATGATGCTGCAAAAATGATTGTAGATTATTTAGAAGATGCCAATCGTCGAGAGGAGTTGAATTATACTGAAGAGCAAGTTGCGTGCATATGGGAAGGACTAAAAAAGTATATACTTG
>CBDFCQ010000042.1:0-6231 GCA_965246075.1 uncultured Candidatus Saccharibacteria bacterium
TTTTCTGGGGTAGATTTTAATTTTTCGCTCATTTTTACACCTCCTATAGTGTTCCTGCGGCCATGTCTCGCCGAACAATTCTAACTTCTTTGTTTAATTGACGTGACCGAGCGTAGAAGAACACTACTACTGCTGAGACAATTCCGGCAAATAGCATATTTTCACTAGCACCAGTTTTTGGCAGCTGAGAAGTTGTTTGCTCGATAACTTTTGGCGCAGGGCAATCTACCTTCGTACTGACGGTATTGCCGAAGGTGTTGTCAATTCGACAATCATAAGATGTTGGGTTGCTTTTGCCGCTAGCCATAGCTGGTATGTTGCTTTTTATTTGGATAGTAAAGCTGCGCTGTTGGGTTTCACCGGGTTTAATCTTAACTGGGTTCCATACTAGAGTTTTTGCATTACCGCTACCAGTGCTGGCGCCTTTATCGTCTGTTAGGGTGCCGCCACCAGGATCGAATATATCGGCATATTCCAGTAAATCGCTAACTTGATCTTTAAAAACAAACTCCTCCTCTTTTAGGCCTTTGTTCTTTACTGATAGGGTGTAGGTAATGCGATCTCCAGATTTAGCAACTGTTGTCGTTGCATTGGCGTTATTCTGGGTAAGATTGGTTGCAGTTTTTGTTTGAACAAATGAAGCTGAGCATCGGCTATCGTTAATCCATATTGTAGAGTCACCGGGGCATGGTTGGCATTGAGGATCGTCTTTCAGTAGTTTAGGATTTTGTGGACACCTTTCTGGCTCTGGTATAGTGAATGTCTTCACGCAGACATCTGAAGTTTTGTCTCCCAGTGAGCTTTTAACGGTTAGAACTACTTTATAGGAGCCAGGAGTTTTTTCGGTATAGGTGACGATTTTATCATTACTGGTGATAGTTTTTATCAGCGTGTTATTTCGATATATATTATATATATACTGTTGAATAGTTGCGCCATTGGCTGCACTTGCATCAGCAGTTAACTGATAGGCGTCACCATTCTTTTTTATATCTAGAGCGTTACAGGTTGCTACTGGCTTTGGTGGAGTTGAACAGTTTGGGTATGTTCCAACTTGTCCGGTTGGGCAGTGGTGGTTAGGTGGTGCAAATTTTAAGATTAGGTTGCCGCAGTTTAGCATAATTGCAAACCAGCCGGTCCCAGCTGAATAGCCGACGAATGCCCTATAGGTAAAATTCCCCCATAGGTTGTGTGGTCGATAGTAAAAAGTTCGAGCGCCGCCTTGTGAGGTGCGAACAACGTAAGATCCTTCGCCTCTTGAGGCGCCAAAATGAGGAGTGAGGCCCCATGAATAAGTCCCCATATTGCTATTTAAGGTCTGTAAGTTTCCTGTGGCGGCTTCTAGGTCGGAGCGACTAATCCCCAGATGGTTATAGAGATCGTGGATATTGTTAGTGTTAGCATCATAGTGGGCTAATAATTGGGAGCCGCTGGAGATTCCGCCATAAATCAGGTCGCTAGAATCAGCGGCATTGGCGGATTCTGGCGGAGAGAATATTGTAAAAGACTGCACGATAAGGGCTAGGGCGGTCAAAATAAGTCCGATTTTTCGTGTAGCTTCCTCTTTACGAAGGCGTTTTGCGTAAAAGCCCAGACTGTGAATCATTGAAGGGCTGTACGGTAGGCGCGAGATAATTTTTTTGAACATTTTGACCTCTTTTGTTTTTATTATAGAACTTTAATTCAACTTTAGCATAAGCATACTAGAAAAGTAAATAGTTTGATAATGTATCTATTTTTATGTATAATAAATGTGTTGAAAAGAGCTGATAATTCAGATAATAGTGAGGGAGATATGGCTAAACAAACAAATGAACAATCTTATGATGGCTCGCAAATTCAGGTCCTGGAAGGGCTTGAGCCGGTTCGCAAGCGTCCAGGTATGTACATCGGTAGCACTGGCTATGATGGTGTGCATCACTTAATTAAGGAAATTGCCGATAACTCTATTGACGAAGCAATAGCTGGCTACGCTACAAAAGTTGAAGTGACGCTGCTGGAAGATGGTGGGGTGCGTATTTCTGATGACGGACGCGGAATCCCTGTTGATAAGCACCCAAAGACAGGTAAAAGTACCCTGGAGACAGTTTTAACTATATTGCATGCTGGTGGTAAGTTTGGCGGCGGCGGCTACAAGGTTTCATCTGGTCTTCATGGTGTTGGTTCGAGTGTCGTGAATGCGTTGTCTACGCGAATGATTGCCGAGGTTCGGAAAAATGGTAAAGTCTATCGTCAGGAATATGCGACTGGCGTGCCACAAACTGATTTAGAGGTTGTTGGTAAGTCTGATACCCCTGGAACCACCATTACGTTTTATCCAGACCCAACTATTTTTAAAGAGACTGTTAGCTTTGATTATAAATGGGTTGTTAATTATCTTCGACACCAGGCTTATCTAACGAAGGGCGTTTACACGTCAGTTGTTGACGAGCGAACCGGTGAGAGAAAAGCTTTCTACTTCGAGGGTGGCATTAAGAGTTATGTGAAGAACTTGAATATCGGTAAAGAAGTCTTGTCGGAAGATATATTTTATGTTGAGAAGCAGGTTGAGGATTGTATGGTGGAGATCGCTGTACAGTATAACGATACTTATGTTGAGGTAGTAAAGCCATTTGCTAATAACGTGCTTACTCCTGACGGCGGTACTCATTTGGTCGGTTTTCGAGCAGCCCTAACGCGAGTTATTAACGACTACGCCCGTAAAAATAACCTACTTAAAGAAAAAGAGGATAACCTAACTGGTGATGATATTCGCGAAGGCCTGACAGCGGTAATATTAGTGAAGTTGCCTGATCCGCAGTTTGAGGGGCAGACTAAGAATAAGCTGGGTAATCCTGAGATGCGTCGCTATGTAGATCAGGTGATGAGCGAGTATTTTGCGTACTACTTAGAGGAGAATCCAGCTACGGCCAAGAAGGTCGTTGGCAAGGCAACCTTAGCGGCACGAGCGCGTAAGGCAGCCCGTGCGGCCCGCGATAATGTTATCCGTAAGGGCGCGTTTGAGGGTCTGAATTTACCTTCTAAATTAACTGACTGTTCGTCGCGTAATCGAAAAGATTGTGAGTTATTTATCGTTGAGGGTAACTCGGCGGCTGGTTCGGCCAAAGACGGTCGCGATTCAACTATTCAAGCTATCCTTCCTCTGCGTGGTAAGGTGTTGAACACTGAGCGGGCAAGGTTTGATAAGATGTTTGCTAATGCTGAGATTGTTTCATTAATTAAGGCTATGGGTGTTGGTATTGGTGACCAGTTTGATATTAGTGGAATCCGTTACGATAAGATAATCTTTATGACGGATGCTGATGTTGACGGCGCTCACATCTCAACTCTTCTTATGACCTTCTTCTTCCGCTATATGTCTGAGGTTATTGAGGCGGGGCATGTGTACTTAGCGAAGCCACCTCTGTTTGGCTTGATTAAAGGTACAGGCAGTAATCGTAAAATTGAATACGTTTATGATGAGGCGGCACTGGAGCAGACGCTGAGTCAGAGAATTGAGGAGCGTCGAGCTTCTGGCATTAAGATAGACGAGTCAGCTGAGAGATTTAAGCAAGCTGGATTTACAGCGCAACAACGTTTCAAAGGTCTTGGTGAGATGGACGCGTCTCAGCTATGGGAGACGACCATGAATCCAGAAAATCGAACTTTGGTGAAGGTGAATATTGAGGACGCAGAGCGGGCGGATGCGATATTTACGAAGCTGATGGGCGACAGTGTAGAATTGAGGAAAAATTTTATTCAAACAAATGCCGCTAAGGTTAACGTGGAAGATTTGGACTTTTAAGGAGGAGATATGGCGGATAACGATAATAAAAATATAGTAGAACCAGAAATTCTGAACGAAGAGCCAGAAATTCGCGGTATTGAGAAGTCGACAGTTGAGAGTGTCATGGAGGACTCCTTCTTAAAGTACTCCATGTCGGTTATCATTGACCGAGCTCTTCCTGATGTGCGTGATGGACTGAAGCCTGTGAATCGTCGTATTCTATATGCAATGAATAAAAATGGCTGGCGCGCCCCTCACGCTACTGTGAAGTCGGCAAAGATCGTCGGTGAAGTTATGGGTAATTATCATCCGCACGGTGATTCCTCGATTTATGACGCTATGGTGAACTTGGCTCAGCCATGGAAAATGCGTTATACGCTGGTTGAAGGTCAGGGTAACTTTGGTTCTATGGACGGAGATGAGCCAGCGGCTTCTCGTTATACTGAAGCACGAATGGATAAGGTTGGTGGTGAACTGCTGGCTGATATTGATAAAGAAACAGTTGATTTTCGTGATAACTTTGACGGAACGGAGAAGGAGCCAGTGGTTTTGCCGTCTGCTGTGCCGAATATTCTACTGAATGGGCAGATGGGTATTGCTGTAGGTATGGCGACAAATATTCCACCGCACAACCTTGGTGAGGTCGTTGATGCTACGGTGGCGCAGATAGATAATCCTGAGATTACGCTTGACGAACTTTTGACTCATATTAAGGGACCTGATTTTCCAACGGGCGCAGAGGTGTATGGCGGTGCGCCGATGCGACAAGCCTATGAGACTGGCCGTGGATCAGTAACAATTAGGGCAGTGGCGACTATTGAAGAGCGTAAAAATGGTCGCTACAGTATTATTATCACCGAAGTGCCTTATGGTATGAGTAAGGAAGGGTTTGTTGATAAGGTCCGGGAATTGGTTTTGGCAAAGAAAATAACCCACATCGCTGATGCGCGAGACGAAAGTGCCCGTGGTAAGGTTAGGGTTGTTGTTGAGCTAAAGAAGGATGCTTATCCAAAGAAGATTCTTAACCAGCTGTATAAATTAACTGGGTTACAAACATCATTCCACTATAACGTCTTGGCCTTAGTTAATGGTATCCAGCCTAAGGTGATGGGTCTAAAAGAGATTTTGGCGGAGTTTATTAAGCATCGTCAAGGGGTGATTCGCCGCAGGACTGAGTTTGAACTGCGTAAGGCTAAAGAGCGAGCTCATATTCTTGAAGGTCTGAAGATCGCGCTTGATCATATTGATGAGGTTATTAAGACAATTCGTGAAAGCTATGACGATGCTGATAAGCGTTTGATGGAGCGATTTGGACTCTCTGAGATCCAGGCGGCAGCAATCTTGGCAATGCAGCTACGACGATTGCAGGGTCTGGAGCGCGATAAAATTGAAGATGAATTGAGGCAGCTTCATGAATTGATTAAGAAATTAGAAGCAATTTTGGCAAGCGAACAGGAGATCCTCAATGTGGTGAAGACTGAGTTGTTAGCCATGAAAGACAAATATGGTGATGAGCGGCGCAGTAAAATTATCAATCACGAGCTAGGTAAGTTCTCTGATGAGGAGTTAATTCCAGAAGAGGAGTCGGTTATTTTGCTGACTAGCGAGAATTATATTAAACGAACATTGGTTAGCGACTATCGTAGGCAGAATCGTGGCGGTAAGGGCAAGCGTGGCATGACAACCAAGGAAGAGGATGTTATCGACCAGGTGGTTCAGGCAAGTACTCATGACTATCTACTGTTCTTCACTAATATGGGTAGAATTTTCCGATTGAAGGCTTACGAGGTTCCGGCCGCCAGTTTGAGCGCTAAGGGTGTTGCTGCGGTAAACCTCTTGCAGCTTCAGCCAGAAGAGAAAATAACGGCAATCATCAAGCATGAAAAGAACGCTAACGATGATGGCTATCTCTTCATGGCAACACAGAAAGGTACAGTAAAGAAAACTCCTGTGAAAGATTATGCTAATGTTCGCACAAACGGATTAATTGCCATTAAGCTTGATGAGGGCGATGAGCTTCGCTGGATAAAGAGAACGAGTGGCGATAATGACGTAATCATATCTACGTCTGCAGGACAGGCTATCCGCTTTAATGAAAAAGATACGCGACCAATGGGCCGATCGGCGCGTGGAGTTCGTGGTGTGAGATTGCGTCCAAATGACTCTGTTGTCGGTATGGATATTGTTACTGGCGATGATCAGACTTTACTGGTTGTTAGTGAGAAGGGATTTGGTAAGCGCACTAAGGTCTCTAATTTCCCAAGTCATAAACGTGGCGGAGTTGGCATAAAGGCTGCGGTAGTAACTGCCAAGACAGGTCCGATTATATCTGTACAAACTATTGATCCAGAGGTGACTGAGGCGCTATTGGTCTCTCAGAATGGTCAGACGATTCGTTTGAGTCTGAGCGACATCAAGCTGCTTGGCAGGACTACTCAGGGGGTGACAATTATGCGCTTGTCTGA
>CBDFCQ010000043.1:0-5879 GCA_965246075.1 uncultured Candidatus Saccharibacteria bacterium
CGGCGCTGGGTCAGCAGGCGTCGCCAGAAGATAAGTATGCCTGGGCGGAAAAGTATAAAGATGTCCGTCCAGTATATCGCGACAAGGTGGCGGAGAAATTGCCTGGTCTTGAGGTGAGGATTGGCGGTACGACCAGCACTGACATTACGCTGCCAGGAATTGATAAAGCGTACGGTATTGGTAAGCTGCTTGAGTTGAACGGCTTGTCAAAGGAAGAGGCGCTATTCTTTGGCGACAAATTACAAGAAGGAGGCAATGATTTTCCAGTCAAACAAATGGGCGTCGATTCAATCGAGGTACGAGGCTGGGAAGATACTGCCTACGCTCTGGAAGGCATCAACGCTGTTTCGTAGATGAAACTGACAACTCCACTGGAATACATCAAAGGCGTCGGCCCCAAAACCGCCCAGGCGTTGTCGGCGGCAGGTCTAGAGACGGTGGCGGACGCCCTAGATTTTCTACCGCGGGCGTATGATGATTATTCGGCGGCGGTCAATATCGCTGATCTGCAGCCGGGCAAAGTGACGGTGCGGGCGCGCTGCGAATCGATTTCGACGCGGATTGTGCGCCGAGGTTTGAGAGTCACCACGGCGGTGCTGGCGGATGATTCTGGTAAAGTCAAGGCTGTTTGGTTCAACCAGCCGTACCGCGAATCGCAGCTCAAATCTGACGCCGAATTCATGTTCTCCGGTCAATTTGGCATGCAATATAACAGCTATCAGATCAGCAATCCGTCGGTCGAACTCGCCAAACAAACCGATGCATCCGACACCCAGCACGCGTTGGGCATCCATCCTGTCTACAAATCCATCAAAAACCTTCGCCCGAAAACCGTGCAGGATTTGCTGAAAAATCTGCGCCCCATCATGGAATTTTTGCCCGAGACGTTGCCGGAGCACATAGTCCAACGGCAAAAATTAGTCAGCCGCGCGGAAGCCGTCAAGTTCCTCCATGTGCCCAACAATCACGAGGAAATTGCCCGCGGCCGTGAGCGGCTGGCATTTGAAGAATTGTTTGAGATGATCTTGGCAGCGCAGTTTAACAAGCAAGAGCAAACCAAGCTGACTGGCTGGCGCATCCCGTTCAATCAGCCGGTTATTAAGCAATTCGTCGAGCAATTGCCATTCCCCTTAACTAACGCGCAGCGCCGCGCCGCCTGGCAGATTTTGCAAGATTTGGAGTCCGAATATCCGATGAATCGCCTGCTACAGGGCGATGTTGGCTCAGGTAAAACAGTGGTCGCCGGGCTGGTGGCGGCGGAGGTGGCGCAGGCTGGTTTCCAGACAGCCATCATGGCGCCGACGGAGATTTTGGCGGCTCAGCACGCCAAAACGCTGGATGAATTATTGTCGCCGTTTGGTGTATCGGTGGCACTACTGACAGGGCACGTCAAGGGTACTTCGCGGCGACAACTGCTGGACAATTTAGCGAATGGCAACATTAACGTGATGGTTGGTACGCACGCGCTGATTCAGGAAAAAGTTGCGTACCACAAGCTGGGGTTTGTGGTGATCGACGAGCAGCATCGGTTCGGCGTCAAGCAGCGGCAGGCGTTGCTACAAAAGGCAGATTACATGCCGCATCTGCTCAGTATGACCGCCACGCCGATTCCGCGGAGCTTGGCGTTAACGTTGTATGGCGAGCTGGACATCTCGATTTTGGACGAGCTGCCGGCCGGACGCCAGCCGATTGAAACGAAAATTTGGTCGCCAGCTTCAGCGCCAAAACTCTACGAAACTATAGATGCAGAAATTGCCAAAGGTCGCCAAGCCTATGTCATCTGCCCGCTGATCGACGATAATCCTGACAATGACAAAAAATCGGTCGAGGCGGAATATCACAAATTAGCGAAAACGATGTTTCATCATCGTCGCCTTGAGCTGCTACACGGTAAACTGCCGCCAGAGGAAAAAGCAGCGGTCATGCAGCGGTTTGCGGACGGCGATATTGACATGTTGGTGAGCACTACGGTGGTGGAGGTCGGCGTTAACGTGCCGAACGCCACGGTCATGCTCATCGAAAATGCTGACAACTTTGGACTCAGCCAGCTCCATCAGCTGCGCGGTCGGGTTGGGCGCGGCCAGCATCAGAGCTTTTGCCATTTGATGTTGTCGGGTCACGATAAACCATCCCAGCGCCTCAGGGAAATTGAGAAATCCCAAGACGGCTTTTACCTGGCGGAAGTTGACCTGAAATTGCGCGGTCCTGGCGAGATTTATGGACGAGCACAGCATGGCGCGCTGAACCTGAAAATTGCCTCGCTGAGCGACACGCCGCTGATTGCCCGTGCGCAAACGGAGGCCGAGCGCTTTGTCAAAGAGGGGCAGGATTTGTTACAATATAACCATCTGGCGCGTGCCGTCAGTCGCTATCAGCGATTAACCATTTTGAATTAATATGTATGCAGGAACAACAATTAGAGATGGCTCTGGCCGATTTATCGGTGTTCATCAAAAGATAGATCGATTGGCCAGGCGACATCTGACGCCAATGCTGCCTGATTGGTGTGAGTTTCCTGATATTAAAGATATCCTGCACTTTGAAGGCAAAAACGGTCCTGACGGCGTCAAGCGTAAAAGTCCAGCCGTTGACGAGCCGTGGCATTTCATCAATCCAGACGATCCGAACGACACGGCGCTTTTGGAGATGATTGACCAGCATATTGATAATCTAGCGAAAGCGCTGCAAAAAAGTAATTCTGAACGAGCCGCGTTTGAAGCCGCGTGGATGGCACACGCCATCACCGATGGTCTGACGCCGGCGCATCATTTTCCGCTGGAGCACGCCATGCAGGAGCTGCGCGGCGGCGAAGGTCTGGAGACGCGAACCTCAATTCTTAAGAAAAATGTTATGAAGGGTGATACGGGGATTGAGCTCATCAAAAACAATTGGAAGTTTTGGGGCGCTAAAGGTATGATGACCATGCACGTGGCGTTTGAAGCGGGCGTGGCGAGTGTGGTGGCCTATCCGCGCTTTAAGGACGCCGTGCCAAGCGAGGCCGAGATTTTGCAGGTCAAGCAGCAAGGCTACCGAGAATATTATCTAGAGCAAGTTCACGCCGTGGCCGGCCTAAAAATGTATGACAATTTTGGTAAAAACGGCTGGACAACGGATCTGGCGCGGCAAACTAACCATGAACTGATGCCAATCATCATCAAAGCTGTCATGCTGGGTTGGCTGGCGTCGGTCTGGAAGCTTGAGGTCAAACGGTGAGAGTACGCATCATTGCTGGGGAATTCGGCGGACGATTCATTCAAACCCCACCAGGCTCGACGACACATCCCATGGGCGAGCGAGTCCGCTCGGCGATGTTCAACTCGCTGGGTGGAACGGTTCGCGGCGCGCGAGTGTTGGACGCCTTTGCCGGCTCTGGCGCGATTGGTTTGGAAGCACTCAGTCGCGGTGCCGAGTCGGTGGTTTTTGTGGAACGAGACCGGTTCGCACAGCGCGTGATTGCTGAAAACATAACCAGTTTGGGTGTCGACGAAAAATCTATTGTAATAAAAACAACGATATCAAATTGGCTGGAAACTGCGGATGCAACAGGGGAGTTTGATATTATTTTTGCCGATCCACCTTATCACAATCCTCAGTTTTCCACAGTTTCGAGATTAATGGGACTACTCAAACCTGGTGGAACTATGATATTATCACATCCAGGAATAGGTGAGGTGCCAATTCAAGACAAAACTGTTGTGGTGGACAGTCGTAGTTATGGGGAGGCGCACCTCACCAAGTTCCTACGATTGGAATAATCCTTAATTATATTTTATTTTCTCGGCGACATGTCGGGATTTTTTAAATGCAAAAACCCTATAGTTGTTAGATTGATAGTGTTGTTATATTAACCCTACCGCTATATTTAGCGGTATTGTATAATAGATCATAGACAGATAAAAAGAGGGAGAGATGCTAACTATGTCGTGCGTTGATTATGATCAAGGCTGCAGAGGCTACGGTGATGCTGAAGAAAACTCTGAAGAAAACTATTATCCAGATTTAGAAGATTTGTCTGAGGCTTTAGCGACACAGGAGCTTAGAGAAAATCTTGCCGGTATAGCCATGGAAGCAGCAGGGGTTTATCCTCTTGAAGAGATAAATACAGAAACGGGAGAGCTATTCTAGCGGATGTCATAGAGATTTATTTATTTAATAAGTAAAATTCCGCAATATCCAGGAATGGTTAAGTTGTTTTTTTCTTTGAAAATCAAATCTAGAGAATGGGTTGAGGTGATGATTTCGGCGTCTTCTGGAATGAAAAAACTCTGCGGTGCAACAGCGAAATTGATAAAGATATAAGCCCGCTCATTGTCCAGCTCGCGTTTTATACCAAGGATATATCCATTACCGGTTCTATGAACAATTTCCAGAGATCCGTCTCTAAAAATGGGCATATCTTTGCGTAGCTGTAGTAAATTACGGTGTAAGTTAAGCATAGAATAGCTATTCTTTTTCTCTTCAGTGACGTTAATAAATGTGCGGTTTTTATTCACTGGCAGCCATGGCTTTACGTCTGAGAACCCAGCGAACTGAGTATTGTCCCATTGCATTGGCGTACGTTCCAAATCGCGACTATCAACTGGGGTATGATTTGGGCTAAAATTATCACGAATATCCGCATCAGTCAGCTGACCATTTTCCATACCAATCTCGTCGCCATAGTAAATAACACTCACGCCGGGGCAAAGCAGATTGAGAAACTGCAACGCTCGCGCCCGTTCAAAGCCTAAGCGTGACCTAACACGTGGCTGATCGTGATTACCAACACAGAAAAACGGCAAGTTATTATCGCAGGCTTGCAAATAATTGACAATATTCCAGCCCGTACGCTCACCATGCCAATCATTTTGCCGATGTTCCATGAAAAATGCTGAACTTTTTGGATGTGCCTGAATAACTTCACGATACTGCGTCCAAATATCACCTAGTTGTTCGTCTGGATAAAATTCAAACACCATCTGCCGGTCATCATATTCATCGCAGATGCTAGCTAGCTCATGCAGATATTCTTGAAAATGTGGTCCGTGCTTACAATGGTCATGTACGAATGCGCCGTAACTGTCGGGATCGCCATAAAAATTGGAATTTGCTGAATCGTCACCTAGCTCTGGATCTTTAGAAATACCCCAGATGGCATCAACTCGCATGCCGTCTACGCCCATATCAAACCAAAATCGCACCACACTTTGCATAGCTTGGCGCACTTCAGGATTATCCCAATTGAGATCAGGCTGGGTTGGTAAAAACGAATGCAAATAATATTGTCTAGTAGTCTCATCATACGTCCACGCTCGCCCCCCGGACAAGCTGCGCCAATTGTTCGGCTCCTTGCCATTGTGCTTATCGCGCCACACATACCAATTGCGCTTGGGATTGTCTCGACTAGAACGCGACTCAACAAACCACGTATGTTGGTCGGATGTATGGCATGGCACCAGGTCAATCATCACCTTGATGCGTCGTGCATGCGCTTCGTCCAGTAACATACGAAAATCATCTAAACCGCCAAAAATTGGATCAACATTTTGATAATCCGCCACGTCATAGCCAAAATCAGTCATCGGTGAGGTGAAAAACGGCGAAATCCAGATAGCATCAACGCCTAAATCGCTCAGATAATCCAGCCGGAAAGTGATGCCATTTAAATCACCAACTCCGTCGCCATTAAGGTCTTGAAAACTGCGCGGATAAATCTGATAAAGAGAGGCGACATCTTGCCAAGTTTTCATGGTTTAAGTATAAGCGAGATGCGTTTAAGGTGTCAATGCAGAAAAATAGCCCAGATTGACTGAGCTATTTTTCATGGTGCGGGTTAGGAGACTCTAACTCCTGGCCTCTTCCATGGCAAGGAAGCGCTCTAACAACTGAGCTAAACCCGC
>CBDFCQ010000044.1:0-5873 GCA_965246075.1 uncultured Candidatus Saccharibacteria bacterium
TAAATACTGCATTAGATACATCGTAAGTTTAGAGGATGGTGGAATTCTGGAGCCATCTAAGAATGATTACGACTATGGTTGCCTTACCATCCTAAAAAACTACTCGAGTATCACCGAAATCAAAGAGAGATTAACAGATCCAAATATTATAGAAGAAACTATTAATAATATTGAAGCGTTGTCTGAATTCACTGACAGTATTACAAACAACCCAGACATAGAGAATTTCACTTCACTCATCGAGGAAAAAGCCAAAGAAGCAGAATATCCTAAACCTAAGTTTTTAGGCGACTACCAAAGTGGAATTTATTATAAAAATACAACCACGATAAGCCCAGAAGATGAAGATTATCAATCTAAGAGGGATTTTATATTAAACAACGAAACCTACAGGCAATATTTTACAAAAGAAATCGAATACGTCCTTGATCCGTACGTGCTTGCTCATGCTATCATAAATAATTATCCCTTCAATCATAGAATAGTTAACTCAATCTTTAATATTGTAACGTCAGAAGACGAAGAGTTTATAGAAGCGCTAGGCTTATCTGATGAGTCTAAGAAAATTAAAAGCTTCTTAGATAATAAAGAGGATTCTGAAAAAATAAGGAAACTAGCTCTACTTAATTTATTACCAGAAGATACGTTTACAGATAACCAAAAAAATCTGATTGCCTCAAAACATGATATTGAAACTATATACAAAAATATAGCAGATGCATCAATAGGAAGGTGGTCCGAAATAAAAAAAGCTGTGTCTACCTTATTTAAGTTGCTTGAAGAGTGTGGCATAGAAGTGAAAGTGGACAAAGAAACCGTACTAAACGCTGCTGATAATACCGATTACTTAAAACATAAACCGTTACAATATGATGACGAGATTTACTAACTAACCGTCTAATCACAACAAATACGATAATTAGCGTCACACCATAGTAGAGTGGTATAATTATATTCAATGAAACCATCCAAACCCGTCATTCTCACTGGCGTGCGCGCCAACAACGATATTCACATTGGCAATTATTTTGGTGCCATTTTGCCGATTGTCGACATGGCGAAGCGCCGCTCGGCCGATTTTGATATCAATCTGTTCATTCCGGATCTTCACAGCTTTACCACGCCGATTGACCACAGCAAGTTGTACGACAGCATTCTCAATAACGCCCGTATTTATACGGCCGCGGGGTTACCGCTAGATAACGAGGCGATTCATCTATACCGCCAAAGCCGTGTCCCAGCCCACAGCGAGCTGGCGTGGATTTTGGACTGCTTCACTGGATTTGGCGAGATGAGCCGGATGACGCAGTTTAAGGATAAATCGCGCAAATTTATTGATAGTAAAATGTCTGAAGATGAATTGACCAATGAGCAAAAGGCATGGGACACAATACACACGAATGTCTCCGTCGGCCTCTTCAACTACCCAGTCCTGATGGCGGCCGATATCTTGCTTTACGGCGCGACTTACGTACCAGTTGGCGACGACCAGACGCAGCATCTAGAATTTACCCGCGACATCGCCGAGCGGATGAACCGCAAATTTGGCGAATTGTTCATAGTACCAAAACCAGTTGCTCAGCAGCATCAATTCTTTGGCAAGGACCAAGGCCTGAGGATCAAAGATCTGATGAACCCGACCAAAAAAATGAGCAAATCCGACGACAGCGGCAAGGGCGTTATTTTCCTTAGCGACGAACCGCAGATAGCGCACAAAAAAATCATGAGCGCCACCACCGACTCGCTAGGCAAGGTGCAGTACGACCGCGACAACCAACCGGGCATTGCCAATCTGCTGGAGATCTTGACGCTGGTGCGCCAGGACGCTGGACGAGACGTCAGTTTAGAGCAAACCATCAGCCAGTACGCCGGCATGGAGCGCTACGGCGATTTCAAGCGAATCGTGGCTGACGAAGTTGCGGAATTTTTGGAAAATTTCCAGAATCGGCTTGCGGCGGTTGATGAGCAGGCAATTGAGCGCAAACTAGAATCCAGCGAGCACGATATGAACCTCGTCGCCAACGAAACCTTGCACCGTGTCCAAACGGCCGTGGGGCTACGGAGATAGGAACGCTCGCGTGAAAATTTCGCCGCGCACCGTCCTCAAGATCGCCAGATTGTACCAGCTGGCAGACGATAACACGCCCGTCAAGGCCTTGCGCCACCTGAAGGTTCAGACCGACGAGTCGCACGTGCTGGCAGAATTCATCCTGAACAAGCAGCATTTCGCCGTGCTCTACGGCTCAATCGTCGATGAAGAATCAATTGACGAATTGTGGCCTGACAGGCCAGCCAATGCTGAAACTTTGCCAAACCCGCTTGATTCGAGCTGCACCGAGACGCCATTTCAGGGCAAATTTGTCATCATGTTTCAAGTCATGCCGACCAAGCAGCGCCTAGACATCCACTTATCCACGGACTTTGACCCGTCAATTTCGCGCAGTCTCTGGCAAAAATACATCAAAGCCGGCTACGTCTCGGTCAACCAGCACCCAGTGACGGCGCCAAAGTTTGAGGTTGACGAGACGGATGAGATTGCCGTCAATCTGCCAGAGCAGGAGCAGACCAGTGCAGAACTGCCAATTTTGTATGAAGATGATGACGTGATTGTGGTCAATAAGCCAAGTGGGCTGTTGACTCACGCCAAAGGCGGACTATCGACCGAGCCAACGGTGGCAGAAATTATTCGCCCCAAAACGTCGTTTGCCTCGGACACCGACCGGCCGGGCATCGTCCATCGGCTCGACCGCGACACTTCGGGCGTGCTGATCATCGCCAAAACTGCTGAAACCGCCGCCCATTTACAGCAGCAATTCGCCCAGCGTACCGCCAAAAAAACCTACCTCGCAGTGACCGACGGCGTACCGAAATTAGCCGCTGCGAAGATTGACCTGCCGATTGGCCGCAACCCAGCCGCGCCCAGCACCTTCCGCGTTGACCCGAACGGCAGGCCCGCCCAAACGACCTACCGCGTACTGGCAGCAACTGACAATCAGGCGCTAATTGAACTCAAACCCACAACCGGCCGCACCCATCAGCTGCGCGTCCATATGACACACCTAGCCACACCAATTCTCGGCGACCGCGTTTATGGCAAGTCAAACGCCAGCCGTCTGATGCTCCACGCCCAAAAATTAGAAATTACTTTGCCATCGGGCGAGAGGAAAACATTTGAAGCAGCCACTCCAGAAGAGTTCAAGCAGCTATTTCCAGGGGAATTGTAGTGTCTGAAATTATCGTCTCAACCCAAGACATCCAGAAGATCGACCAAATCACCGCTAGGCCGCCACACGCACTTTTAATTGTGGCTGATTATGGGCTAGACGGCAAAAGCGTGGCTCAAAAAATAGCTAAAAATAGTGATATCTTCCACTTGACTCCGCTTCCAGATAAACAGTCCATATCCGTTGAGCAGATTCGCGATCTCATTGCTAAATTACGAACTTACGCCATAAATCGCCGAACTATTATTATTGACGAGGCGGACTTGATGACTGAATCATCCCAAAACGCACTGTTAAAAGCCCTGGAAGAACCAAATAAAAACACCATCTTTATCCTTATTGCAAAAAATCCAAAACTAATGCTAGACACAATAAAATCTCGCTGCCAAACCCTTACACTTCATAAAACATCATCAGTCCAGGACAAAAAACTGCTTGAAAATTACAACTTGAACTCAGCCGCCATCCAGCAAATCCTCTTTTTGGCTGCCGGTCGGCCACTACTGATTCGTCAGCTAGCAGAGAACCCAGACAAATTCGCCGAATATCGACAACTAGCCACTGACGCAAAGCAAATTTTAGCCACAAATCAGGAATATACTACTTTAAAAAATATCGCAAAATACTTTACCGACCGCCAGAAAGCGCTAATCCTCACAGATATCATTATCAACATGATTCGCTTTCAATCCCTATCTCATGGCATGAATTCGACATTAGAAAAACAGCTCAATCAGACTACAGTAGTCAGTAAGGCGCTAAACTCCAACGCTAATGTCAGACTAGCTCTGATGCAACTTGTGCTATAATGATATAGATATGTTTGGACTATTCCTCATTCTAATTCTAATGATTTGGGCGATTTTTTATCATCCATCAATCAAAGATGCTGGCGATTTGCCAACTAAAATTACCGAAAAGCTTGATCGATTATGGGTGATTGCTCAAGACTCAATTCGCGAAAATAAATATCTACGAGCAGAAAAGGCCCTATTGACCATCTTACGCGTCGACGAAAAGAACGCCACTGCTTATAACCGCCTGGGTATTTTATACGCCAAGCAGCGCGCCTATAAAGACGCCATCGAGTGTTTTGAGATTGCCCAAAGCCTAGAGCCAAGCGCCTCAAGCCTTCATAACGTTGGCCTAATTTACTATGAAACCGAAAATTACGAAAAAGCGTCATTAGCCTTCGAGCAAGCTCTGGAGATGGAAGACGACTTGGCGGCTCGCTACATCGCCTACGCTAAAGTCCAAGAAAAAATTGGAAATACGAAAAAGGTGATAAACGCACTAGAAAAGGCTGTTGAGCTAGAGCCAATTCCACAAACTCTTAAGATATTGGCGGAGGCCTATGAAAACTCCGGTCAAGCAGACCTTGCTGAAGGTCTACGCAAAAAGGCCACTAAGATGTTAACGCCATCTGCGCCGGCTCAAAAAACTGTCAGCACTCCACGACCGCGCCAACAGCGCAAAATCCATCAGCCACGAAAAATTGTCATGTAGGCTATTGCCACGGGGTTAAAAAATTGCTAAAATAAATCCAGTGCCGCTTTAGCTCAGCTGGCTAGAGCAACGGTTTTGTAAACCGTAGGTCCTCGGTTCGAGCCCGAGAAGCGGCTCCAAATTACGCTGGAATCGTGTAGTGGCAATCACAGGAGACTGTAAATCTCCCGCCGTAAGGCTTCGTAGGTTCGAGTCCTACTTCCAGCACCAAATTTGAATTATGGTCGCCTGAATTGGCGACTTTTTTGATGACAAGAGGGGATAATATTGACTTTTATAAGTATATATGCTATTATATAAACATGTTTGAATTTACAAAATCTATTCTTACATTATGGAATAGCGAAAAAAACCAACGATTGAAATTACAATACGCTTATATTATGCTGGCTATAATTGGGCTAGCTGCGGCGGGATTATTGACATTATTTAACGCCTCGTCAGCGCACTTGGCGGCATCAGCTTCAGGAATATTGTTCGTTACGTTCTTGGTCAATAGCATAGCGTGGGGAATAATAGAAGCGTTTGTCACGCCGAAACTACCAAAAGAAGCCAGCGCGCCAGCCAAAAAGTCAGCTCGTAAAAAATAACCTGGTTGATTAAACACGGCTTAACATGTTAAAATTAAGCCTGTTACGCCGCGATAGCTCAGTTGGTAGAGCGCATCCATGGTAAGGATGAGGTCTCGGGTTCAAGCCCCGATCGTGGCTCCATTTTAGGATAATAATAGAGCTGCTCTGATATAAAAATGGGCAGTTTTTTATTGATTATTGATTAAAAAGCTCTAACGACTATAGGTATACACATTGATCACTAAAATGGTAGAATAAGGGAAATATGACAACAAGAGAGCGGGTGACATCCCAAAAAATTGATAAAGTGCGTGGTTCAATGATAGGCGGGGCAATTGGTGACGCACTTGGTTATCAGATAGAGTTTGATCGTGACGTAGAGCCGAGAGCGGTTACTCAATTCACAGATGGGGTTGGTATAATCTCAGACGACACGCAGATGACACTATTTACTGCCTGCGGCCTACTGTGGAGAAATACGAGGCAATATCTGCGCGGCATAGCAGTGCTTCCGCCAGAAGCCGTGTACCTCGCTTATTTAGACTGGCTTGATACACAGCAAAAACCCAAT
>CBDFCQ010000045.1:0-5561 GCA_965246075.1 uncultured Candidatus Saccharibacteria bacterium
TTTAACTAGGGTTAATGTTGGTCAAAGATATAATTCTATTTCTACTAAACTGATGGCCAGATTAAATGGTAGGTTGGCGATTAATAAACTGGATAGCTCTAAATTGGTAAATATCACTAATAATTTTGAGTCGGCGAGACTTAAATTTAATGGTAATTATCATGATTATGATACGGCAATGACCGAATTGCAGCGAGCTAGTTGCCTGGATAATGTAGCAGATTACTACAAAAAGTTGATTGCTGCCAGAGACGCGCGAAATCGCTTGTCTGAAGACATAAAGACGATGAATGATTTGTTGATTAGGTATAGGGAAGAGGTTCAGGCTGTTAAGGTCTCAATTTCTGGAGGCCACAATGGATAGGCTAAAAGACTTGTTGTGCCAGTATAAGTTTGTGACTTTTATTGGGTTAACAATTACTATCTCTGTTTTTTTGGTCCTGGTGGCCATGCTTACGTACTATAAAACTGATGCTTATCGTTTGGATTTGAGTCGTCCTGAATATTCGTCACGTCGAAAGCAGATAAGTAAAGATACTAATGAGAAGAGTCGTGAATTTGACGCCCAGGGTCAGGTTAATCAGGGCACATTAAAAGACTTCCTGGGTGTATATGATAAGGAAGTAGAAAACGTCAGCAAAATCAAAGCATTTTCTAACGATGTGCTCAGTGACAAAGAATTGGGTCTACGTAGTAACTAAACTACTTTTTAATTATTGATGTTGGTGTTGGCAGTGTTGCTAGAAGGACTCCTTCGCGGTCAAAGTTTTGCAGCAAGCGATGACGCATTTCAGAAGTTACTGCCCATTGGTCGGATGGCTGAGTTTTTCCAGCGATAATTAATTCCGTACCTCGTCCAGTAATGTCACCGACAGAAACAAATTTAGGTGGATCAATAATTTTCTTTTGCCAAGCTTTTTCTTTGGCTAATTTTTCGCCAGTAGAATTAATAATGTGTGTAACCTCAGATATATCAGAGCTGGGGTCAATATAAATACTAAAGCGCGACATGCTGTAGCCCATCGTTTTGTTGATGACATGCTGAATTGTACCGTTGGGCACGTAATGAACATTACCGCCAGAGTCGCGTATAACAGTGGTGCGAGTGCCAACTCTTTCAACCGTGCCGGCGGCGCCCATGACGTCAACCACGTCACCGACGCGATATTGGTTCTCGGCAATGATAAAAATTCCAGACAGGAAGTCTTTAACCAGTGACTGGGCGCCAAATCCCAAAGCCACACCAATTATTCCGGCGCTAGCAAAGAGCGGTGATAAATCGAACAAAAATAACTTATTAGCAATGATGGCAACAACGTAAAACGTAATAATAATTCGCCAGAAACTGCGGGTTAATTGAATAAGGGTTTTTTCGCGTTTTTCTATATCCTTGTGGTGCCAGGACCGATGCTTAGCGGTAGAACGAATGGAGTAATGTATCGCCGAAGAAAGTAAGTATTTTACGATAAAGTAGACAAAAACGGAGCCAACAACAACGCTTATGGTGTCAATAATGCGCTCGCTAATTAACCAGCCCATGTTATTGCCGTGTAGCCATTGTCCCAAAGTAGAAGAGTCCAAGAACTGTTTTATAAGCTTATCCATTATTGATTTAGTATAATGTAAAATATGAGTTTTGTCGATCCAAATCAGTTTATTATTACGCGTAAACGTAAGAAATATAAGTTTGCATTATTTCATAATTCGCCGCTATGCTTTGAGTTTGATGAATGGGCGCCGCACCAGGTTGATGTGGTGGAGGTCGGTGCTGGTAACGGTATGTTTATAGTGGAGTTAGCGACGCGTCATCCGGAGCAGATGTTTGTGGCGGTTGATGTTAAGGGCGATCGCTTGCAAAAAGGTGCGCGGGAAGCGGAAGCTCGCGGGCTTAATAATGTATTTTTTATTAGGGCCCGGGCTGATCAGCTTGGCGAGTTGTTTACGTCTAACTCGCTAAATGCTATTTGGCTGACTTTCTCTGATCCATTTCCACGAAAACGCAGCTCTGGTCGCCGTTTGACGCATCCGCATTTTCTGAAAACTTATGCCGAGCTACTACGCGCTGACGGGTCGTTAATTATCAAACACGATAATCCTGACTTTTTCAATTGGGGTCTCGAGCAGCTGGTTGCTGAAGGTTGGCGCTTGAAAGAATTGACCTTTGATCTTCACGAATCAAACCTCGGTGATGACTATAAAATTCTCACCGCCTATGAAAAGCGTTGGCTGAGCGAGGGTAGAATTATCAATTTTGTAAAAGCGGTGCGCAGCTAATATACTAAAATTAAGGAATTTTATGAAATTTAACGACTACTCAACAAAAGCAATTTCTACATTGACAGATAAAGAATCCCATGCGTACGGCGATATTGATGCCAGGCTAATGTCTCAGGTTTTGGGGTTGAGCGGCGAAGCCGGTGAAGTAATGGAGAAATTTAAGAAAATATTGCGAGACAAAGATGGTAAAATCTCTGAAGATGATCGTGCCGCAATCATTAAGGAGCTAGGTGATGTACTCTGGTATGTTAATTCTATATCTCATCTGCTTGGCAGTAGCTTAGAGGAAGTAGCGCGGAAAAATAACGATAAACTGCTTAGTCGTCAGAGTCGTGGAAAGATTCATGGCAGTGGCGATGATCGCTAGTCTTTAGCTAATTGTTCACGAATCCAGCCATCAATTGTACCCGCACCCATACAGAGGACCAGTTTTCCTGATTTTTGCGCTGTGGTAATATTTTGCCACAAATTATCATCAAGATTAGCAAAATGAAGTTTTTCTGGATCGATATTTTTGGCGAGTTGCTGTGGTGTTAGGGTTGGTAGATCAGGATTCTCTCTAGTTAAGTAGGTTGGCAGCCAGTAAACTTCATTAGCGTCACGGAAAATATCTGCGGTGTACTGGTCTATTATTTCATGCTGACGTACGTTTTGATGTGGTTGATATACTAGCACTACCTGGTCTGATAACTCCCGGGCCATTTGTAATGTCGCGCGAATTTCAATTGGATGATGACCATAGTCGGAATATAAATTGTCAGCCAATTTTTCAAAGCGGCGCCCTGAGCCTGGAAAAGAATTAATTGCTTGATATATTTCTGACTTATTGGCGGATGTGGATATGTACTTTAACGCTTCAATTATCAGTGTGGCATTTTTTCGATTATGTTTACCGGGCATAGTGATGTTTTGGTCCGTATTGTTTAGGATGGTCAGGTTTTTTGGATTAAAGATGGTGGAGTTTTCTTGCCAGACAATAACTTTTTTGGATTTTTCGCCAAATTCATGGAAAGCCTCTAAATAAGATTTTTCTGTTGGATATGTGTCTGGGTGGTCATAATCTACCGAAGTAATTACGCTAATTTCCGGAGAAAAATGTAAGAAATTGCGATCAAATTCATCACATTCGTACACGAAAAATTGACTGTTTTCATCAAATTCTCCACTTGGCGCAAAGCTTAATGTCGAGCCAACGGAATAGCTGACGGGAATTTGCAGTTGCTGCATCACCCAGACTAGCATGCTTGTGGTGGTGGTTTTTCCGTGGGTGCCGGCTACTGCAATTAGCTTGAGATCTTTATCAGCAATTATCTGCGCCAATAGCTCGTCTCGCTTACTGGTTTTTATGCCTAATTCTCTGGCTAAAACTAACTCTGGGTGATCGTTAGGTAATGCGGCGGTATGAATGAACCAGTCAAAAGGCACCTTTTTATGCTCTGACTGTAAATATTCACCAGATTGATCAAAGGAAATAGATATGCCAGCTGCTTCTAACTCATCAGTGATAAGGCTTGGTGCTTTATCGGAGCCGCAGACGTCATATCCTGCACCTAAGGCAATCCTACTAAGTGGACCGATGCCGACACCACCAATTCCCGAAAAATAAATCCTCATAACTTTATTATAGCACTGTAAGTTGAGTAGGTTCTCGTCATTTAGATAATTTGATATACTAAAATTAGAGAGAAGACGGTGGGATGGCAATAGACAAGAGAAAGACTAAATTTAGGATTAAGCGGCTCAGTCAAATTAAGACTTGGCAGCTGGTTATTTTATTAGTCATGTCTTCTTTTATTTCAGCAACATTTCTTCGTCTTAATAATGTTGGTATGATGGAGCGGCGAGAATCTGTGGAGAACGCTGACAAAACAGGTGACATAGTTAGTCTTCAGCAGCGTCTGTACGATTTGCAGCGTTACGTTTCAACGCACATGAATGCTCATCCGGGCAAAATAGCCTTAGATCACACCTACAAGAGAGTGTATGACCAGAAGCTAAAAGAATTTGAAGAGGTAATTAAAAACCAATCAAATAACGATACGGTTTCAAAAGTGCGTTCCGTCTGCGACTCCAGGGCTCAGCAGGGCGGTTATGGTAGAGCTACGACGCAGGCAGACCCAAGATATGTAAATTGTATTAATGAAGAGTGGGAGAAGTATCCTGCTGCTAAGGTTGCTAATCTACAGTTTGAAGCTCCTTCGACCGAACCGTATTATCATACGTTTGTATCACCGGTGTGGTCGGCCGACTTTGCTGGATGGTCACTGTTGGTGACAGTACTGATAGCTGTGATTATTATAGTGCGCCTGGTTATCTTGAGCGTATTAAAATTAATGTTGAAGCAGCGAAATAAGCTTTTTTAGCTTGACAGGGGTGATATAGAGATAGTAATCTATATAGGTATAGCATTAATAGGAGGTATATAACCAAATGGCTTACAAGCATACCAATTCAAAGGGCATCACATACTACTTGCATAAGACTGACGTAACTTTGCGCGGCGGCAAGACTCAAACCATCTATTTCTTCGCTAAGGTTGAGAAGAATGAGAAGGGTACTCCATGTGATTTGCCAGAAGATCGTATTGTAAAAGAAAATCCACGCAACGGTTTCTTGACAATATCTAAGAAGAAATAGTCTTTTGCTTGCACCATAAGCGTGTTTGGTGATATAGTATAACCAAACAAACAGGTGCCACAACTCCTCTGCAAAATAGCAGGGGAGTTTTTTGATGAGGTTGATTATTTTTAATTATTATGGTATAATACAATTGTGGAAAAAACTCCGATGTTGCCGGTATATGATAATACGACCGAAGGCGAGGCTGATCGACGTGTTGATCAGGGCTGTGGCACTTATTATGATTACGGATATAGTGTTGATGGCGATCGACCTGAGTGTAGTGGTGGTTTATCGAGTAGCGGAAAGCGGCCTAATATGAGAGGTTTGTGGCGCAGAAGTCGACATAGGCCTTATGGAGAGCCGTCTGAATCTGATCTAATGTGTCCTAAGCCAGGAAGAGTCTCACTATCCGAGGAGCAAAGAGAGATAAATAGACGAGGCGCAGCTTTGGCACGTAAGGCTCTGGAGCGTGCGAGGAAGAATCGGGAGAATGGGAAGTCTTCAGTTGAAAGCTCAAGCCGTCAAATGCCGGAAGATATGATTGAGTCCGCTAAGGCTTCTTGGGGTGAGCGTCAGGGAGAATTGTTTTAGTGTATGCAAGTAACCTAAAAGAAAAAGCCCCCTTCCGAAAGAAGAGGGATTTTTCTTGGTGGCGGGGGTAG
>CBDFCQ010000046.1:0-5391 GCA_965246075.1 uncultured Candidatus Saccharibacteria bacterium
CAGTGCTAGTCCGTACACTAGCTCATCAGGAGAAATGGCAGACCGCGTTTTATAATAAATACTGTCTGTCATTTCTTCCTTGAAATTATCAAGTCCCGTTGGGGCTATTTTTTATGTCAATTTTGAAAAACCAGCCAGAGTGCCGTACAATAGAACTAATGATAAAGCTCTATAACACACTCACTAGAAAAAAAGACGAATTGAAGGCGCTTGACAGAGAAACAGTCAAGATTTATACCTGCGGGCTGACGGTGTATTCGCAAGCGCACATCGGCAACTGGGTTGGCTATATTTACTGGGACGTGTTGGTACGATTGTTACGCTGGCAAGATATTCCCGTTATTCGAACGCAAAACATCACTGACGTTGGGCATTTGACTAGCGATGACGATAACGGCGAGGACAAAATGGAAAAAGGTGCACGCAGCGAGGGGAAGACTGCCTGGGATGTGGCCGAGCAGTACATCGCCATCGCTGATCACGAGGCCTACGAGGTGTTGAAATTAGTGCGACCCGACCATTTGGTGCGGGCAACGGATTACATCCAGCAGCAAATCGACTTTGCCCGCGGGCTAGACGAGAAGGAGTTTTTGTATAAGATTGACGGCGATGGCATGTATTTTGATACGTCGCGGCTAGCAGATTATGGCAAATTGGCGCGACTGGACGTGGCAGGCCTGGAGGCTGGCGCGCGGGTCAGCGTCGAGGGCAAGCGCAACATCACCGACTTCGCCGTCTGGAAATTTTCACCAACGGACGCCAAGCGCGATATGGAATGGGATAGTCCGTGGGGAGTTGGTTTTCCTGGCTGGCATCTGGAATGCTCGACAATTGCCCGTGAAACGCTGGGCGATACAATTGACATTCACACTGGTGGCATTGACCACATTCCGGTGCATCACACCAACGAGATCGCTCAGAGCGAGAGTTTGACCGGGCGGCAGTTTTCTCAAGTGTGGCTACACAATAACCACATCAAAGTCGACGGCCGCAAGATGAGTAAATCGCTGGGTAATATCATCACCCTCAGCGATATCACCGCCCGTGGCTTTAGCCCGATGGCTTTCAAGCTGGCGATTCTCAGCAAGCATTACCAAACCGAGGGCAATTTCACCTGGGAGATTTTGGAAGCAGCCCAAGCCCGGCTGGATCATTGGCGCGGCTATGCGGCGCTGCGACACCAGACGCATGACACGCTGGATGATGACGACGAGAAGGATGAGCAAGAGGGCACGGTGTCGCTATTAGCAGCGCGGCAGGCGCTGGTTGAAAAGCTGAATGATGATTTGGATACGCCAGGAGCCTTGGCGCTGATTGACGAGGCGTTTTCACGGCTGGATCACGCGCCGTTAGAAAAAATCCATCGCGGCGGTTTGTCGCAATTGATTGAAATTATTGACGAGGTTTTAGGCCTGGACTTGGCAGAATCGACCCCTGATATTACCGACGATTTGAAGAGACTGATCATCCAACGCCGCAACGCCCGTGCCGAAAAAGATTGGCAAGAATCTGACCGCATTCGCGATGAACTGTTGGCGGCTGGTATCACCATTCGCGACACGCCAAGCGGCAGCATTTGGGCATGGAAATAGCCCGCTGAATCCAACGGGCTATACTTTCATTCTGGATTTAATTAACTTTCGTTTTTCAATTTCTTCATTAATTTATTCAGCGGTTTTTCACTCTCAATACGATTTAGCCGAGCCTGCTCCAAATAATTCTCCAGTAACACCCTAACTACGCCAGCCGTCGGAATGGCAATCAAGCTTCCCAAAAGCCCGCCAACATAGAGACCGATTGTCACTGACGACAACACCATCAGCGCCGATAGTTCTAATTTCTTTGACTGAATTGACGGTGCGATGAAATTGTTCTCAATCTGCTGATAGACGATGAAATATATGGCATAGATCACACCAGCAGTGACGTTGTTGAAGAATAGCAGTAGCGAAATCAGCAGCCCAGCCAGAGTGGCGCCAAACATTGGGATAAGCGTCAACACGAACGTAACCATGACGGTCAACATTGCCAAGTTTGAATCAATAGCTGGAAATGCCAGGCTGAGCACGAACACCACAAATCCTGACAGTATCGCGTCAATTCCAGAAACTGTTAATTGGCCAGAGACATAGCCCGTAACCACGTTGTACATGCGCCCAACCAGTTTTTTATGTCGCTCCATTTTTTCCTGGTCGTTATAAAGACCCCATAGCCGCTTCATCCACATCGGACCTTCCAGTAGCATCAAGAATGACAGTACTAGCACCAAGAATAATGACCCCAGAAACGCCGCCAATGAACCTACGCTTGAGATTAGGCTAGTACCAGCGCTAGCAGCCCAAGACGAGGCCTGCTGCTTCAGGTTATTTAACGTCGCGTCAACCTGCGGACGTAAACCGTTTTTATCAATTAACTCATTGAATCCATGCCACTGTGAGCCAGTTTGGTCAATCAAGCTCGGTACACTTTCAACAAATTTGGCGGATTGCTGAACGATTGGCGGCACCACAAACCAAGCCACGCAACCTAATAGAAGCACTAATGTCGTATAAGCCAGCGCCGTGCCGCCCAATCGACTTTTACCTGGTAGCTTTTTAGCAATCGCCGCCACTGGTCGATTCAAGGCTAGCGCTAAGAATAAGGAAATCCCCAACAAGATAAGCGCGTCCTTTGCGGAGTAAATTGCTAAGCCAGCCAAACCAAAACCCATTACCACTAGCCAAAACCGCACGAACGTTTTTGTGTCTATCTCAATACGCACTTTCATACCTAAACCTTACCAGCTTTCCTTTTCATCCGCAATGTTGATAGGGATAATTTATTATCATACGACATAGCGCCGTAGCGGAAGACACGCACCGATAACCACATGACAAATACCGCCGTAACGACCAAAATTGTCGCGCCCAGCAATGCTTCCCAGACTGGCAAATTGCCGACTGCATTTCTTAACAATAATGGAATTGGCGCAGTAAACGGAAAAAGTGATAGGAACTTAACAAAGAACGAGTCAGGGAACGACACAAAAACTGTAATGCCATAAAGCGGTCCAACAAATAGCATCATCACCAAGCCAAACCATTGGCTCGCCTCCTTAGCGGTCGGCATCATTGCACCCAAAGTCACCAACATACCCGTAAACAGCATGAAGCTGGCTGAGAAAATTACTATCGCCAAACTAATCCTCACAGGATCAAATACAAGTACGCTCAAATCCATATTCGGCAATTGTAGCTTTGAACCGAACGCCATATATCCCGCCACGACAGGCAAAACGACTATCGATATTTGAATCAAGGCCAGCACCATCAGTGATAATATTTTTCCTGTAATTAACGTGTCGGTTTTAACCGTCGTCAGCAACATCTCTACTGTGCGATTTTCTTTTTCTTCAGTAGTACTGGTTAGCATTTGATTGCCAAAGAAGCTAATCAGCATGAACAAAATCACTAGGAATAGTCCTGGCGCAATCATTTCATTAATGCCGCCATGCTCCTTACCATCAAGATAAGTAGTTGATGATAATTGGACTTTGTTTTGAAGAATAGTAACCTCTGCTGGACTAATGTTATTAGTTACTGATTTACTCAGCAGACTCTGAGCCACTGCGCCATATTTACCGTTCTGGAACAGACCAACATCTTTACCGTAAACTTCTACTTTTTGCTGGCTTATGTCTTTTGGAAAATAGATATAAGCATCTACTTTGTTATTTTTTACGTCATTAATGCCAGATTCTTTTGATTGAGCCGGCTTAGCCTTAACTGCTGCGAGTAGCTCTGAAGATATTAACTTTGAATCGTCGGTAATTTCTAATGAAAATTCTTGCTTGTCCAATTCTTTTGAGGCCTGAATTGTCGTATTTTGCGACCAAAACATGATGCCGTAAAGCACCGCTATCATCAGAGGAAAACCCAATGCCATCAGCCAAAAAGTTGGCTTTTTCAAAGCTCGGATCGTCTCAAATTTGAAGACCGTACCTAAATTATGCATTTTACTCATCACCTAACTCCTTATCTTCGCCGCCATACACTTTAACAAAAATATCATCCATTGAAGCGCCGCCGAACTGCTTTTTCACCTCTGCCAGCGTGCCGTACGCCGCTGCTTGACCGTCCTTTAATAAAATCAGTCGATCGCACAATTGCTCGACCTCTTCCATCTGATGCGTGACGTAAATAATCGTCGTGCCAGCTTTTCGCTGCTCTTCAATTATATTCATCAACAGCCGACGATTCACCGGGTCAAAACCCTTGGTTGGCTCATCCATAATTAGCAGTTCCGGATCACCCATAATGGTCACACCCAGCTGAATTTTTTGCTGCTGACCGCCTGATAATTTATCTAATCGCATAGTTGCTTTGTCGCTTAAGCCAACGCGCTCTAAAAATTTCAAAGAGAATTCTTTAGCTTCATTACGATTTAGACCTTTCAATTGACCAAAATAAATCATCACATCTAACACTTTTTCTTTTTTATATAAACCACGCTCTTCCGGTAGGTAACCGAGGCTCAGCTGATTCTCCACGGCATACGGCTTGCCATTAATTAGCAAATCACCAGCCGCTGGCTCATATAGTCCCAACAAAGCTCGAAGAGTCGTGGTTTTTCCTGAGCCATTACTACCGAGAAAACCAAACACTTCACCCTGAAAAACATCAAAGCTCAAATCTTTAATAACTGTTTTATCGCCAAACTTCATCTTAAAATGACGAATCTCAACAATTTTTTTATTACCGGACATATACCTCCTTTTCTTTGAATAAAATTATAGCACTATCCCTAACAAACGTAAAAAGGGTATAATAGATACAGTATGAGACTATTAGTCATCGAGGATGAACGAAAAATAGCAAGGGTGATTTCCGAATCTCTCAAGCGAGAAAAATATGCCGTTGATATCTCTAATGACGGCGAAGAGGGCTTTAATTTGGCAGACAGCCAGCCGTACGATTTACTGATTGTCGATCGAATGCTTCCGAGCTTGGAGGGCGCGGAGATTGTTAAAAAATTGCGTAAAAACGGTAAAAGCATGCCGATTTTATTTCTCACAGCCCTGGGCACCACCGAAGATAAAACCTTCGGGCTGGACGCGGGCGCGGATGATTACTTAGTTAAGCCGTTTGCTATTGACGAGCTGCTGGCGCGAGTGAGAGCCTTACTGCGCCGACCACCAATTCAACAGCCAGATGTTCTGAAAATTGCTGATTTGACGATTGATAAGCAGCAGCAAACCGTGATGCGCGCCGGAAAAACTATCGACTTGACCAGTAAAGAATACGCACTGCTGGAATATTTAATGCAGCACCCGAACCAGATTCTTAGCAAGGAAACGTTAATCGACCATGTTTGGGATTTTGATGCCGATATTTTACCGAACAATGTCGAGGC
>CBDFCQ010000047.1:0-5362 GCA_965246075.1 uncultured Candidatus Saccharibacteria bacterium
ACACGTTGCGTTGGGCTATCAATTGTAATTAGCTCCGGACATTCGGCTTCGATTGACTTCAACTCATCCATCAAACTATCGTAGACAGCATCACTTACACTCGGCTTATCTAAGGTGTAATATTCGTAGCTATACCGATTTAATAGCGATTTAATTTCATCGGCTCTTGCTTTTTTTGCTATCACTTTCGACGACCTTCCTATAGAACATGTAGACGTAAACCGACATCAGAATAATTGACGCGTACATTAGAATAAGACCGACTGTCGGCACAATTGGCAGCCAATTAATATCATTAAACCACCCCTTCAGCACACCATCGAATAAAATTGTCGGTATCAAAATAATCGCCCACAATAATATGGTCATCACCACAGCCCAAATAAATCTAAGCAAAATTCGAACCCTTCTTCCAGTTACAATGTCGCCAGACAAGCGCAAGGCGTGAAGTGGATACATGCCAGGTAGAGTTATTATAATCATCGCAAAAACTGTTGAGGTTGCCCAATAAACAGACATCGACACAATCAGAATAGTCGCGCCGCCGGCCGCCATAAGAATTGGCGTCTGGTTTAATACGCCCGAAGCGTCAAGCGCACCATAGACTATCACTGCAATCGCCGCTGGAACCATTTGGATTAAAAAGATTCCAATGACAATGATTAATGCGATTATAGGCGAGCCTGAACTATATAGAGCGTCACGCATTTTTGGTTTTTTTCCAATTAAAATAGCTCGCGTCAGCCAAACAGAAGAAAGCCAAGTTAGTAGACCCAAAAAAACTCCAGACATCTGTTGTACATTTCCACCAGCCGTTCCACTACCAGAAAAATAGCTAACCATCACACCAGAAAATAAGCTAATAGTCGTGTAGACTTCACTAATTCCGCTCTCTTTAGCTTGGTTCATCACATCTCTAAGCTGCTGATACGTATCCTGCGACATAACGCTCGATAAAGCGAAAGTCAATATAGACATGACAGCAATTAGAGCTAAAAAGGCTCTCTTATTGCGCCAGATAAGACGATGGGCTTCACTAGTCAATGACCAATACCCAGGAATATTAAGACTACGCCGATAATCTCGCCGCCTGGTTAATCGAAAGCTGCGGTGTGGCCGACGATTTAAAAAACTACGGCGCTGCTGGCTTAATTTGCTAAAATCACGCTTAACGCTGCGCCAAATTGTAAACTTACGATTGTTGCTCGGTTTTTTAGGCTTCTTCTCAACCTGTTTTTTATTAGACTTCACTGCCATAATTACATCTTTGTTGCGTTATTTCTCAACCTAGTAATTCGATCTTCCAGTGGTGGGTGGGTGCTGAATAATTTCGAGAAAAAGCCAGGTTTAAGAGGGTTGTTCATAAATAGATTGGCGGTTGAAGAGCTCTGCTTTTGCATTGGACGACCAAATTGACGTAATTTTTCTAGAGCACTTGCTAAACCCTCGGTATCGCGCGTCAACAATACACCAGAAGCGTCAGCCAAGTATTCTCTTTGCCGGCTAACCGCTAATTGCGTAATCGCCGCCAAAATTGGAGCCAGGATAACCACCACTAGTCCAAGAGCATAAACTATTGGACTAACCTCCCTGTCTCTATCATCGCTATAAAACATCATCCTTAGCGCCAAGTCCGCAAATAAACCAATCGCACTAACTAGTCCAAACGCAATCATACTGACACGAATATCGTAATTGCGCACATGACTCATCTCGTGTGCCATCACCGCCTCCAGTTCGCGCTTATCCATAATTTCTAGCAGTCCAGTAGTCGCACCGACAATAGCGTGTTTTGGATCGCGACCTGTTGCAAAGGCGTTTGGCGCTGGATCGTTGATAATATACACCTTAGGCATCGGCATACCAGAAGTAATCGCCAAATTTTCTACTACTCGCCATAGTTCAGGCGCATCATTTTTCTCAATCTCCTGCGCGCCCGTCATTGCCATAGCCAATTTACCAGCGATAAAATATTGTAGCCAAGCGTACAGCATCGCACAGATGAAAATTATTACAGATAGCGAATAGCTATCCATCGCCATACCGATAAACACCCCGATAATACCAATTATTACAACGAACACTGCCATGATTAATACGGTGTTGCGTTTATTTTGAGAAACTGCGTTATACATAATTTAATTATAACAAAAACCGCCCACTTTCGACAGCGAGCGGTTTTGATTTTTAGCTTAAATTAGAACTTTACTTCTACTGGGTTTTCAACACTTGCTCGATCTTCAACATCGAAGAATTCCTTAGCCTGGAATCCGAACATTCCCGCAACAATGTTTGCTGGAAAGGTTTGAATCTTAGTGTTCAAATCACGAACTCCGCCGTTATAGAATCGACGAGCGGCTTGAATTTTATCTTCAGTATCAACCAGTTCCTGTTGCAATTGCAAGAAGTTTTGATTAGCTTTCAGCTCAGGATAAGCCTCAGCAACTGCAAACAAGCTCTTCAAGGCGCCTTCCATCATATTCTCAGCCTTAGCGGTGTCTGCTACGCCTTGAGCATTCATTATTGCTGAACGAGCTTCCGTTACTTTTTCAAATACCTCTTTTTCATGCGTAGCATAACCCTTGACGGAATTGACTAAATTTGGAATTAAGTCAGTTCGGCGCTTCAGCTGTACAGTGATATCACTCCACGCTTCTTCAACACGATTACGCAGCGTTACCAGACCATTATATGAACCGATAACAAACATAATTATCATGCCCAATAAAGCCACAATAACTATAAGCACAATTGCTAATACACTCATTTACCTTATTATCCTTTCTATTAAACTTTCCTTTACAGTTTTGGTGCGCAAGGCGGGAATCGAACCCGCACGACTTTTGGTCAAGGGATTTTAAGTCCCTCGCGTCTACCAATTCCGCCACTCGCGCGTATATATCTACAAGCCAGACATTTACACATCTGACACTGCCTATATTATACTATATTTATGAAGCAAATTGTAATAATTCACGGCGGTTCAAGCTTTAATAGCTACGAAAATTACTTAAATCACCTAAAGTCCAGCCAACTTCACTACGAAAGACTACTTTGGTCGCAAAAATGGCGCGACTGGCTGGCGCAGGAAATCGTCGACGCTGATGTTTTGTTGCCGGATTTCCCCAATAAGCAAAATGCCATACGCTGAGTGGAAAATATACTTTGAGAAATTACTGACACTGCTCAGGGATGATGTCCAATTGGTTGGATATAGTCTTGGTGCAATGTTTTTGGCGAAATACTTGCATGAATCAACACTTCATACACCAGTCCGACGTTTAGTGTTAGTTTCGCCTTGCTACGATGATGAATCGGTTGAGGATTTGGGTAGTTTTCGAGTAACGAGTGCTGCCGGTTTAGAAAAAGCAGCAGAGAAAATTCACCTATTCCATAGTAAGGACGATCCAGTCGTGCCCTTTACTGAACTTGCCAAATTTCAGCGTGATTTACCGACCGCCAAGGTGCATATTTTTAAAGACCGCAACCACTTTTTCCAACCAACTTTTCCAGAGCTGAAAGAACTATTAAAAAAGTAGAAAGGACATCATGTTTAGATTATTTAAGAAAAAGCCTCAACCTATTGATGATGAGATATCAAAAGATCACCTCATCACTTCGTTGCGAGAAAAACTAGGGTCTATGAATGACATAGATCGTATTACTGTTGGCGGTCAAGAAATATTTAATTTTCTTATGATACCGCACAAAGACGACACAGAGCCCCGCCTCCCTATTCAAATAATTCTCTGTGTCTCCAGTATGCTCGCTGGCTACGCAGCACAAGTAGCGGTTCGTGTCGAATCTCCTGAAACTATCCTTGAGATTGGCATGAAGAATGGTCAAAAATTCCACCTGGGAGACGGTATATTACAAAAAATATTCGTAGAAAAATATTCTCCCTGGTCATTTGTTGGTGGCGGCATGAAACAAATCGGCAAAACTAAAACATTTAAGGCGTTTGATATCCAAGAGTGTGTCGGTCACAGTGCTCAAGTTATGGGTAGCGATGATTTCTATGCTATTAGAGTTCCTAAAAAACATCAGCCAGACGTGCTAACGCCTAAAGACTTTGTAGGACTATGGAAAACCTGTTCAGAACATCTTGGCGTTATTATTCCTAATCAACAAGAGTGGGCTAGCTGTTATGGTTTCGTTTTACAGCAGGCAATTATCCACGCGAAAGGCATCATCGACCCAAACGTAGCGCTCACCATCATCGCCGAGAGTATGCTTATCGCATCAAAACTAGATCTTCCTCCTAAAGAAAAATAGCCCCACTCAGGGACTACATTTGGAGGCACGTACGAGAGTCGAACTCGTCTAAAAGGTTTTGCAGACCTCTGCGTAACCGCTCCGCCAACGCGCCGTTTGGTATGCTTGGTGCGAGCGAGAAGACTTGAACTTCCACGAACCTAGGTTCACTAGCCCCTCAAGCTAGCGCGTCTACCAATTCCGCCACGCCCGCACGACTGTCATTATTATAACCGAAATTAAGGCGTTTTGTAAACGGATTGTTTCTCTGCTGCCCAATATTGAACATCAACGTACCGATCAACCGGATTAACAACTTCTGTTTTTTCATCAAGTGCCTTAACGGAACGAATATGAATGTAGTCAAACTTTGGCTGATACAGAGCGATTGCTGGAGCGTCCGTCTTCCAAGTATTAGCAAACTTCTCATAACGATCAGACCGCTGCTTTAGAGATAACTTTGAACGACCGCTTTCTAGGGCGTCATCCGCCACGGCATTATTGTAATTAGAAAAATTTAATCCGTTATTTGTGGCCTGAGACGAGTGCCAATAGGCATAAGCATCTGGATCGCCACCCAGTGACAGCTCATAAATTAGCACATCAAAATTACGAGGTTGCAAAATTGTCTGAAGAATATTCTGAGAAGCGTCATTTGGATCAATCACCTTAACATCTACTTCTATATTTAGATCATTACGCCATGCTTGAGCTAAATATTGAGCGGCCTTCTCGTAGTTATTATTTTTTAGAACAACCATGTTCAGTTTTAATTTGACATTTTCTCTCTGACGAGTGTTGTCGACAACCTTCCAGCCCTCAGCATCAAGCAAGGACTTCGCCTTTTTCGTGTCATAGCCCAGTGGCTGAGAGGCTTTACCTAGGAACTTGTTTAATATCGGACCAGACAACTCCTCTGTTGACAATGACAAGGACTGGCGCAACTTACCAGTATCGACACTAAGAGCTAGCGCTTGACGAATGGACTTTGACTGTAAGAACTGACTATTATTGTTAAATAGCGCATAAACGCCATTATTCAAGGAGTGTGACTCTGCCGCATACATAGACTTAACTTCTGCCGGCTGATCGTTATAAATCAATTCTG
>CBDFCQ010000048.1:0-5166 GCA_965246075.1 uncultured Candidatus Saccharibacteria bacterium
TCACCATGTTTGGCGAGATTTTGCCGCAAGCGATTTTTACGCAGCGCGGTTATCGTTTTGTACGGCATTTCTTTTGGCTGCTGGATGTGATTTATGTGTTATTTTGGCCGCTGGCGAAGCCGATGTCCAAGCTGCTCAATCGCTGGCTAGGCAAGGAAGCGCCGCAGCTGTACTCGCACCAAGAGCTGGAGCAGATTATTCACGAGCATGCTGAGCGTTCGGATAGTCCAGTCGATTATGATGAAAGCCGGATCGCGGCGGGAGCGTTGCAGTTTAGTAAAAAGACGGCTGGTGATTTGGTAACGCCGATGGATGAGGTATTTACCGTGGATTTGGATGATGAGCTGGACGCGACACTACTAGCGCGAATTAAACATGCTGGCCATTCGCGGATTCCGGTGCGGGCTGATGAGCGGCTGGTAAGGATTTTGTATGTCAAAGATGTAGTGGGGCGTGAGCTGCCACTGCCGGTGAGTCAATTGTACCGTGACAAGATTCATGACATTGATGCACGGTCGCGGCTGGACACGGTGCTCAGTCGATTTATCCAAACCCGCAATCATTTGTTTGTGGTAATGGATAATGAAACGGAACTGGGAATTATTACACTGGAGGACGTGATTGAGGAGATTTTGGACCAGGAAATTGAGGATGAATATGACGAGGAATAGGGCGTTCGGATTCTGTTTCACGGTATACTAAAATATAATTTTAACAATACGGTGGTACTCTAATTAAAAAATAAATAGAATACTTGACTATTTACAGTACCTTGTATAACATAGTACTATGTATAGCAAAACTATAAGGAGCGTAGTATGAGAAGAATAGATATTATTAAGCGAGCTGGGCGCAACCTTCGCCAGTCGAAAGGTCGGACGATTTTAACGGCACTGGCGATTTCAGTCGGGGCATTTACTATTGGGCTAGCGATGATGGCGGGTGAGGGTGGTCGATTATATACCAATAACATAGTTGATTCTGCTGGCGATAAGAAGGTGATTACAGTGTATAAAAAAGCCGTTTCATCATCAGCAGAGGAGGAGGCTTTACCGGAATATAGCGACTCAAAAGACACAAGTAAAAGTAGCCAGACGAAGGATTATTCTTCGTCGCGTAGCAAGTATTCAATGGGCGATGAGGATCTCGCAAAATTACGCAGTATTCCGCACGTAGAAAAAGTCACACCATCCTACTCTACGTCTGGAATCGTGTATGTTAAAAGCTCGGGGAATGGTAAGAAATTTACTCCAGATATAGCAGTTAAGGCGGACCGGACTCGGGCAGAATTGGCGGCTGGTAGCTTGGATGATTTTATATTGAAGTCGGGTGAAGCTATTATTCCAGAGTCTTATGTAGGAAAAATGGGCTTTGCTAGTGCTAAGTCGGCTATCGGCAAGACTATTACGTTGGGTATTCGTGGCGGATCATCGTGGAGTGCTAGTGCTTCTAAAGAGATCTCTCTAAAAATTGTAGCGGTTGATAAACAGTCAGACACAACAATCTTCTATCAGCCAGCCGTGAGGATATCGTCAGACGACGCTAAGGATATTTACGAATATAGTCATTATAAGGGGTTGTCTAACGAATACTCATTGGTGATTGTATCTGTTGATGACGTAAAGAATATTGACGCCGTAAAGGATGAAATCAGTAAAAGCTATACTGCGTCGTCAATTCAAGATGCTCGTAAGGCACTTCTGACAATGGTTAATGTGGCTCAGATGGCTTTGATAGGTTTTGGTGGATTGGCGCTGCTTGCTAGTGTGTTTGGCATCATTAATACTATGTACATCTCCGTCCTAGAGCGAACGAGTCAAATTGGTTTGATGAAAGCGTTGGGCACGAGTGGCCGCGATATCGGTAGGTTATTTAGATATGAAGCAGCTTGGGTTGGTTTATTAGGTGGACTAATCGGTGTTGGCTCTGCAAGTTTGATAACGCTGTTTAATCCAGTGATTGCGAGTGCGCTAAAACTGGGGGCGGGTACTAATCTTCTGGTTATTAATCCAATACAAATTATTTTATTGATAGTCAGTCTAATGGTGATGGCGGTGCTGGCTGGTTGGTTGCCAAGCCGCAAAGCAACAAAGTTAGACCCAATTGAGGCGTTAAGGACAGAATAGGAGAAATATTATGATTGAACTTAAGAGCGTAACGAAAATTTACGGCAAAAAGAAAAATCAATTTGTAGCGTTAAATGATGTTAGTCTGAAAATTCCAACAGGCGTTAGTGTGGCAATTCTCGGTAAATCTGGCTCAGGAAAGTCGACATTGATGCACGCGATTTCTGGACTTGACCGTCCGCAGCAAGGTCGAGTGATTATTGATGGGCAAGATATTTTGCAACTGAAGCAGAAGCAGGTTGATGAATTCCGGGCTAAAAAAATAGGTTTTATTTTCCAGAGCTTTTTCGTTCAAGGTAACGAAAGTGTTGAGGATAATGTTAGCCTGCCGCTAGAAATCGCACAGATGCCACAAAAAATGCGTGAAGCGAAAATCAACGAGGCTCTGATGGCGGTAGATCTATATGAGAAGCGTAAAAGCCGCGCCAAAGATTTGTCTGGTGGTCAAAAGCAGCGTTTGGCGATTGCCAGGGCTATTGTTGGCGATCCACAAATTATCTTCGCTGATGAGCCAACGGGTAATCTAGACAGCGAAACCGGTGCTAAGATAGAAGAGCTACTGTTTAACTATAACAAACAAAAAGGTGCGACGTTGATAGTGGTGACTCATGATGATGATTTGGCTAAAAAATGCGATTACCAAATCCGTATAAAAGACGGACAAATTGAAGGTGCTAATATTCCACAAGAGGAAAGGTATGAATCCCAGTGATTATGCTGAAAGCCTAACCATCCAGCTGCGTAAAGGTTTTTTGGTGTACTGCGTGCTGCTTTCCTGCTCGAAGCAGGAGCAGTATGCTGGTGACATTGTTAGGCGATTAAGTGATTCAGAGTTAATGGTTGTTGAGGGCACAATTTATCCGCTGCTAAACAGACTGCAGAAGTATGGGTATTTACTGCATGAATGGCGGGAAAGTGAGCAGGGGCCGCCCAGAAAATATTACTCACTAACAGATAGCGGGTTTCAGCTAGTTGATGAGTTGAAGCATCGCATAAAAATGTTGAATAGTTCGCTTAAGGATCTTGAGAAAGGTGTGAATTAATGAAAGAAATAACTAGAATTCATCTAGCAAAAACGGCTTTTAGTATAGAAATTGAAGCTAAAAGTTCGCTAGAAAAATATCTTAATTCAATTCAAAAAAATATGCACGCTGAGCCGGAAGCTATGAGAGAAATCGAGGCACGGATGGTTGAGATTTTGGCAGAGCGCGGCGTAATGAAGGAAGGAGTCATTAGTGTTGACGATGTTTTAGCAATTCAAAAGCAAATGGGTGAGTCGCGTGATTTTGCTGATGGTGATGGCCCAGTAGATGATGATCTGGATGGTGATGGTTCAGAGTCAAAGCCAGAAAAGCAACTAATGCGTGATACTGATAACGCTATTATTGGTGGCGTGTGTGCCGGCGTGGCGGCATATTTTAACATCAATCCGCTATGGGTACGGCTAATTGCAATTGTCTCGTCGTTCGCAACTTTTGGTACGGCTGTATTAATTTACGTGGTGATGTGGCTATCGATGCCTCCGGCGAGTACGGCGTCAGATAAATTAAGAATGCACGGCAAGCCAGTAACTCTGGCGGCTCTTAAAAAAGCAGCTGTTGATGGTGGCTCAGTAATAGCTAATGGGAGTAGGGATTTGGTTTCTAAGATTCTTCGCTATTCTGCCGGAATTATAATTTTCCTGATGACTCTTGGAGTAGTGATTGGGCTGATTGTAGGTGGCGCAGTTGGACTATCTGTAATTGATCTACTAAGTGGATTAAATGCACAAATATGGGCTTGGGGTCTATGGATTTCACTAGTTATTTGTGGCATTTCAGCGGCGGTTTTGGGTATGATGTTGTCGCGTAGCGTTTTTACTTGGACGATGAGTCGCGTGTCTGCACTCTCGATGATTATTGCTACCGTCGTTATATCTATGGGTATGGCCAGCTCAATCGTATTTGGCATGAAAGCTAGCTCAGAATTTATATATGAATCGCAGTACCTGACAAAGAGAATGAATGTTGAAATTCCAGATGCAGATAATGTAAAAACAATTTCCATCAACGGCGCAATGGGAAGTGTAAAACGAACCAACGCTGATAAGCTGAAAATCGAGGCCGAGTACATAGAATTACCGAACATGAAGAAGCCGGACGTCAATGTACGACGCGAGGGCGATCGATTGATAGTGTCTATTGCTGGAAAATGTCCGCGAACGATATTTTTTAGCGGCTGTCAACTGTTCTATACGCCAATTGGGCTTAAGATTTATGCGCCTGCTGGCGTAAATGTGGATAGTCCAGCTTATTATGGCGCTGATAATGTAGATCACTCTGACTCTTAAGATAAGAATTAATTTGAATGATTTTACCGCTAATGCTACACTTGAAAGATGAAAGGTAATTTTTAAGCGTGGCTTGGTGGCAAGCAATTATTCTTGGCGTGATTGAAGGAATTACGGAATTCTTGCCGATTTCTTCAACCGGACATTTGACGATTGCTGAGAAGCTGATGGGGATGAAGATCGACGATCCGAGCGTGGTGGCGTTTACGGCGGTGATTCAAATTGGCGCAATTCTGGCGGCGGTAATTTATTTCTGGAGCGATATTTGGCGCATTCTGCAAGCTTGGTGGTGCGGCCTGTGGTGGAAGCGAGCGCGCCGGAAGTTTGATTATAAATATGGCTGGGCGATTATCATTGGCTCAATTCCTATCGCTGTCGTTGGTCTTCTTTTCAAGCACGAAGTCGAGACGGTACTTCGGAGTTTATGGTTCGTGGCGATTGGGCTGGTCGGCTGGAGTTTGGTGATGTGGCTGGCGGACAATCGGGCGGTAAAAAACAGGCGTGATGAAACGGAGACCAGCTGGAAAGATACGCTGGCGATTGGTGTGGGGCAATGTCTGTCGTTGATTCCTGGGATAAGCCGTTCTGGCGCGACAATTTCTGTTGGTTTGTTCCGCGGCTTTGACCGTGTTTCGGTTACGAAATTAAGCTTTTTCTTGGGTATTCCAGCTTTAATGGCGGCGGGACTACTGGAGGTTGTTACCAAATATA
>CBDFCQ010000049.1:0-4993 GCA_965246075.1 uncultured Candidatus Saccharibacteria bacterium
AGTATCTGAAGAATCGCTATCGTTTGGATCTGATTTACGATTACTCTTGAAGCCGCGTTTTTTAGCAATCAAATACAGTACTCTGAACAGCTCTCTATGTGAAATTTGCTGAGTAGCAGCTTTCGCACGTAGCGAATAAATGTTTTCTGTGATCTCTTGATCCTTAAGGGCTAAGTTTATTTCATCTGAGCTTAACAGTCCATTATTTATAAAGACAGTCTTTAAATGCTTTAAGCGTTGCTTTTTTCGCTTATTCATACGTTGAGCACTGGAAAATTGTCGTCGTTTTTTATTTTCAATCTGCCCGCTAAATATCCTCACCCCCAGATCGTGAATGCGTTCCTTATCTAGGTCTAATACTGCCCAGCCGACTGACGAGGTACCGATATCTAGACCTAGTGAGTATTTTTTCGGTAAATATGAAGATTTTTCTGCCATAAAGAAGTCCTTTTTTGTGATGTCTTTTGGCATAATTATATAACCAAAGAGTGGTAATTGAAAGCATAAGTTTTTTACCACATAAAAAGATAATCCGCCCAACAAGTGAGCGGATTAGAGCTTTGCTCCAGTATTTCACATACTTTACAGCGGATTTTTACCGCCAGATTATTATAGAAACCTAGAACAATTTAGATATTGGTACAATCCTTACTTAAGGGACTGTAATTGTAGTTTAGCGCACTTATTATGATTGCGCAAGTGTCTGGTTAAATAGTGCTATAATTACTAATATGAACACATCTGGGATACAATCTATCGCCGTTAAGGTGAGCGGATCTAACTCTGCCCTGCTTGATGATGCAGATGGGTTGCAGAAACTAATGCGTGAGATTGCTGAGGCGGCTGGTTTGCATGTCTTAGAATCGGTAACTCATAAGTTCTCGCCGCAGGGGGTTAGCTCTGCCCTGCTTTTGTCTGAATCGCATATTGCAGTTCACACATGGCCGGAAAGTGACATTGCCTATATATCAATGACTACTTGTAAACCCTTGAATGATGTCACTATTCAACAAATACAAGAATTAGTCGGTCAGGAACTAGCAACCGAAGAAATAACCATGAAAAAGGTAGATTTATAATGATGAAACGCACTAAAGCACGCCTGAAGATTAATCAGATTTTGACTGGAAAGAAGACAAATCTACGAGTGGTTGGTTGTCTGCTATTTCGTGAGTGGAGCGAGAAAGATAAACGCTTTTACTACTGGGAAGAATGGGAGATTACTGGCCTAGCTGATTATGATACTTGGGTTGAGTATGACCACAGTGACGAGGTTGTATCTTTATATGAGCCAATTCGGTTTACTAGGTCAATTGATCCGCAGCAGCTAAAAAAAGGCCAATCTTTTACTCTTTCCGAGCAGGATGGAACGGATCATGTTGTAGTTGTTGATGAAGTTGGCGTGGGCGAAATTGTGAATATTAAAGGTAAAAATACCTATCAAGTTTTTCCAAAAGAAATGATGGCCTACGCCACGCTGCGGGACAGTAAAGCGCCGAAGGGGCGCCAGCTAATTACTATTGAGAAGTATAATAATCGTGAGTATGATGCTTATCGTAAAGTGAAGCTAGACTCTAAAGAGCAAAAGCGAATATTCGGCAGGACAATTACGCCGATTAATTGGTGGATGATTATATTTATAGTGTTTATTGCTGCTGCTGTTATATTTACATTTTTGGATAATAGCTCCAGCGATGGGCACAGTGGCGGAGCGCGTGGTGTTTATAGCGGCAGTAGTGGCGGATTTGGAAAGTAGGATATTCTAGTGCCGCGATTTGAAATGCATAAACGTGAGCAAGTGGCTTTATTTGCGGCGGCAATATTAGTGGCGATTGGCGGCATTATCTATGAATTGATCTTAGGCGCGGCCGCGTCTTACTTGGTCGGAGATTCAATCTTAAGCTTTAGTTTGGCGACTGGCGTAACCTTATTTGGAATGGGCATTGGTTCGCTGCTGGTTAATTACATTAAAATACATCCAGCGACCAGTTTTGCGACTAATGAGATCGTCCTGGGGCTAATTGGTGGTAATTCGGTGCTTTTGGTGTATACGGGATTTGTTTTTACGCGACTGCACTGGGTTATTTTTGCAATCATCAGCCTAGCGATAGGCATCTGTATTGGTCTGGAAATTCCACTTCTGGTGAAGATGTTTCAGAAATTTGGTCGCAAATCATCAGTGAAGTTGTTTAGTAAGATTTTGGCGCTTGATTATTTTGGTGCGTTAGTGGCGTCCTTATTATTTCCTCTGATTATGTTGCCTCACCTCGGTTTGATGCGCAGTGCTTATCTGGTAGCGGCGTTGAATATCGCTGTGGCCGTATTGATTTTAAGGCAGATGAAAGCTTCTAGGGTTGTGATGATAGTTAGTATTGTAGCAACAATAGTTTTGTCTGGACTGTTTGTTTATGCGACAGAGATTGAAAACGCAATTGATAAGCGGACCTATAAAGATCCGGTAATGTTTCAGCAACAAACGCCATATCAGAAGATTGTATTAACCAGGTATAAGAAAGATACCAGGCTATTTTTAAACCATAATCTACAATTTTCTAGTCTGGATGAGGCGCGCTACCATGAGACCCTGTCTGCCTCTGCCTTGTCCTCGGTCGCCAGTCCAAAGCGAGTGCTGATTATGGGCGGTGGTGATGGTTTGTTAACGCGTGATGTGTTGAAATACTCGAGCGTCGAGCATGTTGCTCTGGTTGATATTGACGAATCAATGACTAATTTAGCAAAGACTAATCACCTGCTAACTGACATTAATCAGCGTTCACTTCATGATTCTCGCGTTAATATTGTTAATCAAGATGCTTTTCAATTTGCTTTTTCGACGCAGGATAAATATGATGTTGTGTTGATTGATTTGGTTGACCCCTCGAATGAGCGGCTAGCTAAGCTCTATTCCGAGCAACTGTACCGTCAAGTCGGCAATATTTTAACAGAGCATGGCGTAATGGTAACGCAAGCAACTTCTTCGTTTTTTTCTCCGCAGGCTTTTTATATGGTGGCAAATACCATGAAATCCGCTCATCCGGGGCGACACATAGTGGCGTTCTCGGTTAATGTGCCGTCATTTGGCGAGTGGGGTTTTGTGCTATCGGCGCCAAATGCTGATGCTGTGATGAATCAGCCTTTACCAAAAGGATTGCGTTATCAAAATCAGAAGCTACTTACTTTTTTAACTAAAAATAATGCGGTTTCAGTTCCGTCGGGTCCCGTCTCTACGCTGATTTCTCCGCGGATAACTGATGTTTATAATGCTGATATGCGCCAGTGGCGTTATTATAACTAGAGTTCAATAATTTATTGAGTGGTACTCTTTTTTCGTCGTCGGCGTCGTCTTTTTGGCGTGGTGGTCGCGGTTGATTCGGGTGTGGTTGCAACTTCTGGCGAGGAATTAGGTTTGTCTAATTCACTATTGCCACGAATTTGCAAGACAACCTCTCCGCTATCTGTAGAAGGTTGTGTTTTATTTGGTTGACTATTGGTCTGCGGATTAGGCTGTGGGGCGGCCTGCTTCTTCTGATTTCTGTTTGGCATGATAATGTCGCTAATTTCTCTCTCAACGTCCTCCCTGCTCTTTGAGTACATACGCCTTGAATGTTCGATGATATGTGGCGTATTGTCCGCCTGAGATGGTGGAAGCTCCAGACTGCGCGCTGAAAATGCGGGAGTTTTTTCGCCGCCGATCACCATATTGATAACAAAATTACGATTGTGCATCTGTAGTAGGTCAATTGATTCAAAGTTCGGCTCAAACTGTTTAGCTAGGATCGGTGCGTCATCGGCAGAAACGCGGAAAGAAATCATGGTGCCAACATTACCAAAAACGGCGTCACGAACGGTTTCGCTCATTTGGGAGATATACTGATTGGCGACAGTCAGATTAAGACCGTATTTGCGAGCTTCGGATAAGATGGTGGCAAATGAATCAGTGGCGAAATTCTGAAACTCGTCGACATAAAGATAGAACGGACGACGATCGCGAACGTCAGGAATATCTGAGCGCGACATGGCAGCGAGCTGAATTTTGGTCACTAAGAAGGATCCCAGAATAGCGGCATTATCTTCGCCAATTAAGCCCTTCGATAAATTAACGATGAGGATTTTGCCTTCGTCCATGATCTGGCGGATATTGAAGGTGGATTTGGGTTGACCAATGATGTTGCGGATGATTGGGTTGGCGGTAAAGGCGCCAACTTTATTCAGCACCGGTGCGATTGCTTCAGCGACAAATTTATCGTTCCAGCTGGCAAATTCGACATTCCAGAACTGTAAAACCACAGTGTCGCGGCAATAGCCCAGTGTTTCTTTGCGGAATTCTTTATCTGTTAGCATGCGAGTAATATCAAGCATGGTGGTTTCTGGTCGGTCAAGTAGCGCCAGAATAGTATAGCGTAAAATGTACTCTAGCCGCGGCCCCCACGAATCGCCGAACATGCGCTTCAGAACGCCAATGACCTCTGATGAAATATTGGTTTTTTGGTTGGGATTAGTGACTTCTAGCGGATTGAACCCTAAGGGGTAAGCGGTGTCGGCTGGGTTGAAATAGATGACGTCATTCAGCCGTGATCCTGGTATGAACTTCATGTTATTGATAGCGAAATCACCGTGTGGGTCAATGATGGCATAACCTTGATTATGGAAAATATCGCTGAGGGCGAATAATTCCAGTAGGCCGCTTTTTCCGGCGCCAGTTTGCCCGATAATGTAAACGTGGCGTGAGCGGTCGTAGCGTAGCATACCAAATTGATGACTAATGCCGCGGAAGTTAGTGACTCCAAAGGCAGAGATTTGGTCGTCATTGGCGTCGTTGCCGGTTAAGACTGGTAGTTTGGACGGTGGTTCAGCGGTTTTGGCACTAGCCCAGACAATGTTTGGCGTTTCAACGTTGGTGTGTGGTAGGTGAAAGACAGAAGCTAGTTCTTCAATGTTTAAGATAAAGCCGTCGCCATAAAATGCGCGCTTACGATATTTCTCCAAGAATTCT
>CBDFCQ010000050.1:0-4731 GCA_965246075.1 uncultured Candidatus Saccharibacteria bacterium
GCGAAAAATGGGCCTCTCTGTTGATGATCCAAAAGAGGTTGGGGATCTTATCAAGAGGACACCTTCACCTATAGAAGTTGGCGAAAAGTCTGTACAGGCATTTTTCTGTGGTGATTGTTGTAGGTATATAGAACCGGGTAAAAAATGTTCACACGTAAGAGTTGGTAGTCGTGGTGGGCGGTATGCTAGCGATAGTAGTAGATACTAAAGAAAAAGCCCCCTTCCGAAAGAAGAGGGATTTTTCTTGGTGGCGGGGGTAGGATTTGAACCTACGACCTTTTGGTTATGAGCCAAACGAGCTACCAGGCTGCTCTACCCCGCGATACCTAGTTATAATATCAGGTTGGCGTAATAATTGCAACAAGTTAGCGTCTGCGGCTATTCCCGCCAAACAAAAAGTTCATCCATTGTTGGAAATTGCTGTCGGTTCTTACAGTGTTTGGTGTGGGTTTTTCTGCAGCAGCCGTATCTTCGAATGACTGGGTGATTAGCTGCTTCTCACCGGGTAGACCTTTGCCAGTTCGTTGCCTGAGGGTTAGTTCTTGATACTCTTCACTTTGGTAGTATTTTGACTCATATTCCAGAAGGGAAACTTGTAGCTTCTCGATCTCTACTTGCTGGCGTTTATTCTCAATAGTGCGCTGCAACTCGTAATTTTTTTGCATTGATTCAATGGAGCCCCAGGCCCAGCTCATGGCAATTAAAACAGCCACAACAATAACAATATTATTTAAAGTTAAATAATCGTGCTGTACTCTGTAGATTAATCGTTTGAGTTTTAGTTTGTTCATTTTACAAATTTAATAGCTACCACATAATATTGTAGCAGGAATAATAAAAATATTCATCTTATGATTATCAATTTCAAGTTCAGTCTGTGGTGGGGGCGGCTGGGATCGAACCAGCGACCAATCGGTTATGAGCCGACTGCTCTAACCCCTGAGCTACGCCCCCGTAGAGCTTATTATAGCGCATCAGAGGTAATTAGAGAAGTTTTCCAGCGGCAATTCGTACAGCTTCTGACCAGGAGGTGAAACAGTGCGGTGTGTAAGCCAGTTCATCACTGGTGATTTTATGTCTAATTGCTAGAGAGAGTTCAGCTATCATGTCGCTGGCGTGTGGTCCAACGATTGTTGCCCCAATAATTACTCTTCTTTGATTAATAATTAGCTTCACAAATCCTGTCCGCTGGTCGGTAATATTGCTGCGCACTGTGGCTGTCAGTGGGACAATCGCCATTTTCACTTTTATGCCTTTCTTTCGGCAATCATTTTCATTCATACCTACTTGGGCAATTTCTGGCTGCGTAAAGGCTACTTGTAACCGTGGTGAATTATCCAACTTTATCCTATTGTTGTGTAGTAAATTATGAGCAGCTATACGACTTTGACTCAAGACCTCGTGGGTTTGGATGGTAGTATCCACGACACTTCCGGTAGCAAAAATATGTCGCGCAGAGGTTCGTAGGGAAGAGTCGACAGAAACACCTTTTCTTGTGTATTTTACGCCAGCATTTTCTAATCCCAAGTCTGTCGCAGGTATTTGTTGGTCGGCAATTAAAATTTCATCGACACGTACTGATTTTTCAACTTGACCCTGTAGGAAAGTAATGCGTTTTTGTATTGAAGATTTTTGGATTGAAATAACTTTGGTGTAGGTCAGGACGGATATATTGCGGTTTTTCTTTGCGTCGTTAGTTAGGAGGCTGCTAACTTCCTCGTCAAAATTCGGCAAGATTCGTGATGACTCTTCTGCTATATAAACTTTAGTGCCTAAAACTGAGAATATATGAGCCAGCTCCAGGGCTGTAGTGCTCGACCCTATAACAAATATGGTCTTTGGTAGTCGCTTTAGATTGAAGATAGTTTTTGGGGTGTGGTATGTAGTGTTTTCTAATCCAGGAATTTTTGGAATTTGCCAATCAGAGCCAGTGGCAATAAGGAATTTGCGGGCCGATAAGTGTCTGCGATTTACGGCAATTTCGTTTGGGCTTAAGAAGTGAGCGTTTCCTGTAAACACGCTAATGTCTTGTTTCTCATAGTAGCGACGGTTTCCGCCGGCACCAGTTCTTCTGGTGACGACGTCTTTCCAGGAGAGCAGGGAGGGGTAGTTATAGCCGACGGAGTTAGTGCGTAGTCCAAATTTAGCGGCATTTTTGGCAATCTGATAAGTGTTGATGGTGTAGGACATAAATCCGGTCGGTACGTCTCCCCAATTTGGCGATTCCCCGCCAAATGTTGATTTTTCTACAACAGCAACTTTTTTGCCAGCACTAGCCAATATACTGGCTGCTGGCGAACCGCCAGCGCCGCTACCAATTACGATATAGTCATAGTCAAATGTCGGTTTTTGTGACATTAAATCTCCTAAATTATAGTTTTATAATTCTTATATAAATAAGCTGCGTCGGGATGTAGGTCTTTCATAATACGCTGAGCTTGTCGTCGAATGTCGGCAGAAGTTATTTCTGGGCGAGTTTCACACCAATTCATAACACCTAAAGTGACGGTTTTTGCAATGTCCTGGGCCTGTCCTTCTGGCGTGCGAACGCTCAGGCAGGTAGCAAATATAGAATTATGTAGCTTATCGGGGCTAAATTCTTCTGGTGGTCGCTTCCCTTGTTTTGTAACATAAATTTGCTCGGATCTTACCATAGGCTACCTCCGTAGCTGATTACGCCGATAACGCGATCGACAAACATAAAGGCGGCTAGGATAAGTAAGCTTCCGCCGCTTGCAAATTGTATAAATCGTTTATGATTTTCTCGCCATTTTTGCAGACTAGAAATATTGTGACCACCGCCGACTAGCACAATGATAATTAGCAGGGGTAGTATTGATATGATGATATAAGTGACGACGCCGGCAACTTGTAGTAATGGATTCGGCAGGGTGATTATGGCTAGACTAGCAGTAACAATTGGTGCAATGATGAAGATAATTTCTGCAATTACACTGGTTAGGCCTAGAGCAAAACTTTCAACAGAGTTTTTAGTCTTTTTGGTGCGTTTATTTAGATAATCAGCAAAGCCGCGCGGAATCCATAATGAGGTGCCAGGCTGGCGGCGATAATAAAATGCCCAGATGGCGATACCTAACCCAAACATCATCCCAGAAACAATTGCAGCAACGAGCTGCTCGGCACTGGTGACATGATGGATTAACAGAGATAAAAAGTAAGAAACCGAGCTAATTAGTAGCAGAGTAGTGGTTAATACGCCAATCACAAAACTATTACTCATGCGAAAGATTTTTCGTTGAGCGGTTTTTTTGCCAATCGAATGACCGCTTAGTAATGTCAATACACTGACGCTTAGCTGGAAACTGGCGTGGATAATTGCCGCAAAAACTATGATGGCTAGTGATGAGATTGTTACGGGGGTCATGTTTGTGTATAAATCCTTCCCCACTAGTGTAGCACAAGCGGAATAAAAAGGTAAATAATAGGCCAAAAAGGTATTGCTTTTTTGTCAAATTTATGATAGTATAAGGACAGTTAAATAATTAACACAAAAAGGAAAAACATCATGGAAATAAATATCAGCGAATTGTCTGAATTTTTAGAGGTAACTCGAAAAAAGGAATTGGCAACTTGGGATCGACAGCGCAATTCGTGGGAGCTGGATAGTTTTGTGTCGCGACAGTTGGCTGCCCTAGATGGCGTCCAATCTGATGAATTAGAGTTAATCTAGTCATATAAAATTCCTCGCCAGTTGACGAGGAGAATAAATAATTTCTGGTAGCACCGGGTGGACCCGAACCACCGACCTCAGGCTTATGAGTCCTGCGCTCTAACCAGCTGAGCTACGGTGCCACGACTCATTGATTGTAACAGATAGTACAGATTTTGCCAAATACGTTTTGGGTATAAGTATTTTGTGAGATAATAGATGGGTGAGATATATTGTCGCAGTCAGTGGTGGGATTGATTCGGTAGTATTACTGGATTTAATGTCACGGATAGAAAAAGATCTGGTGGTCGCTCATTTTGATCATGGTATCCGTGAGGATTCGGCAAGTGATGCTAGGTTTGTTGAGGCTTTAGCTGACAAATATAAGATTCAATTTGTTTGTCGGCGCGAGAAGTTGGGTTCTGGCGCTAGCGAAGAATTGGCGCGACAAAGGCGTTATGAATTTTTGCGCGGCGTGGCGGCGGATTTTGATGGAATGATAGTGACGGCGCATCATCGAGAAGATATTATTGAGACTGTGGCCATGAACTTAACTCGTGGTTCCAGGTGGCGCGGACTGGCTGGCATGAGTGATAGCGAGATTGCTAGGCCGCTGAATGGATGGACGAAGCAGAGAATTTATGAATATGCAATCCGCCAAAAGTTGGAATGGTGTGAAGATGAAACAAATCAAAGCGATGTATATCAAAGGAATAGATTTAGGCGTCGGATAAATTGTGAACTTGATGAATATCAAAAGGCTGGCGTGTATGAGGTTTGGCGACAGCAGAGAAAATTGAGAATAGAGATTGAGCAGGAGCTAGAGGCGTTTGATGAGGCTGTAAATAGTCGATATTTTTTGATGATGATTGATGATAATGTCGCACAAGAATTAATATACTATTATATTTTACGACATTACGATATCTCGTTACTGGGTTCTCAGTTGGAGCGAACGTTAATTGCTATAAAAACCGGAAAACCTGGTTCGTGCTGGCAAATTGGTGGTGGTATTATGATGAAATTGACAATGAGAGATGTTATAATAGACAGAGTTTGAT
>CBDFCQ010000051.1:0-4707 GCA_965246075.1 uncultured Candidatus Saccharibacteria bacterium
TTATTACAAAAAAAGCACCCAGAACTGACATTAGCCTTGGCTGGCAAGAAGGATAGCAATTACGCTCGACACGAAGCTTACGTTAACGAACATAATATTAAAAACGTCATTTTTACTGATTTTATATCAGATGAGCAATTACGCTGGATGTACGAAAATACGGCTGTTTATTGCTTCCCGTCACTAAGTGAAGGTTTTGGTTTGCCAGGCCTTGAGGCCATGCTCCATGGTGCGCCAGTTGCTTCAAGTACCGCTACTTGCCTGCCAGAAACGCACGGCGATGCCGCTCACTATTTTGATCCGTATGATGTCAAGGATATAGCACGCGCTATTGATGATCTTCTGTCTAACGAAAAGCTACGTCGAGAATTGATTAAAAAAGGCAAGCAGCACGTCAAAACTTTCTCGTGGCAGCGGATGGCCGAGCAGACGCTGGCGGTTTATGAACAATACGGTAGCCAGAATAAAAACTAGCTTTCTTGACCAGTGGCCTGATTTATACGCGTAGACGAATCTGCTTTATTTGTACCGCCAACTCCATATACCATTTCGATGTTGTATTTTTCACAAACATCACGCTCTGGTACAACCTCTGGCGCCGATCGATCACCGCCATTAGCAAATACCAATTGGCAACCTGGATACTGTCGAGCAATCATTTCCAGCGTCTCCGTTACTGGCGGCTCTTCGTCAATAGACAGCATTACTTGATTAACACCTTTTAATGCTCGCATTAATCGAAGCCGATTTTCCTCATTGAGAATGATTTTTCCTTTTTTAAGCAATTGCTGTTTGTCGTTATTAACAACCACAATCAAATAATCACCCATTTTTGCCGCCGCTTCAATCATATCCAAATGCCCACCGTGCAATGGATTAAAATAGCCGCTAACAATTATAATTTTCATGTATCCTCCTCTATAACTTCTATATTATACCTGATATACTATAATTATGACAAAGATGCTAGTCACGGGAGGCGCGGGATTCATTGGCTCGAATTTTGTGCATTATACCGTCAAACACAAGCCAGAATATGACATCACTGTTATCGACAAGCTCACCTATGCGGGTAATACTGCCAATTTACAGCCAGTGGCTGACCAGATTACTTTTGTAGAAGGCGACATTTGTAATGCCGAGTTGATGGACAAACTAGTCGCTGAAACCGACATTGTGGTACATTTCGCCGCCGAAAGCCACAACGACAATTCCCTGCGCAATCCGTGGCCTTTTGTCGAAACCAATATCATCGGTACCTACACCATTCTTGAGGCTGTCCGCAAGCACGGCAAGCGTCTCCATCATATCTCGACCGACGAAGTGTTTGGCGACTTAGAACTCGACGATCCAAACCGCTTCACCGAAGACACGCCATACAATCCATCCAGCCCCTACTCCAGCACCAAAGCTTCCAGCGACATGCTAGTACGCGCCTGGATTCGCAGCTTCGGCATTAAAGCGACGATTTCCAATTGTTCAAACAATTACGGTCCATACCAACACATCGAAAAGTTTATTCCACGCCAAATTACTAACATTTTGAGCGATATCAAGCCCAAGCTGTACGGCACTGGTGAGCAAGTCCGCGACTGGATTCACGTTGATGACCACAACTCGGCAGTTCACCTCATCTTGGAAAAAGGCGAGCTGGGTGAAACCTACATCATCGGCGCCGACAACGACCACGTCAACAACAAGATGGTGATTGAACTAATTTGCGAGCTTATGGGCAAAGGCAAGGATTGGTATGAGCACGTCAATGACCGCCCTGGCCACGACATGCGCTACGCCATGGACTCCAGCAAGCTGCGCCGCAAACTGGGTTGGCAGCCACAATATACTGATAACCAAACAGGTATGCATGACGGCCTAATGCAAACCATTGATTGGTACCGCACCAACGAAGATTGGTGGAAAGCACAAAAAAACGCCGTCGAAGCGGCGTATGCAAAACAAGGACAATAATTATGTTTGATCCAAATGACTACAACAAACTAACCGTCACCGAATCACCCATCCCTGGGCTATTCGTCGTCAAATTACCAGTCCATGGCGACAATCGCGGCTGGTTCAAAGAAAATTACCAGAAAGAAAAAATGGAAGCACTGGGTCTGCCGTCATTTGACATCGTGCAAAATAACATCAGTTTCAATGACAAAGCCGGCGCCACCCGCGGCTTGCACGCTGAGCCGTGGAATAAATTCATCTCCACTGCCAACGGCCGCGTATTCGGCGCCTGGTGCGATCTGCGCAAAGGCGACAGCTTCGGCCAAGTTTTTACCCACGAAATCAATCCTGGCACAGCAATTTTCGTGCCTAAAGGCGTCGCCAATGGTTATCAAGCGCTTGACGACAACATTGCCTACACCTACCTGGTCGACGCGCACTGGTCGCCAGACGCCAAGTACACCTTTGTCAATCTGTTTGACCCAGCACTTGGTATCGACTGGCCGATCAGCCAGGATCAAGCGATTATTTCTGAAAAGGACGCCGCTCACCCGCTACTTACAAACGTAATCCCAATGGAGGTTTAATATGAATTCAAATAACATTTTTATCGTCGGAGCAAATGGTCAACTAGGGCGGGCACTTCGTCAACAATATCCAGAAGCACAGTTCGCCGATATAGACGAGATGGATATTACTGACCGCCAATCAGTTGAGTCATTTGATTGGTCAGGAATATCAATCGTTTTAAACGCAGCAGCCTTTACTAATGTTGACGGCGCGGAAACACCAGAGGGTCGCGTAGCAGCCTGGAAGGTTAACGCCTCAGCAGTTGCAAACCTAACCCGAGTTTGCCGCGCTCACAATATGACTTTAGTGCATATTTCTAGTGATTACGTATTTGACGGGACGAAAGAACCTCATTCTGAAAATGAGGACTTCAGCCCACTTAGTGTTTATGGCGCATCAAAGGCGGCTGGAGATCTACTCGTTGAGCAGCTGGATAAGTTTTATTTACTGCGCACCACTTGGGTAATTGGTGAAGGTAAAAACTTCGTTCGCACCATGTTGGGATTGGCGGAAAAAAATATTTCACCAACTGTTGTTCATGACCAAATTGGCCGATTAACCTTTACTAGTGAATTGGTGAGAATTATTGACCACCTGTTATCAACTCAAGCGCCGTTCGGCACATACAACGCCACCAACGACGGACCACTGGAAAGCTGGGCGGACATTACCAGACGAATATTTAAGCTGGCGGGCCGCGACGACCTGACTGTTACCAACACGACGACAGCTGAATATTTTGCTGGCAAAGATGGAATCGCACCACGTCCACTCGGTAGTGACATGAGCCTTGACAAATTGCATTCTACTGGGTTCATTAGTCGTGATTGGGTAGATGATTTAAGTGAATACCTCGTTAAATAAACTAAAGCTAGCCTATTTAACAGCATTAATAGATTGCCTCAAAAGCTTATTCTCTATATCAGTAAAACCAGATAATATAGCCACCTCATCTGGCATGTTTCCTTTAATAAAATTACATTAACTTGGGTCATATATTAAATCTTTAGCAACAAAATCCAAATAACCCCTAGATACATAAGTTATCTTACGATTTCTCTTGTCAATCATTTGAATGGAAAGATTATCTCCAACGATACTGACCTTACTATTTATGTCCCCTTCTAGAAAACCCTTAGCGAATAAAAACAATTTATTTGATTTTCCTATTTTTAATGGAATTGTAGATTTTTTAGCTTCTCGGAAAGTACGCCGACCCCAGTGAGCCAAGAAATTTCCATCACCAACATTCCAAATACCATGACTACCATAACAATATGCACTAGCACCCGATAGCACGCTTGTCCAAAAAGCAAATATTTGATCACTTTCAAAAAACGAATTATTAATACCCTCATACCAAGGTTCCAAATTAATAAATGGCTTTTCGTTGGACCTATATTCCATAGGTAGCATCCATAGTTTATTTCTAGAAGCCTCCGAGTGTCCGGTCTGTACAGTAATAGCAGAAAAGTCTCGACTAACAGCCCAGCTATCCGTATTAGGTGTAGTATGACAAATTACTGGTAGTCTAGTTGTCTTTTTAACTTCTTTATACACTCGCAACCATTCTGCTATTTGTCTTTTTTGTTTTATTGAAGAAATGCTAAATTTATTAAGAACTTTTTCCATTATAGCTCTAGACTGAACATGAACCCGCAAATCAATTTCACCGGTTAGACAATAAATTGGGTCAAATTTTTCTGTAACTTTAACTATTCTCTTCCACCACTCAATCATATTATTTCGACCAATCTGACCAATTTGCGGGCCCCAACCACCATATATTATTGGTTTTAAATGCAACTTGTTTAGTATTTCTATCTTTTCAAGTGCGGCAGCTATATAGTCTTGATTTATAATAAAATTCGATTCTTGTAAACAAAAGGCGGGCTTGCCACCACCATGAGACTGAGGGCTATCGATAGTAACCTCAGGGGGTATACCCATTACTAATTGAATAGCTGAAAAGCCCTCGTCTTTACGCTGCTGTGCTAGCCTGTAAAACTCATCTATTGAAATTCTATCCGTCAAACCATACCACCAGGTATCAGCGAGAAAATGATCAATCGTTCGATTGTACTGTTTATCGATGGCTACAGGCATTTTAGAGTATCTTCCCATGCAGTACGAGCCAGTGATTTAGGTATTTTTACATCATCAAACGAGATGATTTCACCCTCTTTA
>CBDFCQ010000052.1:0-4352 GCA_965246075.1 uncultured Candidatus Saccharibacteria bacterium
TTGCTGGCCAAAAACTCTGCCACTCTTCTGGACGGTCAGGATAGCCGATGACCGTAATGTAATTACTCAGTGCATCCAGCCAGACATACATCACCTGCGTATCATCGCCTGGTACTGGCACGCCCCAGCTGAGGTTTTTACGCGGACGCGAAATTGACACGTCTTTCAAGCCATCTTTCATCAATTCCAAAAACTCTTTTTTACGAAATTCAGGCACAATTTTCATCTTGTTTGACTCAATTGCCTGGCGAATATTCTCCGAAAAAGCGCTGGTCTTAAAATAATAATTTTCTTCGCTCAGCCGCTGGTACTGCGCTTGGTGATCAGGGCAGACACCATTATTCTCAGCTGCTTCCTTGTCGGTAACGAACGCCTCGCAACCTTGGCAATACCAACCCTCGTAGGTGCCTTTGTAGATATAGCCAGCCGCAGCAAGCTTCTGCCAAATGTATTGCACCGCGCCAACGTGATGCGGGTCAGTCGTGCGGATAAAATCCGTCGCTGAAATATTCAACTCAGCGATCATGTTCTGGAAATTGCCATGCATTTGATCGACATAGGCCTGCGGTGTTTGATTTTTGCTGGCAGCCTTGGCGGCAATTTTATTGCCGTGTTCATCCACCCCTGTCTGAAAACGCACCTCACGGCCATTTTGCCGCTGATATCGCGCCCATACATCCGCCAACATATAATCCATGGCATGCCCGATGTGTGGCAAACCGTTGACATAAGGAATAGCGGTAGTAATGTAGGCGTGTTGTTTAGTCATAGGTAAATTATAGCAAATTAAACAGAGTATCTCCACTGGATAACCATATTAAACAATATGCTACAATGGTAAATACAATAATACTTAGGAGGAGTAATGAATAAACTTATTAAAAACTTACTTATAGTGGCGGCTATTAGCGTTACTATAGTTGGCGCCTACACACCAGCAACAGCAAGCGCCAACGGAGGAAGCTGGCAGAGGGATTCAGTTGGATGGTGGTATAAAAATTCCAATGGAAGTTACCCAAAGAATAATTGGCGACGAATAGATGGCAAATGGTACTACTTTGACGGACGTGGATATATCATTCACAGTAAATGGGAATATATAAACGGACATTGGTACTATTTTAACACTAGCGGTCACATGACCGAAAACACCTGGAAAATGATTGGCGACAAATGGTACTACTTTGATACTAAGGGTCACATGCTATCCAATCAATGGGTTGGCGACTACTACCTTGGCAATGATGGCTACATGTTAAAGAATACTGTCACGCCAGACAATTACGTAGTTGGCGGCGACGGAAAGTGGGATAAAAGGTTTTCGAGAGAATTGGCAGAGAAGGCTAAAACCCGATTCAACGTCCAATATTTAAATCTATACCATTCCGACCACTCAAAATACGCAGAAGCTTATAGTATTACCTTCGGAAATAGAGGAGAATACAATACCGCACTCCAATTAATCGAGATAATTTACCCAGAATACAACGCTGTAGATAACGCGAAAAGGGCAATAAAAAAGATTGTAGACGACCAGAACAACTCTAATAATCCCACGACATTTCGACACTCGAAATATTCAATGACACGCAGCCTCACTCTCCGTGACGTTAGCGAAAATAGCCACAGTTATTATATGTTCTCAGAAGAAGAGGTTGATAAGGCTTTTGCGGCGCTGAGCAGCGAAATCAACTTTTCTAAATTCTTTAAAGATCAAGCTATAAAGAACCTACAGAATATAGAACACGTGTATACCATCTCATCAAAAATCAACTACGAAAAATACCTCGCAGCTAAAGGATTCACAAAAGAAGAAATCGACAATGCGTTTAAGTATGTAAAGATAGATTTTGTAAAAAATGCTCAGCACGTAGCAAACACACTCCTAGGACTTAATAAGCCGTCCGAAATCTCAAGATCGTACATCATAAACCACCTGATAGAGGATGACCACTTCACTAAAGACGAGGCAGAAAGGGGTGTTGATCGCCTAAACTATGATTTTAAGGTCAATATACGCAATTGGATAAATAGAAATTCTCTAGCCGACAGCACATGGGCATGGGCTAAACTGTATTCAAAAAATCACATCATATATGACCTAACGCACTTCGAAAAATTCATAGAATCAGAAGTTCGGGAAGTGCTAGCAGAATACAATATCAACTACACCGAGCGGGCACGACTACGAGCTATAGACATTCTGAAAAATGGAAAATATAGCAGAAGTAATTTGGAAAAAAATCTTATCGACCAGTGGAAGTTCACCAAGGAAGAAGCTACTAACGCCGTTAAGGATTTAAAGCACGAAAATCTGATTGATTAATTAACCTTTAATCACAAAAGCAACTCAGTCTTAAAATACTGAGTTGCTTTTTATTACAAACAATTGTCGACGGTCAATATCGTATGCACGCAACGACAACAAACCTACCGCCAATATCGCCCGATGAGTGCGAAAAATAATTTGGATTGTCCGCCGTATCAATTGGCGAAATGAAAATGTTATAGCCAGGCACGCCCGCCTGGATAGCCAACGAACGATTGAACCCCTGCATGTCTAGATAAATTCCGTCAGCCGTTTGACGGCAGAAATTTTGCCAATTCGTATCATTTGCATGATTAAAATAATCCATACGATAATTTTTCTGTGTGATGCTTGGCGACATCCAAATTTGTAAATCTTTTACCTGGCTACCGCGCTCGACAAAGTACTGGATCGCCCTTGTCATTAACTGCGCAACCGTCGAATGCCGACCCAGATGCGCCAGCATGAGGGCGCGGCGTTTTGAATCGTATATAACCGTGGCGATACAGTCCGCCACTGGTAAAAATAAACCGATGCCAGCCGTTTCGGTATATAGCGCATCAGCAAAAATCCCCTCGTTGTTATGTCGGGTCGTGTCAGCTTCAGTAACTTCGGCGATACTATCAAACGTTTGTCCTTGGTCATATGAAATCACGTGATAGACAACGTCGTCATACTTAACACCAATTTGATCACAAAACCGCCGCCGATTCTCCAGTATCTCAGATACGTGGCGACCGCGAATACGATTGAGCATGGTACCGTCATCTTTCGACGAGACCGCAACCAATAGATCAGATGAAAAACACGTCGGCCGATCTGCCACAATCATCGCGCCCGCCATTCTTTGAGCAGTCGCTGCCAATCTGCGATCGCCAAATCTTCGGCACGGATATCAGGTGAAATATCAGCCTTTTTTAACAACTGTTCGGCGCTAGCTTTACTGACGCTCAGTCCACCGCTCAGACTAGAACGCAGTTTTTTACGCTTGGCAGAAAAACCAGCTTTGACAACACGGAAAAAATCTTTTTGGTCCTCAGGGGTGACTAATGGTTCGGTGAGAGTCCTCAATACCACCACCTGTGAATCAACTTTTGGCGGCGGCGTGAAGAATTGCCGCGGTACTTCAATGTCTAGCTCTGCCTCGGCAAACAGCTGCGCGCTAACCGCCAAAATACTCATTTCGCCAGGATCCGCTGCGATGCGCTCAGCGACTTCTTTTTGCACCAGCAACACCGCCAGACTCGGCTTATTTTCCGCCGTCATCAGCTTTTCAACAATTTTACTGGTGATGTAGTATGGCACGTTGGCGACTACTTTATAGCCCTTCGGCAGTTGGTTCAGATCAAACTGCAAAATATCTTCATTGAACACTTGCAGGTTTTTACCAGGAAATTGCCCTGGTAACTTGCGCGCCAAATCACCGTCAAATTCTACCGCCACTACGCGCTGAGCTCGCGCCAACAACCGGCTGGTTAATGTGCCAAGTCCCGGCCCAATCTCCAAAACCACATCATCGCTACTCAGCTCCGCTGCCTCGGCAATCTCCGCCAGTATCTCTGGATCTCGCAACCAATGCTGCCCCAGCTCTTTCTTTGGACCCGCCATTAGCGACCATCTCCGTTCGTCCAGTCTGTCGCCAGATCAAAGCCATGCGGATGCCGCGCCGCAAAACCGCCGGTATCATACACCCTGCCAGGACCCATGCTGGTTTCTACTACTGAGCAGCGCGGATAATTACCATAATTTGCCGCTACCAAAATATAGCCATCCTTATCCACCTTGGCACCGTCCGCCCGCACCGTGTAGCCACCGCCGCCGCAGGCGTTAGCAACAATATTCATCGGTAAATCATAATAAGTCTCGCGGTGTGCTACGCCTTTAGAATCGGTGAATATTTGCGCACCCCTGCTTTTAGTTAGTGGATTTTTAGGTTTAGTGCCAATTGTTTCAACCTGCTTTTTTGGCTGCCGCATAATCTCACTAGATATTTCCCTACGACTTACCTCACGCTCACCGTTAATTTCAACTTGATACGTTATCT
>CBDFCQ010000053.1:0-4338 GCA_965246075.1 uncultured Candidatus Saccharibacteria bacterium
CGCCGAAGGTTCGCGACTTGTTCAATTATCGATTTGACGAAGGCAGTATGAAGGGGCATGCATTTGGTAATTTGTTCATGGCAGCTCTGGAGAAGATGACAGGGAGTTTTGCCGAGGCAGTGGAGCTGGCGAGTGAAGTTCTGGGCGTTAACGGGCGAGTATATCCGATCACTCTGGATGATACGACAATGTCGATTAAGCTAAAAGACGGCACAATTGTTAACGGACAGCACGCGGCTGAGTCATTGCAAATCCCGCGCGGTGAGCGTCCGTGGCTGGAATTGAAGCCACCAGCCGGCATCAACCCAAGGGCGCGTCAGGCGATTTTAGACGCAGATTTGGTGGTTATTGCACCAGGGCTGCTGTATGGCAGTTTGGCGCCAGCATTGTTGGTGCGCGGAGTGACTAGGGCGCTGGCGGAGACGAAGGCGAAGAAGGTCTATGTTTGTAATTTAGTAACTAAGCCAACACAGACTGATGGTTTTACGGTGGCAGATTTTGCAGATGAGATTGAGCGATTTTCAGGAGTGAATATGGACTATGTGTTATATAACGATCATCGTCCGCCGGAAGATTTGATTAAAAAATATGCTCATGATGGTGAATATCTAGTGGAGTGGGATAAGGATTTGTTGAAAAAGAAGCATTATTATGCCTCGGGCAAGCGGCTAATTGCCGACACTGTTTGGGTGAATAAAAATTCCGGCAGCGACCCGCTGGCAGCTCAACGTAGCCTAATCCGACACGACGCCGACAGGGTGGCGCGCGAGCTGATGCGGATTTATTTTGCCTAAGCTTACTATTGATTTTTAAAGCTTTGTGTGTTATAATAAACAAGTTATGCGCGAACAAAATTCAAGTGCGTCGACTTCAACACAGGAAAGGCAGACGGATGCTGCGCATCTGGATCTGCTGAAACATGATATTCCTGAGAGTTGGTATCCGAGCCCTAAAGCACAGAAGCTTGTTAGCGTGCTCGAAGCGGATGTTGACAGAGAGAAGGGGGATGCGATTGATCACGCGTATCGCTCTTTGAAGATACTTTCAACATTTTGCAAGACACTTGACCCTAAAAGGCGTCGCGCGATGGCTGATGCTATGTTGTTGCACGATATTCCTGGGCGTACGTTACACCGCGAGACTGATGAGAGAGCAAAACTGTCGGACCGTGTGCAAGAAGGCTGGAAAGAATATATCGCTCAGCTTGAGGACTCAGACAAATCAGTCATTGACTATATGCACGACCAGGTGGTTATCGGTACGGAAGCTCGTAATTACCGAGAGTCTATCAAACATCAGTCAAATGGGATAAGTGCACACGACAAAGAACAAATCATGAATTCATCATATGAAGGCATGGTGAACGTGGCTGGTTGGCGTATGGGTATGCCGGAGATTCGCGGTACTGCTCTGGAAAAATTGGCAGGAGAGGTGAACATTGAATCTCTGGTCATCAAAGCAGCAGAAATGATGGATAATCTCAAGAATCCACCCAAGCAGGATTCACAGCAGCTGCGCAATATTCTTGAAGTAGAATCATTTTATTGTCCATTTTTGGAAGCGATTGGTTATGACGCGATGGCCGCAGAAATGGCCAGCACCTGTAACATCTATCGATTGCGTGGGCAAGGGCGCGAAGACATCATCGACAAAGCCGTTGAAGCGTATCGTACGAATGCCGAAAAAGACCCAGCAGAATTGGCGATGCAGATGTTTGGCTTGTCTGAAAAGCCAAAAGTGAGTTGGATCGTTAATGAAACATCAGATGAAGTGTATAGCGGTGTTAATTGCCGTTTTGCTGAGTTGATGATACCTATAGCTGGTATGTCGCGTCGAGTTTTATTCCGACAAAAATCCATCGGCTCAACCGCAAAGAAAATGTCGGTGAAGGGTGAGGGGTATGATATCATGGACGCGTTTGCCTTTCTTGTGATTTGCGACGCGGGTGACGATACGTTTGATAGAAATCATCACTATGAGATGCGGGATGAGGAGATTGCAGAAATTCACGCAACGCAGACAGAAGACCTTGCCAAGGTATTTTCATCATTCGTGGACACCATAACTGCCAATGACAATCTGCTGTTACGTTCAGGTGATGGTGTTAGTCAGCCGATTTATGTACAAGGCGACTCGACATACGTCAACACGGTTCATGGTGCTTTGTCCTCGGCAAATAAAGCAGTCGTAAATCAGGAACTGAGGGAGGAAGAAACGCCCTACCGTGTCTCTAGGGCCTCGGCGCTCGTTGGTCCTGAGGGGTTGCCAGTAGAAGTGCAGATCATGACTGACCTTGACCGAAAATTAGCAAGAACAGACGTTACAAGCCACGCAGTGTATAAGAACAACGGCAATGATTCGTTGCGTTGGCTGCAGAAGCTACACAAGCGCGTGGAGCATATGAAATATGGTAAGGGCAACCCAATCTCAAGGGCAATGGGTAAAACTGCATTGACGGCTATCATCCGTGGTGTATATTCAGTCATGTTTGCGCCAAATATACTCTACCGTAAGCGAGTACAGTAAGTGTTATAATAGGGATAATGACGACGTATTATACTGATGGTTCTGCTTCGCCAAATCCCGGTCCAGGCGGGTTTGCGGTTATTCGTGATCTTCAGCCTTATATTTTGGGGTCAGAGGACGGCGATACTACTAATATTCGCATGGAGGGTAAGGCTCTAATTGCGGCACTGAAGGATGCTAATGGCGTGCCGTGCGTGATTTATTCTGATAGTGAATTTTGGATTAACGTGGTTACCAAGTGGGCTCCGGGCTGGGAAAAGCGCGGCTGGACGAAGAAGGGTGGCGAGATTAAAAATCTGGATATTGTGCGTGAATTGTACGAGCTATATTCGAATTCTCAAGCGGATTTGCGTTGGGTGCGCGGTCATGAGGGCGATGAAGGAAACGAATTGGCTGATGAATGGGCTAATCGGGCGCGTGAAGGCGAGAGATTAGCTAAATAACTGCTAGCGACATCTGATAAAAATTGCTATACTAGAAAAATGGAAGAAGTGAGGGAAACGACTGATATTTTTTTGTGGGCGAATCAGACTGATGCGAAAAAGAACGATTTACAGATAGAGTTGTTCTTGTTTAATAAAAATTACATGCCGTATTTTATGCCTTTGAAGGGCGATGTCGAGCAGCAGCTCCGGCCGTTATTTTTGTTTGATTATATCAATCAAGTTAATTTGGGTGCGGGTACTGGGCTTGGTGTGCGGGATTATGAGCTGAGCGAAGCGGAAGAAAACGTGCTACTACGAACAGACCTCGCCAAGGTCGGCCGAGCGGAGACCTTAATTCATTTGATTGAGCACGAGCGTGATGACATCGTGGAATTTTCGGAAATCGAGCATGAGTTTAAGCGAATGAAAGGGCTGATAGCGCGGTTCACCGATCCGAACGATCCAGAAAAAGTCTTTTACACGGTGAAGCTAATTCAGCAGGGACAGACGCTGAAAAGCGCGCTGGCGTGGGAGTTTTCTGACGGCAAGTTCGGCGCGTTTAAGGCGGAAGTTGGCTTTAAGGTGCCGGATGATAACCAGGTGTTGATCATCAGTCAGGATATTTTCGCTTTTAATCCAGGCAAGTTCGAGCGGATGTTTGGCTATGAGTATAAGAAGCAGGTGATTGCTGATAAGAAAGTGGCGGAAATTGAAAAGCAATATAAGCTGAGTTTTCCCGAAGGACTGGATCTTAACGCGCTGGTCAAGGAGCGCAAAAAGACCATCAATAAGTTGCAAAAATTGGAGATCGGCGAGGTCAAACAGGAGCAGGTGCTGGACTATGCTGACGAGATGCAACTAGAGCTGATGAGCGATGATAATGGCGCGATTATCATTATGGACGGTAATGACCTCGACATGTTCGTGAACTTGATCAATGAGGATTATATCGAGAGTAAAATTACCGGCAAGCGCTACGAAATTAAGTCGAAAAAACTGCTGGGCGAGCCTGAGGGCGAACCGCCGCGAGGTTAACTATGGATCAAGAATTGGCGCTGGCGATTTTGATGAGTGGTCGGTCGGCGCTGCTGACGGGCGCGGCTGGTACCGGCAAAACGCACCTGCTGAATACTTTTATTGCACAGGCGCGTGACCAGGGTAAAAAGGTGTCGGTAACAGCGACGACGGGCTTGGCGGCGACGCATTTGGGCGGCAATACGATTCACAGTTGGAGCGGTATTGGTGTTAGTGATCATCTCGCGAACAACTTTTTTGATCGGCTGTCAAAAACGCGGCGTGAGGTGATTACCAAGACTGATGTGCTGGTGATTGATGAGATCTCCATGCTGCATGATTTTCGGCTGGATATGGTCGATCAGGTGCTGCG
>CBDFCQ010000054.1:0-4044 GCA_965246075.1 uncultured Candidatus Saccharibacteria bacterium
GCAAGCTAATCTTAGGAGTATTAATTATATTCTTGTTGTTATGTCAATTATTTACATTTGAGAAATTTCCAGAGATTCTCTCTGGTGCGGGGATTAATTCGTCAATGAGTTTGGTAGTGATGATGGCTTTAGTGATTACGGAATTAGTCTCGCTGCCGTTTTTAATTGGCATGGAGATATCGCGATTGGTGGTCCTGATAAGTCGAGCGGCTGGATTTATTAGCCTGGGGGCTATGACGATGATCAATGTAATGGCGGTCATGAATGGAGCTCCGGCGGTGATATTTGGTGCAACATTGAAAAACGTTAATGGCTTAGTCGGAGTGATGGTTTTAATAATTATGTGGGCGCTGCTAATGATTGCAAATATACCGACGAAAAAAACAGCCAAATAGCTGGCTGCTGAGTTTCAAATTTGGCTGGGATGGAGGGATTCGAACCCCCGAATGCCGGGACCAGAACCCGGTGCCTTACCGCTTGGCGACATCCCAACGGCAAAGATAATTGTACTATAGAAAAATGATTTCCGCAAGCGTTTACGAGCATCCGTCAACGCGATATACTGATGGTATGGACTTGCAATGGATTGTAAAATTGATAGCCGATGGATTGGTCGTGCCAATTGCGTTGATCGGCATATATGCGTTACTAAAATTGGTGCCAAATGATAAGAAATATCAGGTTTACGCTCGGGTGTTGATGGCAGGACTAACGGCGTACGTAGCAGCAAAAATTATCGGAGTGATTTATCAGCCGGACCAAATGCGTCCGTTTGAGGTCTTGGGGGTGGCAGCAGGAGCATCGTTTTTGAATAATCCAGGATTTCCGTCTGATCATGCGTTATTTACGATGGCGATTACACTGGCAGTATGGTTTGGGGCGAAGGATTGGCGATTGGCGTCTATTTGTCTGGCAATGACAATTCTGGTGTGCGTGGGGCGGGTGATTGCGCTAGTACATACTCCGCTTGACGTTGTTGGCGGATTATTGATTTCCTGTGTAGGGATTGTTTGGTATTTACCGATGAAGCGTCCAGAAAAGTCGGATATTTAAGCATATACATTTGCAATATTGACAAGTTTACGTTACAATTTTTATATGAAATTATTGTCGGCTATTTTTCGCGAGGAAATCTCTGATTACACTTATCCGTTTCCGAAACAGAGTTTTTTACGGATTTTTGCACTATTGATTGTAAGCGGTGCAATGGTCTGGGTGCTGGCCTTAGCTTTTGACAAATTAATGATTGGTCCGGTATTTTGCTCAAATGCAGACAATGTATCAATCTGTGCAAATAGTACGACTATCGCCTCATATGTGGCGCTTGTGTTGACGGGAGTTTTGTTGGTGCCGCTTTTGGCGGTGTTTGGAGTGAAGAGGCCGCTGCTGCTGGTGGTTGCGGCAACGATATCTTTATGGGGAACTACATTATGGGCGAACGGTTCCTGGATATTGTCAATGCTGTGGGTGTTGGCGGCAACAGTACTAGTGTATTTGGCGTTAATTTGGCTGAATCGTATTCGCGGTAATGCGGCAGCAATTTTATTTATGACACTGTTTGTGATTTTGGCGCGAGTTGTCTTGTCTCTGTAATCCCTGTACACTAAGGGTATGGAAATCATTATCATTATTCTCTTAGGTATTATCGTTATGGGCTTGGGTGCGATGCTGTTTGTGCTGCAGTCGAGGTTGAGTGAGCTGAAGCAACAGTCATCAGTTGAGCTCATCAAAACTGACGTGGTGGAGCTGGGGCGAACCATCGCCAAGCTGAATGAATCAGTCAGCGATAAATTGGAGCGCAGCAATGCTCAAGTGCAAACTTCGGTACAAAAGCAGCTGTCAGGAAGTGCCAAATTGGTGGCGGACGTGATACAGCGGCTGGCCAAGTTGGATGAAACAAACAAGCGGGTGGTCGACGTAGCGACTGACCTAAAAACTTTGCAGAACGTTCTGCAAAATCCGAAGCAGCGCGGCGTGTTCGGCGAGTTTTACTTAGAAAGTGTGCTGGACAATGTACTGCCAGCCAAGCAGTTCCAGATGCAATATCGCTTCAAGGATGGCGAGATTGTTGATGCGGTGATTTTTTTGGACAAGGGGCAGATCTTGCCGGTGGACAGTAAATTTAGTCTGGAAAATTACAACCGGATGATCAACGCTGAGACTAAAGCTGAGCGCGAGTTGTGGCTGAATAAGGTGAAGGCTGACCTGAAGGGTCGCATTGACGAAACCAGCAAATATATCCGCCCGCGTGAGAATACCATGGACTTTGCCTTCATGTTCATTCCATCAGAGTCGCTATATTATGACCTGCTCATTAATAATGTTGGTACGGGCGGTTCGAGCCGCGATTTGATTGAGTATGCCTTTCGTGACAAGCGGGTGATTATCGTCAGCCCGACTAGCTTTTTGGCGTATTTACAGACGGTGCTGCAGGGTCTGCGAAGCCTACAGATTGAAGAGCAGGCCAAGGATATCCAGGTGCGTGTCGGCCAGCTGGGTGTGCATATCAAAAAGTTTGATGAACTGATGACTAAGATGGGCAAGAGCCTCAGCGCCACCGTCGGGCATTATAATAATTCGTATAAAGAGCTGGGCAAGATTGATAAAGACGTAGTGCGGATCGCTGGTGGTGATCACCAAACGCAGCCAGAACTAATCGATCGACCAACACAGGAAGACTAAATGCTATCTAATATAAAAATCCTCCGTTTGAAGCGGAGGATTTTTCGGATTTAGGGTGACTTACTCTTCGTCTTTATTGCGATAATTTACCAGTAGGAACAAGTTGCCTCCTAGTGCTGCGCCGATTAGTGTAGCTGCAATAACCTCTAGGCTAAAGCGAGAGTAGCTTTTTTCACCTTCAGCTGGCAATACTCCACTACTACGTAGTTGAGAGTCGGTTTTTTCTGTGCTTGCTAGAGCGACTGCTGGATTCAAAGTAGCTCCTGAAACATAAATTTCGCGTGGGTAGGTGCGACCACCTTTTTCAGATTGAGCGGCGTTTTGCTCTTTCTGGATTTTTGCGATAGCAGCACCTTTAACGTACGAGTATAGTGATCCAGATACAACTAGGCCAATCATTAAGGCTAGACCAATGCCAAAAGCTTGACCAGCTGCTTTGATTTCCTTGCGTTGGATAACTGCAGCAATGCCAAATACGAAGACTGCAGTACCAATTAATTCTATGGCAAAGATATTCCATGAAAATGCAGTAAATTGATCAAAGCTAAGCGCAAAGCCGCCGTTTGTCAATGAGCCAATCAGTACAATAGCCGCCATTGCACCAAGGAACTGGGCGCCCCAGTAAAATGGTACCAAAACGGTTTTTAGCTTGCGCATTGACCACAAACCGAAAGTAACGGCTGGGTTAACATGTGCGCCAGAAATGCCGCCAATTGCGGTGACGATGAGCATGAGCGCAAAGCCAACGTACATTGATGATAGGATGTCTGATGCGAATAGGGCGGCTAGCGTCAAAATGAACGTACCGACGATTTCTGCAATGACGATATTGATTAAGTTGCTTGGTAATTTAGAATCTAATTTGGTGCGCTGACTTTTGGGCGCAGTAGATTCAGCAACGACACGCTTGACGGTCGTTTTGGTTTCGGTTTTAGCGGCAGCTTTCTTTGCTGTAGCTTTAACCGGGGCTTTCTTTGAAGTTTTCTTCGTAGCCATATTCCCTCCTTAAAGTAGTATTGCAACTATTATAGCATAATTTGCTATACTGTAGTTATGGGATTATTTGTGAATCAGAACGATCAGCGCAGTGAGTTGCAGGAGCGAATCGCGGCGGAACTACGTGAAAAGGCGAAGGCGTCGAGCTTGCAGGAGAAAGCTAGCTTGGACGGCGTGGAAGATGTGAGATATTTGGAGAATACGAAGCAGACGACGACTTTGGCGCCGGCTTGGATTGTGATTGTTATTATGGCGGCGGTGGTTGTCGGGATGTTTTTAATGCAAGGACGATAATATGGACAAGCTAGATGAAGTTCGATCAATATTATTATCACGAGTAGCCGAGACGGCTGAACCACGCAGTGT
>CBDFCQ010000055.1:0-4021 GCA_965246075.1 uncultured Candidatus Saccharibacteria bacterium
TGGGCGATTTTCCCCTGCTCCAGCGCTCGGCGCAAAATGTTGGTCACGTGATCTTGCCCCAATACTTCGTCCAAGCTGCGACTGCGGTACTTGCGGTACAGTGCTTGACTCATTCCCTCACATTCCTCATGAGATAATTATAGCAGAAAACAGCGTCTAGTGTATTTATAGATAGCGCAGGTCGACCTTGTGCTTAGTCTCGGCGACATAAAAACGGTAATAACTATCAGTATCTGATGCGGTTGGGTTTTCAAGAATTTCATCGTTTTCTTTGATCTCAATATATTCATCATTGTTATACGGTTTGATAAGCTTAGTAAACTCAAACGCATATTCACCAGAAATATTCTTTAGCTCTTGGCTCTGATCTATTGGATCGGCGTAGTCGGTCATAACTAGTACAAGAAAGTACCCATTCTTACCGCTGAATAAATGAAAAGTCGTATCTGGACTAAGTGGCATCAGTGATGCGAACTGTCGAACATAATCCAATTTTTTCAGAATTGGAAATGCTTCAAAAACTACTGATGGGAATATAAAATTTGAATAGTTATTCATAATAAGTATTGTATCAAAATAGCGTCAATTGCTCGCTTGGCAGTTCCAGCTCAATATCTCCAGTAATTTTATGCGCCTGGTAGCCGATGAACTTCTTAAGATTGTAAGCTAGAAGCTGGTCTTTATGGTCGGTGATGACAATCGAGCCAATAACGCTGCAGACGCGCCCTACAAGTTGATTTTGGTCTTTCATGATTATAGCTTGCGTTAGATCGATGTCGTTAGTATGAAAATAATCTTCGCAAGGAATTAGCTCGGATTTTGGAAATGACACACCAATCTTTTGCTCAATTTCAAGTAGTTTTTGCCGCAATTTTTCCTCGCCGGCCGCTCGTTCAAAAGGTTGCTTTATAAGTTCAAGTTTTTTATGAATCGGCATAGTCTCGACAATTCCATCCAGCGCGGAAATTTTCGCCTCATATTGCCGGGCAATCAGCGCCGAAGAAAAAGTCTCCAGTTTCAACGCCAAGCGCGCTCCCTGCTCCAGCAACCGCCGAATGCCGCGCTCTTCCTGAGAAATGCCGACTTTAATAACTCCCGGCGCGAAATATGCCAGATAGACAAAGTGCGGGTTTTGGTTGATCTTTTCCTGCTGTGCCGACACGGAATCGGCATTATAAAACGCCGGATTAAAACCAGTCCGATCACGGCATTTCAAGCAGTTTTCATATTTACCGTCAACCGTGGCGGAATCTGGACAAATTTGGCTGCAATGATTTTCAAAATCTACCCAGCCAGTACAATATTTGGTATAGAAATCAAACTCAAGCGTCAAATCTTGCCCAAACAATTCCCGCCGCTTAATCTCATCGCCGATTTGACAGTCAATAAACGGCTGGTTGTCGGCATTAAAACTGGCATAAGCGAGTAAAAAATCGTCTAGCATAACACAATTATATCAAAAACCGCCCGCAAGTACGGACGGCTTTAAAAAGCGAGAAACTACTTTACAGTGCTGCTTCGACAGCTGCCCAGGTAGCGTCAGGATTGTCTTCTGGGATGATGATGGTGACTTGGTCGCCAATGTTAATGCGGAAATAAGTGACGCTGGCGAGTAAAATACGATATTCACGACCAGAAGCCTCAACGTAATAAACTCCGTCGTGCTGGACGAGTGTGCCGATGACTTGCTTGCGTGGCACTGGGCCAATTTGCTTATAGATAAAGCTGCCGTCTTCTGCGATGGTCAATTTCATCAAATCACCCTCAACCAGCTTAGACTTCGAGGCATAATTGGCAGGAATTGGGTAATTCTTTCCGTCAGGACTGAGCATCATTTGCCCGTCAAATACACCCTCGATAACTTTTCCAGTTACGTTATCGGACGAGGTCTTTGGTGTGACTACTTGTCCATCGTCACCGATGATGCTGATTAATAGTTCTTTTGCGGCAGCTAAGTTAGTTTCCGCCTCTTGAATAAGTGTCCGAAGACGCTTAATTTGTTTTTCTGGTAATTCAGACATGGTTCTCGCAATTCCTTTGTCTATTTTTATAATACTTAACTAATATATAACACAGCTTTATGTTTGTGGCAAGTCGTCAGATTTATTTTTATCTAATTTTCCACAGTGCTATAAGATATGAATAAAAAAGTGTTGCAAATTTTACCCTTGCAATTGGCGTGCGGTTCATGATATTAGCAAGTGGTCACATAAAAATCACCGCCCAAAGCGGACGGTGATTAAACGAAACAAATTGGCATTATATAACAAATTATGAAAGTTCGACAGTGGCGCCAGCGTCTTCCAAAGTTTTCTTTGCAGCTTCAGCTTCGTCTTTTGAAACTTTTTCCTTGACTGGTGCTGGAGCGCCGTCAACGATAGCTTTTGCTTCACCTAGACCTAGGCCAGTGATTTCCTTAACAGCCTTGATGACAGCAACCTTCTGAGAACCAGCGTCTTTCAAAGTAACTGTGAACTCAGTTTTTTCGTCAGCCGCAGCAGCGTCACCGCCAGCAGCTGGACCAGCAACAGCGACAGCTGCAGCAGCTGGCTCGATGCCGTACTCTTCTTTCAAGTGATTTTTCAATTCGTTAACTTCCAGAACTGTCAACTTGGTCAGTTCTTCAGCCAATTTCTTAATATCAGCCATGATATATCTCCTTAGATTATTAATTAGTTATCATCTCGAGTTATCTAATCTTCACCGCCTCCTCTTTTCGCGCCGCGCACCTTCGGATCGCTCGGGCTGCAATCGCTGTACGGAGACTTATGAAGACCGAATAACTCGAGATGATTGATTGCTAAACTTAAGCCGCAGCTTTGGCTTCAATGCCGTCTAGTAAACCATGCAAATTGCCACCCAGCGCACCCACGGTGTCGTGGACTGGTGAGAGCAATTGTGCCACCACTTCGGCGACAAGCTGGTCTTTGCTTGGTAGACCTGCCAACGCTTTGATGTCAGCTTCGTTGATGCTGAGGCCTTCGCCTGAGAAACCACCAGCCAACTGCAGTGCTGGATGCGTCTTTGCAAACGTGTCCAGAACTTTCGCTGGCATGACCTCGTCTTCGGCACTGATGGCATAGACGAGCTGACCAACCAGCAGGTCAGTGTCGGTTTCTTTGTAGGTGTCGACGCCTTGCAACGCTACGCGCACCAAGCGGTTTTTAACCACCTTGATGATCACGTTTGCCTCACGAGCAGCCTTGCGCAGTTCTTGCAAGTCAGCCACGGTAAGTGTCTGATAGCGAGCGAACGCTGTACCTTTGGCGTCTTTTAGAAGCTCTGTTAGTTCAGCAACCAAAGTTTGTTTTTTATCGCGTGAAATTGCCATAAAAATCCTTTCTTTGATTGAGTTAATTTGTTATGTGCCAATTTGTTAACGTGCGGTAATGGAGAATCAAAAAAACGTCTTTGATTCTCGCACTACCAAAGACGTCAAATAAAACTGTTAGTTTCATCCCTCGGTGGCATTTTTACACTTGTTTTACGTCAAGTCGCCACTGTCTTTGGTAATGTTCCAGACCATTGTAGCAGAAATGACAACGAAAGACAAGAGTTATGGTGGTTATTTTCCAGCCGATTCAATCGCCTTTTTTATCGCATTTTTGCCTAATCGTGATATTCTTCTGCGTTGAGGGGGAGTTGTACCTCCCCAAATTCCATATTCGGCAGATTCTGGGTGTTGGAGCGCATATTCTAGACATTGCTTTAATACTGGGCAACTTCGACATATGGCTATGGCATCTTCCATGGCTTCTGTTTTTCTGACCCCTCTTAAATCTTGGCCTGGGATGTTTGGGTTTGTCTGGAAAAATAAGCGATCAGCTTCTTCGGGAGCTAGTCTCGCGCATTCGGCGCCGTCCAATAGACCTTTGTTATTCAATTTTGACATATTATTATTTTACAATAATATAGTAATAAAATCAAATATATATTAATCTTGGACAAAGAAAAAGCACGCTCTGTAGTAGAGCGGGTGTGGACTTTTACGCCTATGATTGGCGCCGAGGGGGGCTAGGGG
>CBDFCQ010000056.1:0-3905 GCA_965246075.1 uncultured Candidatus Saccharibacteria bacterium
ACATGCCAAAGTCACGGGAACGAACACAGAGATATAATGAAAGACCGACATATTGGCATTATACCATGAGAAAACCGCCCCCAGAGAGGGCGGTCTGTTTACCTCAAAACCAATTACGCGTCTTTGTGACGTGCTTCTACTTCAGCAGCTTTAGCATCAAGTTCCGCCTGGGCAGCGTCTTTTTCAGCTTGTTTGGCAGCGGCAGCTTGTGCAGCCTCCTCTTTCAAGCGTTCAGCTTCCGCTTCAGCCTTGGCATCGTGCACGTTGTTGACAGCCACGCGGTCAAAGTTTTTGGCAGTCAAGCGAGCTGATTTACCAGAACGCTTGCGTAGGAAGCTGAGGAACTTACGGCGAACCTTGGCACGGCGGACGATTTCCACCTTTTCAATCAGTGGGCTGTGCAGCAAGAATGATTTTTCCACGCCAACACCTGAGGCAATCTTACTAACGGTGATGCGTGAGGTGTGCGAGCCTTTGTTGTCGGTGCGGATGACCACACCTTCAAACATCTGAATACGCTCTTTGTTACCTTCTTTAATCTTTTGATACACACGAACGGTGTCACCACTGCGGGCGTCAACAACTGCTTGCTTTTTCTGTGCTTGGTTGACTTTGTTGATTAGATCAAAACTCATGATATTTCCTATCTTCCAAACCTGCCTTGGCTGGCCACGCAGTTGTACCCCTGCGGCTCCACACCTAACAAAGCTTGAATAATTTAACTCTGTACAACTTCAGTGTATTTTAGCACAAAATAAGGATATATACAAGGTTTACAAGAAAGCTTACAGTTGCAATATCGTAATTGATTATAAGTTTTTCAAAATGGCACGAATAGACTTTTCTTTACCGTAACCAACCCAGATGTCGTGGTCGTAGTCGTCATCATCGTCTAGCTCGACAAAGGTGCTTTGTTTGGTCACGCCATATTTTTGGCGCAAATCCTGACGGCTATCATAGTCAACCTTCAAAATCTGCACACCAGCTGGGATTGGCCCCTCGCGCAGAACCTTATCAAACGCCTGACAATCACCACACCATGAAGCGTGGAAAAATAGAATCGTTTTCTTGTAGGCGTGCTCCATATTTTTTCCATCAACATAATCAGCATAGCGACCAGTGCTTGGATTGACTGGCTGCTGCGACTCAGTTGATGGTTGAGATTTTGGCTTTTTCTGAGTGTCTGATTGAGATTGATTAGGAGATTGACGTGAAGCATCCTGCCGTACTGTCGATTCGTTAGCTGGATTCTGTGGCCTTAATAGCCAAAGAGCCCCCGCGATTCCCCCGACAATAACAGCGGTAACTATACTTGTGATAATGATATGCTTCTTATTCATGCACCTAGTATATCAATGGTTATGCTAATTTAGAAGACGATGTAACCACTGCTTATGACTACCGGCATTAAATGGAGAAAAAGCCGCGGATGGAGTACAATGGTAATATGGATTACAACAAATTAGCACTTGAATTACACGAAAAATATAAGGGTAAAATTACTACCAGTTTGCGGGATAAGGAGGAGTTGGACCGAGACAAATTAAGCGCCTATTACAGCCCAGGTGTTGGTGCAGTCAGCCAAGCAATCGCCGAGAACCCAGCGGATTTGCCGAAATATACCTGGACGAATAATTTGGTCGGCGTGATTTCTGACGGCTCAGCGATTCTGGGTCTCGGTGATTTAGGGCCGAAAGCCGCCATGCCGGTCATGGAAGGTAAGGCACTACTGTTCAAGTATTTTGCTAATGTCGACGCTGCGCCAGTTGTGCTGGATGTTCACGAGCCAGAAGAAATCATTGCCACAGTTAAAGCTATTGCGCCAAGTTTCGGAGCCATCAACCTCGAAGATATCGCCGCACCAAAATGCTTTGAAATTGAAGAGCGACTGAAGGCAGAATTAGATATTCCAGTCTTCCACGACGATCAACACGGCACGGCTGTCGTTGTATTAGCGGGCTTAATTAACGCCGCCAAATTGACAGGACGAAACCTAGCAGATTGCAAATTCGTGGTCATCGGCGCAGGCGCAGCTGGCACGGCTATCATCAAATTGTTAAATCTTTACGGAGCAAAAAACATCGTAGCGGTGGATAGCCGAGGAATTGTTGGAAAATCACGCACAGATTTGAACGCTGAAAAAACCGCACTATTGGAATATGTCGACGCATCACAATCTGGCTCAATTGAAGACGCCATCACTGACGCTGACGTGTTCATCGGCGTATCGCGTGCTGGCCTGCTAACTCCTGAATTAGTGAAAAAAATGGCGAAAGATCCAATCGTCTTTGCCCTGGCAAACCCAGTCCCAGAAATCATGCCAGATGTAGCCCAAAAAGCAGGCGTAGCAATCATCGCCACTGGCCGCAGCGATTTCCCAAACCAAGTCAACAACTCCCTAGCCTTCCCTGGCATCTTCCGCGGAGCACTCGATCACGGAGTGAAAAAAATCACCGATCAGCACAAATTGGCGGCTGCTGAAGCGCTAGCTAACCTGGTCGAAAATCCAACCGTCGACAAAGTCGTTCCAACTGCATTTGATGAGGGTGTTGTTGAAGCTGTTGCGAATGTCATTAGATAAGCCTAAGCACCAGCACCGCACTTAGCCGCATCACGAGAGTTTCCATCTATAAACAGAGCCACTAACGGCTCCTGGTTCTGTTTGTCGCAAGCTCCTAAGAATAAAACTATTTCAGTCACTCCAGCTTTCTGAAGAGATTTTTTAGTCTCACTTTCATCGGGCATATCTTCAACGCTGACTTTTGACACATAAACCCTCTTGGCGTTATGCGTTTGGTCTTTCCAGGCGTAAATTATAAACGGATAAAGCTCTTTTAATCTGTTATTTAAGCCAACTGGCAAACCGACAGACTTATCTTCTGAAGTTGCTACATATTTAGCAGCCATAGTTAATTTGTCCTTAATAATAGGTAGAATGTCCCGCTTCTTCTCGTCGTTTTCGTATCCAGTCATTTTATGTTCAATCTTTTTAGCCTCTTCAGTGCGCGCGTCAATTACTGCGACCACAGTACCGTCACCACCACACTCAACATGCAGTACATCCACAATAGAATCTTCTTTAAGCCACGGAAATGTCTCGCTATCAAGTATCACAGCATCTCCCGCCTTCAATCCAATCTCTACCGGCCGAGAGTCTTCTTCAGCTCTCGACTTCGGTTTATTTGACCTTTTCTTCTTGGTGGCTTTCCTCAAAGATTCACCCGCAATTTCAGGCGCCACTTCATAGCTATTCAATTTCTCCGAAAGCACCCTCAGGGCGTTGTCTAAAACCCCACTCAGATGCTCTTTAGCCATAGATTCAGCAAGGCTACGAACCACTGGACTGTTTTCATTGATTGTCGCTTCTTTATACTGCTTGGCTAGTTCCTCTTCGCTTGGCAATTTTATGGATTTTATAAACTCAAGAACACTGTTGGCAAATTTTAAATCACCCTCAGGATTAATACCATTACATTCCTCGTCTTCAACCTCCTTAAGTTTCCGACGCTTAAAGTCTTCCAAGAAACTACTCAACTTCATCTTGCCATCATTACCTGGAATGTATTCAGGTCTAGTAATTGTAAAATCATCAGGTAAACCAAAAGCCCCGTCCTTAGTAAGTCTATTAGTCACAGCCTTCCTTGCCTCTGTGATAAAGTCCATATATTCACGATCTGCAAGTTCAGGACTAATTTTATTAGCATGCTGCCATCGTCTTACGTCGGGAATCACATACTCTCCAGCTTGGCAAAATTCTGGAATATTCACTTCCGCCAGCTTTTCGGGAAAAACTACACTAAGATTTTCCCTTATAAATTTCTCGTATGTTACATTAAATATACTTCTTAACGATTCTTTGACTTCCTCTATATCAAAATCTATCTCTATACAATCTGGAAGCCTGT
>CBDFCQ010000057.1:0-3809 GCA_965246075.1 uncultured Candidatus Saccharibacteria bacterium
ATGGTGAAAGTCTAGATAATGTACTACAAGGCATGAAGATTTATACTGGCGAATCTCGTTCTGGGGTTCGTACCGAAGCTCATCAAAGTAAAATCGATAAAATCATTGAACGGTTGCAGAAGTCAAAAATAGGTTCGCTTGTTGGCCCTGAGACGATAAGCTTGGGTGCGGCGATTGCTACTGGTATATTCCGAGTTGGGCGGGGTTCGCTAGCGCGAGCTATTGGCGTGACTGGCGTGCCTGGGCTGCTCGGTGGCGTGTTTGCTGGTATGCGTGAAAATAAACGGCTCAAAGAAGAGCGTGCCATACATGCGCGAGAAGTGGCTCAAGGTCAGGAGTTTGAAGACAAAGGCCGACGTACAGAAATCGAAAAAACTCGCTATGAAACAGTTTCCGCAAAGGAGCTGATTGGCTCGCTAGAAGAGTTTATTGATAAAGAAAACTTGTCTCCAGAGGAGCTGCAGCAGGGCTATGAGTCAATTGTTAATGCTACGTCCAGGATCTATGCCTCAGACAAATTACAGGCGGACTTTATTTCATATTCAAGTGTGACGGAAGTTGAGTCGGAGAGACTTGAATTAGATGTGGCAATAGCTAGAGCTAAAGTGAAGCTGGAAGGCAGGTTGGGGGATTTACCAGAGGCGCTCGTTGCAGATTTGGGTATTGATAAAGACGGTACGGTAGATGATGCAATATATAAATCTACAGATGTACTTTATTCTCTAATGGATGATAGGAGTAAAAAAGATGAGGCCTTTAAGAAGTTAAAGAGGCGACGCGTAGCAATGGCTGCGGCAACAGGAGCTGTGACTGGCTTTACGATTGGACTTGCTTCACAGGAGGCTTTGGCATTCTTTGATTCCGGATACGACGGCCTGTTTGAAAATGTTCTTACGGGCGAAGGTGGGGGCGATAGACAAACTTTGCTAGCAGGTATATTTCATGGCGAGGGTTATGGCTATAGCTCTGAGACTGTCGTGAGTGCTGGAGACTATACCTCATACGACGTGGGCGGTAGCCAAGGAAGTATCAATTTACCAGATAATTATCAATTGGCATATAACCCTGACGGAACAGCAAATATCATTGATCCAAACGGTAGTATTTTTGCTGAGAATATTTCGTTTGAGGCTGACGGCTCTTTATCTCAAGCCTCGCAGGAACTGCTGCAGGAAAAGGGTGCTATCGTAGAAGATCTTTCTGCAGTAGTAAGCAGTCAAGAGTCTATTGTGCAAGATTTGAGTGTTGATGAATATTTAGGCCACCATCAATCTGAACTGACGAATATTACTCGAGATTTTTGGTATGACAATGATACCGCCAGTGTGTTTGATAATAATGAACTGGGACTCCACTGGGGAAGTCAAGGTGATGATGGGTCTATTCGGCTATCGATTTCTAACATGACGGATTATGGATCTTATCATGGGCTTGATAGCACTTCATGGTCTGATGAAGCTCAGGGTGGAACACTGAAATTTGCCGTGTCCGCCTCAATAGACACCCAAGACAGAGTATTCATGGTTGATATCGCCCCAGATGGAAGTATAGATATCCCATCCGATAGTCCAGTGGCAAATCTTTTTTCCGTTGATGAATATGGTCAAGTAGAATTTAACGGTGCATACGGAGAGGTTGTTGCAATTCAAGATGTGGACGCGGACGGAATAACCCATGCGGCTCCACTGGCGACTATGGAGGGTAATAACTCTATCTCAACCATCTCAACTACAGTCGAAGTCTTGACAGATAAGAATATCCCCAAGTTCCAAATAACACCTCCACCGATAGAGACGATAGTTAATGCGACTCAGGCTGTAGAGGGCTTTGGTGGGCCGGCGGTGGTGTTGAGGAGACCACTGGAAAATATAGCAAGAAGGCGACCTGGTTATTATAATCGATACCAATACCGCAACGGATACGAAGAACAGCGCGAATCTCAGCTTGGGGATATTTCTCCAAGGCTAAGAAGGGATAGTAATGCCAACTTGGAGCTAGGCGAAGAGACGGCACGATACAAACAGTGGCTGACGGATACTAGAGGGTCTGACTATGTTAGTCAAATTGAACGGGGAGTTAACAATTCTACGGAGTTACAACAGGCCCCAGGGGATATTGATTTTGTTGCGACAATACCTGTGGCTGCTGTCAGCGAATCGGAGAATATCTACAATACCCTAAGACTCTTCGCTCAACAAGACAATGCTGACATTGAGAAGTCTCTGATTCTATTAAACGTAAACTGGCTAGACGAGGCAAGATCTGATCCAGAAAAGGCTGCGAATATACTCAGGACTATGGCTGAAATTGATCGAGCACGTAAAGACTTTCCTCATTTGAGGATTGCTACTATTGAGCGTGAGTACAACCGAGAATCCGTAGAAAGAACCGGCGGAGTAATTGGTTACGTAGCCCAGGATCTACAGAGTGCGGCGTTACTGTGGCTGCAGCAACAAATTGAGAATGGAAAAAGATCCCCTTCTCAAGACGCTGTCATACAGCGATATGATGCTGATATCAGAGGAATGTCTAAGCATGCGTGGCGAGATATCAGACGTGCTTCCTCTAAATATCCAGAGACGGATATATTTAAGGGGGTAACGAGGTTCGGTACTGGTCAATATGAAAAATATCCAGGCTTTGGCATTACGGCGGAGGTGGTAACTACTATAGATATGCTGGGCGCTCGAGACGGCTATATAGGTACGGGTGGCGCAAATTTTGGAGTAAGAGCTTCTTCACTGGCTGCTATCAACGGAGTTGGCGATGTAAGCAGCTATTCGGGAGCTGGTTCAGATGATACTGGCATAGGAGAGCGTATGTATAGAGTCCGAGGACAGTCTGACGGTCGGGTGGTTGGACGACTCGTTGCTGGCTCAACTGTCGACACTGATGCTCAGCGGCTTATCACTGCATACATGAATGGAAGACAATGGCAAAGCGTCTGGAATATAGATGGCCAGCCTGGCAGTTTTTCTGATGGTTCAGGTGCCTATATTCCACGTACAGCGGGTCAATCAAGCCGTCAAAAGAGAAACGAAAAACTATCAAATAAATCATTGAAAGTCTTTGAGCTAAATATGAGCGCTGCCCTGTCATATGCAAGTCCAGAGCATCGCGCAAGAGCTTTGTCGCTGGTATTTAAAAATACTCCTGGTGCATATACATTAGAAGATACCGACGATGGCAAGGTTAAATTCGAATTGACAAAAGCCGGGCGTCAATATGTCAAGAGATACTTAAGAGGAGGTAAAAGAAATGGGCCGCCTTATGATCTACCTTTTGGAACGAGAAAGCGTAAACAATTATACGGCGGGCAATATGAGGATAGCCGCGGACATGGACATGGTAGTGGTGCTCTAATGTCAGCTTAAATTGGTTTTATTAGTTAAAGTTCATTGATTGGAATAATAAAGGAGGGCAAATTTATGAACAGAGAAGAATTATTGGCATTAAGAGAGCAGGTTGTTGGTAGTGTAAAATCTCTAGCGATAGGAGCAAATGTTCCGGCCGAGGATAAGCTACCTATAATACTAGAGCTAGCTCGCGGAGGCGACTCGGGATTATTGAAAGAGGCGTTTAAAATTGCGGGAGAAATTGCAGAAGAGCCTATAAAGTTAAACGCTATGCTTGATGTAATCGCAGCGATCGACAGCAACTTAGCTGGTGGCGAAGAAGGTGATGTTAACACTAAAGCAGAATCTCCTAATATGACTACCTAGGAAGTTGACTTTTATCATTATTTTGTGCTAGAATAATGAAGTAATTTCTATTACGCCTAAAAGCAACTGTTCTCCTTGATGAATGAG
>CBDFCQ010000058.1:0-3739 GCA_965246075.1 uncultured Candidatus Saccharibacteria bacterium
GTGGTCGTACCGTTGGTGCTGGTGTTGTTACAAAGATTAACAAATAATCTCTGTAGTACAAGCCTAATTAAATCCCCCGGGTTACCGGGGGATTTTTGATGTCGCTTTGACAATATATGTCTAATCGAGAGTTCTCAGATCAAAACATTCTTCAGAAAGATCGAACTTGTAGCGAGGATAGTATGGGCTATCGCTATGCTCCTTGTCGGTAGAGGTGATTTTTGTGACTTTTAGGGCTGTCTTTCTTTTGTCCATTGTGGTTGAAAATTGAGGAAGACAGAGGTATTGCTCATTCTCGCCGTACGGGAAAGATACGGGTTTAGTGAATTGCCCTACGTTACTTTTCTTCTCTTTGCACTCAGCTGTATTCTTTAAGGTTTCTGCTGGAATATAATATCTATAGTCTACTGCTAATGCAGCTGTTTTACTCATTAGATCCGAAACCCTAGGCTCTCTTTTTCCATAGGTTTGTTCGGTGAAATTTACATTATCAAATGTAAACCTAACTGTGTCGTCTCCATCACACAAGTATACTGAGCAGTCTGCCATTTCGGGGAATCCGTCGTAGGTTCTTGCTGTACAGTAAGCTGAAAACCCTTCTCGAACGCCATTTTCTGAATAGTAAATCGAATTCTTTTCTATATCTATTCCTTTTTCGGAGTCGTTATTTTCCGGCTGAGGCGTAGCAGTTTCAGAGCTGCTGTATGGAGCTGAGCTTGAGCTTCCGGCGTCAACTCCTTTCTCTTCTACACATCCGGCTAAGAAGCATGACGGCAGTAAAGCTAATGCGGCAAGCGCTCGGTACGTTCTCGCGGCGCCTATGCGTGATGTTTCCTTTGTTTGTGGCCCTCTCTCCATATATCCTCCCATTGATAATATGTAAAAGTTGATAAATTTCCAATATTATACATATTTATTGATGTAAAGTAAAATCAATTGACAAAATGATAATGTTTATGACAAAATGAAACCATCTAACGTAAAAAGAAAAAGGAGATATGGTGAATAAACAGAAACTGGTGATTGTCGGTGGTGGCGGAATGGTTGGTGCGACGACGGCGTATGCTTGTGCGTTGCGCAGTGTGATTGAGGAAATTGTATTGATCGACCGCAATGCGGATTTGGCGTGGGGTCAAGCGGCGGATATCAACGATGCTATGGGGCTTGACCGTAACGTGGTGGTGCGCACGGGCGACTACGCTGATATCAACGACGATGACATCGTGGTCATCACCGCCGGCTCGCCACAGCTACCAGGTCAGACGCGACTGGAATTGGTAGGCGTCAATGCCAGCATCATGCGTGACATTGTCAAAAACATCATAGCTGGTGGCGCCAAGCCGTATTTGGTGGTCGTCAGCAACCCGGTTGACGTCTTGACGTATGTGGCGCTGAAAGAGTCGGGACTGCCAAAAACCCGAGTGTTTGGTACGGGAACGACGCTGGACACCTCGCGACTGAAATCATACTTGGCAGATGCGTTGAATGTTGACAGTAAGGCTATCGATGCTTACATCCTGGGTGAGCATGGTGATTCTTCGTTCTCAACCATTGAGACCGCGCAGATTGGTGAAGTGCCCATTCGAGAATATCCGGGCTTTACCGAGGAGATAATTGAAGGCATCGAGCAGAAAATCCGTGACCGCGCCTACCGAGTGATTGAGACGAAGAAGTCGACGTATTTTGCCATTGGCTTTGTCGTCTCTAAAATCGTCTCGGCCTTGCGTCAGTCAACGCGCACGGTCTATCCAGTTTGTTCACTGGCTGAGGGTGAATATGGCCTGGACAATGTCGTATTGGGCTTGCCGTCGATCATTTGTTGTGACGGCGTGAAAATTTTGACAGGTTATCCACTGACCGAGCGCGAGAAGCAATCGCTAAATAACTCCGCTGCGATCATCGGTGAAATGATCGCTCACCTTGATAAAGCCTAGGGAAATTGGTATAATCACCTAGTTATTACTAATTTATCTCGAGAACTCGGTCGTTCGTACAGTAGAATGATTAGAGGTTACGGGATTGTACATAAGGAGGAGCCATGGCTCAAGATACCGGGATTAAGATCCGCATCCGTCTGAAGGCGTACGACCACAAGGTCATCGACCAATCAGCAAAACAAATCATCGACACTGCGATTCGCACTGGCGCGAACGTTGCTGGCCCAGTGCCACTACCAACTCGTCGCAGCACCTACACGGTGGTAAAAAGCCCACACGTGTACAAAATGGGCGGTGAAACCTACGAGCGCCGCGTTCACAAGCGTTTGATCGACATCACCAACGCGACACCAAAGACCATCGACAGCTTGCAGAATTTGAACTTGCCAGCTGGCGTTGACGCTGAAATCCGTATGTAATTTTAACGCGCTAGGAATTTCCGCCTCTTGAATGGGGCGGATTTTTTATGTTATAATTCTCATCAAGCTTATGACAAAACAAAAATCTCGCACTTACGCCCGCAACCGCTCAAAGTCCAGCGCCTTGTTCAGTCGCAAGGGTCGCGAGCGAATTTATGAAAATGACGGCACCTTTTTCTTGAAATTGGTAGTATTTGTTATCCTCAGTGCACTGTGGCTACGTCTCAAAAACCCCTTTGAGCTGGGCGCTTTTACGGTGCAGGCCGTGCCGGTTGGCTTGTTTGTCGCGCTGCTCCTCGTTCTCAAAATTGAACAGTACCAATTTAACCGCAAAATCTGGTATGTCACTCTGATTTTAATGGCAATTTTGACCTCATTCACTCCAGTGGGTGTGATGATTTAGCTTATGCTGTACTATTTTGGGTTTTGATGATATATTAATTACTAAAGGAGTGTGGCAATGGATCAGGATGCTTTATCTAAATTTATCAATGACATTATAGATGCTAAGAACTTTAAGACTCTTGACAGTGACGTCAGGCATCAATTAGAGCAAGATCTGAAGAATAGGCTACTTGATCAGATTGATAGGGCCGTGCTTAGGGCGTTGCCTGAAAATAAAATTGACGGATTTAATGATTTATTAGATAGTAACGCTAGTCAGCAGGAAGTTCAGCAATACATAGCAAATAGCGGCGTTGATACGAAAAAGATAACGCTTGAGACAATGCTACGCTTTAGATCTTTGTATCTTGGAGATAAGTAAGGGCTATGTCAATTGATACTAATAGGCCAGAATTGCCAGCAGAGGTGCCGACAACTTATCACTATAAAGACCCTATGCTAAGTGGCGCGCAGCCAAAACCTCATGACAAACCCTTGGTTGTAGCGGTTGTTGACCAGACACATGATGTAGAAGCGGCAGCTAAAGACTATGCAGAAGCTCGTCTAAGAGAAGAGTCTGAGGCTGCCAGGGAAGCTGGCCGAATAAAGGGCTTTCTGCATAGGATGTGGAGGGGCGAGAACGGTATTGCTACTAAGTACTTTTTCAATAAGTACGTTGAAGAAGCTAAGCAGCGTGCTGAAGAAGAAGGGTTAACTGCGCTATACACGGATAATGTTGCGTTGCGCAATGCTGCCATGGGGGCGACTATTGCGCGCTTTACTTCCGAGTATGACGAATCTATACACGAGGCTGCTGGAGAACATCGACAAGAGTTGACTGAGGATTCACCATTTGGCTTAGCGGTGAAGAAGTTGATTGAAAATTATGTCGAAGGCGACAGCGAAGACTGGAGTGAGGAGGCCTTTAGGGAAGCGCAGTCCAGGATAGTGCGTCAATTAAATCAATATGGCGATGGCGATGATCTCATCGGCGAAGGC
>CBDFCQ010000059.1:0-3665 GCA_965246075.1 uncultured Candidatus Saccharibacteria bacterium
AGTAAAATTCCTTTTATAAGTAAATTGGCGGGTCGTTGGAATAAAGAACTTGATGACTTCTTAGAAACTTACCGTGATGAGTTGCTGTACGGCGAGGAGGAGACTAACTCTCAGCCGTGGCATAAGCAACGGGGCTCAGCCTCAACGTTCTTATCGATTGGGCCGGCATTTTCTTTGGCGGTTATAGAGGGTGGCAAGTTGGCCTTTCTGGGCAGATATCCAACAATGAGCGGTCCAATAGATGAATCGTTATTTTACGAAAAGATTGACGGTGTGCCGTTGAGAGACATGATGATTAAAGCCGAAGTGGCAAATCACGATAAAACTCAACAAGAAGCGGCGCGAGCGGTAGATGAGAGGATAAATAGCGTTCGTGAGTTTATCAACGCGCCGGTGACACCAAAGTTTGCTGAGGTTATTAAATATTGTACGGACTCGCTTGGTATCCGTGAGCGGGGAGATTTGGTGAAAAAAATAACCATTGATCACATACGGGGTATTGATATGCGAAATGAGAATCGGTCAATTGATAATATGCTAGTCATGAGCTTTGGCTGCGGAACCGGACTGCCGACCCTAGAGATGCTAAAAGAGCTAAAAGAAGAAACCGGTCAGGCTCCAAAGGCTATTTTGATCGATCAAGATCCGCTGGCTTTAGCAGCGGCGCAGAATCTAGCAAAGAAAATGGGACTGGAAAATAATGTGGAGATTCATTGCCATAGACTTTTTAGTAAGTTTGGGCGTCCGTTGGGTCTGAAGAAAGTTTTAAAAGGTCGGCAAGTAGATGTCATGGAGGATTCTGGCTTGCGCGAATATCTTCCTGATATGGTGCATAAAAAATTAACGGAGGAATCTTGGGGATTCTTGCGAGATGGCGGCTTAATGATTACCGGTAATATGAATGCAAATCGTCCGCAAAAAGATTTTCTCCATGGTTTAATGGGTTGGACCCCAAACGTAATCATGCGTCCAATTGCCAGAAGTCTTCAATTACTTCAAGCGGCTGGTGTATCAAAGGATAATATTACCGCAAATATTACCGCAAGTGGCGTTTACTCAGTTTTTGCAGTTGAAAAACCAGATAAAATGCTATAATAAGCATTAGCATGATGTCTCGAGCATTAGTACTGGGTATGGTTGCGCTAATGGCGCTAATTTTAGGCATGCTAGTGCTTAAAAAATCTAAACGCCATTATGATACTAAACAGTGGTTTTTCTTAGTCTGTTTATGCTTGGCGGTGTGGTCGGCTGGACTAGAGATGTTTTCTTTGGCGGATAATGGAGCGGCACTAGACATTACTTCGCGGTGGTTTTATGTTGCTTCGGCGGTTTTCTGTCCAGCGTTGGCTATCTTTACCGCTAAGTCATTTCTCCCTCTAACGAAGTCCGTAAGGAGTTTTATCTGTATATCTAGTTCGTTATTTATAGTATTGTCTATATATATTATTTTGGCGCCTGAGTTTATTATTAACGCATCAGAGATTACGACACCAGTAGATTTTTCACAAATTTCTATTAATGCTATCAATTATATAGTTTTTGCTACTTTTTTCTCAGTATTTTTCTTAGTTGTTATGTGGTTTGGTTATGTGGCGTGGCGGAAGTCTGATAATATTCGCCGTAAGCAAGTGGCGATTTATATGACTGGCTTGTTGGTATCTAGTATTCCAGGGTTTGTAGTTGACTTATTGTTGCCATCTCTTGGTGACTATAGGTATGTGTGGGTTGGACCGGTGGCAATTATCCTATTTCTGTTTGCAATTATGTATAGCATCGTAAAATATCGATTAATGGACGTAAAAACGGCAGTGGCTCGCAGTGTTTCATACATGCTACTGCTAATCGCGCTAGCTGTAGTTTACGTAATCTCTGCGTATATTATTTCGATTGTTATTTTCCAGCGGACCTTGACAATTGATAGTCGTGTGAATTTCATGAACATGATTCTAGCTATACTTTTAGCGTTCTTATATCAGCCCATTAAGAAATTCTTTAATAAGTTGACGGATAGGGTTTTTTATTATGGTGAGTATGACGCTGATACTTTTGCACGCGAGATTAGTAAGATATTAACTTACACGGCAGACCTACAATTGCTGACGCGGCGGGTCGGCAATTATATAGCAAGTTCATTGAAAGCGGAGAAAGTGGCGTTTTGTATTCCAGAAAAGGGAATTTATGGTCGAACTGGTCGGCGGCGCTTGTCGGTTGTTGAGGAAGACGTGCGTAGGATTATGGACTATTACTATAAATATTGCAGTTTTCCAGAGGTTATATTAGCGAATCAAGTTAAGGACCCAGAGCTAAAAAAACTCTTAGATATTCATCGTACAAAAATTGTCATACCTCTTTTACATCAAAATCAAGAAACAGGAATTTTATTTTTAGGGGAGCATAAGAGCTTGGGCTATAGCTCTCGGGATATTGAAATGCTGGAATCAATTGCTGGTGAGCTGGCCGTGTCAATACGCAACTCTCTTTCAATGGAAGAAATAAATGAGCTAAATAAAAGTTTGCAGCGTAGAATTGATGAGGCAACAAAAGAGCTGAGGTTTAGTAACCGCCAGCTTCAGCGGCTGGATGAAGCGAAAAATGAGTTTATTTCTATGGCCTCACATCAGTTAAGGACGCCGTTGACTAGCATTAAAGGTTATTTGGATATGATGCTGGAAGGAGATTTGGGGAAAATCTCGCCGACTCAGCGAGCAGTTCTTAGAGAGGCATTTTCTTCTAGTGAACGAATGGTGCGGTTAATTAATGACTTTCTTAATGTGTCGCGGCTTCAGACGGGAAAGTTTACCATTGATAAACAGAGTGTGGATATCGCACAGATTCTCCGTGATGAAGTCTCATTACTTAAGGTTGTGGCAGATCAGCGCTCAGTCGAGATGGTCTTAAAGATTGATAAAAAGATACCTTCGCTAGCGGTTGATTCTGAGAAGATTCGTCAAGTTATGCTGAATATGATTGACAACGCTATTTATTATTCAAACCCACACAAAAAGGTGGTGATTACTTTAAGGAGTAGTGGTAAAATGATTGAATTTTCAGTAAAGGACTCGGGAATTGGTGTACCAAAGTCGGAGCAGGCAAATCTATTTGGTAAGTTTTTCCGTGGCACTAACGCTAAGAAACGACGACCTGATGGTACAGGCGTCGGGTTATTCTTGGCGAAGAAAGTCATCTTATCACACGATGGGGAAATGATTTTTGAATCAGAAGAAGGAAAGGGCAGTACCTTCGGATTTAAGTTGCCGGTTCGTTAGCGAAATAGGCTGACGATTCCAGAAACAGTAATTACAATTGCAATAACAACTAGCAGGGTTATGCCAATTATGCGAAGAATCTTCTTTCGGTCAAATAGCCATTGAGATAATTTGGAGCGATTTGCTGCTGTGATGCGTGTTATTTTTGGACGCTGAACTGTAGCGTCTGCGCCAGAATATTTTTTATTGCGTTTCTTCTTCTGTTTTACCATAGACTTATTATACATTAAAGCATCACTATCCGATAAGAGCAAGGGCGACTGACTCTGGGCGAATTGCAGACAACTGGCCGCTTGACTATAGACATTTTTACAATAATTTGCTATGATATCTGAAGTCGTGGCCTTATCGTCTAACGGTTAGGACACCAGGTTTTCATCCTGGCAATCCGGGTTCGAT
>CBDFCQ010000060.1:0-3599 GCA_965246075.1 uncultured Candidatus Saccharibacteria bacterium
TATCTAAGTATGCCAAACATTTCCATAAGGATGGCGGCAATTCAGTCAGGAATCGATGCTAAATACCCAGGATACAAACCAGATGGCTACGCGCTAAACGGTCCAATTAAGTTCAAATCAGGCGAAGTCAGCATGCGCTACGCCTACGCTGACGGTAGCTCAGCTTACACCATAACCCAACAAAAAAGCGGCTGGAACTCATCAGCCGTCAAGGAATTCTTCTCCGAAAAACATAAATCACCAAATACTACGATGATTGACGGGTTAACCATTTACAGCGGCGGTAAAGAAGCCGCCTGGGTGAACGGCGGAATTTTATACCAGATCAGCGGCGACGCCAATCTCTCCAACGATCAAATCCAAAAAATCGCAACCAGCCTGTAGCGCATCAGATAATGTGATATAATTTGCTCATGACTACTAGAACTCGTTTTGCGCCAAGTCCGACTGGCTATATTCACGTCGGCAATGTTCGTACTGCACTATACACCTACCTTATCGCCCGGAAACATCAGGGTGATTTTATCCTACGCATCGAAGACACCGACCAAGCCAGATTTGTTGACGGAGCGGAGGAGTTGATTCTAAAAACTCTAAATTGGCTAGGGCTAGATTGGGACGAAGGACCAAACCTCAATAGCACAGAAGAGGTTGGCAATTTCGGACCATATCATCAAACAGACCGACGGGAAATTTATCTTAAGTGGGCTAAGAAAATGATGGACGAGGGCTTAGCTTACGCCGATCCGTACACGCCAGAACAAGTTCAAGCCTTCCGCGACCAAGCCAAGGCAGAGAAGCGAGCTTTCTTATATCGCGACCATCGGCCAGAAAATCCACCAGAATGGCAGCTGGGTATGCCGCTCCGTTTTAAGGTTCCGGAAATTAAGCGATATTCTTGGCAAGACGCCGTCATGGGTGAATTGTCAGCTGGACCAGAAGCGCTTGATGATTTTATCTTAATCAAGGCAGACGGACTGCCAACATATAACTTTGCTCATATCATTGACGATTTTGAGATGAAAATAACCCATGTTATTCGCGGCTCAGAATATATCGCCAGTACGCCCAAATATTTATCTTTGTATGAAGCACTGAAAATCGAGCCGCCAATTCTAGCGCACGTGCCACACATCATGGCGCCAACCGGCAATAAGAAGCTAGGCAAGCGTGATGGTGCAAAAAGTGTTACTGAGTACCAAAAAGAGGGAATTTTGCCAGAAGCGATGCTGAATTTCTTAGCGCAACTCGGCTGGAACGACGGCACTGAACAAGAGATTTTCAGCAAAGCCGAACTAATAGAAAAATTCTCGCTTGACCGCGTCCAGAAATCAGGCGCACGGTTTGACGAGCAGCGGCTCATTTGGCTAAACGGCCAATGGATTCGCTCACTCGACTTAGACGACCTTTATAATCGATGCGAAGCTTTCTGGGGCGAAGAATCAAACAATGCCGAAGAATCGTATAAAAAGCAAGTCTTAGCCCTAGCACAGGACCGTTTGAAAACATTGCAAGATTTGCCAAAATTAACCAACTATTTCTTCACCGAGCCCGAGATCGACGAGGAATTGATTAGCGGCAATAAACAACTCCGAAAATTAACAGAGGAGGAACGTCAGAGCCTTTTAAGCGTAGCACGTCAAGAGCTCGCCAAACTCACCGACTGGACGCCAGAATCAATCCAAAGTTGCCTGAATGGACTGCTGGAAATGACAGGCCAGAAACCTGGCATTCTATTTAGCCTGGTTCGAATTGTGACCACTTGGGCGCAGTTTAGCCCACAACTAAACGACACTCTGGCGCTAATTGGTCAGGAAAAAACTCTGCAAAGAATTGATAATTATCTACAAAAATAGTTTATTCACGCACCGAAAATGCTATACTAAGCATAAGCATGAATATAGAAAAATTAGATAAATCTGGACGAAAAAAAGAATCCCGCCGGAAACAGATAAAAGAGTGGGTGAAAAAACATATTTTAGCAATTGCGCTAATTTCTAGCGCGGTAGTTATTACTGGAGTTTTTCTAATTGCTATTTATTCCATAAAATATGAGCAGACTGCCAGTACAGATTTACAAATACCAAAGAAAAAAGCTACACCAAAAAAGTTTTACTCACCCCTAACTGGCATAGAAGTAGCTGATGAAAACGCCACAAAGCAGCCCGTTACTGGAGTGATGATAGAGAATAGCCCGGCCGCTCGGCCACAATCTGGCTTGAAAAAAGCTGGTGTGATTTACGAGGCAGTAGCAGAGGGTGGTATAACTAGATTTATAGCCCTATATCAAGGAGAAAAGCCAGCACTAATCGGACCTGTCAGAAGTCTGAGACTGTATTACCTCAGTTGGACAGCACCATATCAAGCCTCGGTCGCCCACGTTGGCGGCAGTCCTAATGCACTAGCCCAGGTCCGAAATGGTAGCTACCGCGACATCGATCAATTCTTTAATGGCGGCTACTACTGGCGAGTCCGCGACCGCTATGCGCCGCATAATGTTTATACATCAGGAGAAAGAATAGACCAATTAAACAGCGCCAAGGGCTACAATAAATCCGAGTTTACCAGTTTCACCCGTGCTGACGGTAAACCTGCCGAGTCACCAAATGCCACAAAAATTGCTATAAACCTCAGCGGATATTCCTACAATACCTCATACGCATATCATAAAGAATCGAATTCTTATATCAGGAGTATGGCTGGTGCGCCGCATGTTGATCGTGAAGACGGGCAGATTTCCCCAAATGTTGTTGTCGCTATGGAAGTTGGCGTTGAGGCTCGTGCGCAAAATTCCGACGGCTATGAGGACGTCAAAACCACCGGTAGCGGCAAGGCTTACGTCTTCCAAAACGGCACAGTCATCACTGCAACTTGGTCAAAGGCAAGTATTGACGCTCCACTAAAATTAACTGACGAATCAGGAAAAGACATCGCCTTAAATCGCGGTCAAACCTGGATTTCTGCTTTTACCCCAGGTAGGGGAGGCATTTCATGGCAATAGACCCAAAATCCAAAACCCTAAAAGAATACAAACAATACTACTATCAAAAAGTCATACTCGTATTATTGTCAGCAAATGCCTGCGTGATACTAGGACTAGCTACTACTCTTCATCTCACAGGATTATCTATTTCTCATCTAAACTTCTGGATTATCGTCCTCATAACAGCAATTTTACAGATTGTATCCTCAATTTCCATCGTTAAAATTATCACCGCTCCGCTTAATAAAATATTAGCCGCCTTGTCTCATAAGATTGGCGAGCTAACCACCGACACTCCACCCCGACCCAACGACAAACGTTACGAAAAAACTGGATTTAAGACTGCCCTTCAGGCAATTTATGGCGACTATCAACCAGATAAAAATCCCACACCTGCAGATAATTTACAAACCCCACTCATTCAAGGCCTCAACCAAACCAGCACCGGTGTTATCATACTTGATAAAAATCAGAAAATCATCTTTGCTAATTCCGCCGCGCCGATTTCTCGAAACTCCAATGGCGAAGATTTTTTAGCGCTAGACTTCATCAACGAACCAACAATTTTCGACTGGCTCCACGAGATTTCTAACGAGAAAATTAAAGCAGAACGACG
>CBDFCQ010000061.1:0-3581 GCA_965246075.1 uncultured Candidatus Saccharibacteria bacterium
AACATCGGCAAACGCTACCGCCGCCAAGACGAAATCGGCACGCCGCACTGCGTGGTCATTGACTTCCAGACACTGGAGGACGGCACCGTCACCGTGCGCGAGCGGGATACGACGGAGCAGCGGCGGGTGAAGGTTGAGGAGTTATTGTGAGTGATGACTTTCGTCAACGATGGGGACTGCCTGAGGAAGCGTCCGAGAAGAGATTTCAAAAGGCAATCTATAGAATTTTGGTGTTTACAGGCAATAGAATAAAAGTTTACAGCTCGGAATTGAAAGAGATTGCGTTTATTGTAGGGGTGCCTGTAAGTGTTTATGGAGGGGCTTATGGAGAGACTTTCAATGCAGAAAAATACTTTCTTGAGGCAAAACAACCGCGTGAACTAGCTGAGAAAATAGAGGATCTATTGAAAAGCCGTATCTTGACTGATCTTCAAAAAGAAAGGATATGCAGAATTGTTAATAACGAGAGCATAGGTATTAGAATTAGTAAAGACAAGAAGGGTAACTACATAACTTATCCTCAGGGCGAGCCGATGCTAGATGAAAAAGTCGTAGATCGCGCCTTGCTAAGTCTGGACGGCGAGAGTGCAAAAGAATATAAGAAGGCATTAAAAGCATATGCTTCAGGGAGATGGAACGAGTCGTCAAACGGTACTCGGCTGGCTCTTGAGGAGTATTTGAGGCAATACCTGAATAATAAAGCAGGTCTTGAGGCTAATATTAAAACAATAGGAGAGTCTCTCAAGAAAGCTGGCGTTGCCGAGCATTTCCGCAAATCAATTATCAATCAGCTTAGGACGTTGGATGGTCATTACAACCCGGGATCAAAACATAGCTCAAATACACAAGGCGCTGTAGAGGCTGAATATTTGATATATTCTGTTGGTGTCATTGTGAATACTCTGGGGCAGTTAAAAATATCTGGTACAGGTACTTTATAGTATAATTATCCCTATGACAAAAATCACCAAAGGACATATCATTACGCAGAATTTAGATGGAACGGATCATCTGGATTGTTTGTATCGCATTTCGCTCAAAGCGTTGATCTATAATGACGCTGGGCAGATTTTTGGTCGTCAAGGAAATTGATCGGACGTATTGGGATTTGCCGGGTGGTGGCATGGATTTTGGCGAGACGATTGAATCGTCGCTGAAACGCGAACTGTACGAAGAGGTTGGCTACGAGGGCGGTTTGCGCTATCAACTTTTTGACGCGTCGGACGAGATGTATATTGAGCGGATTGATGCTAATCAGATTTGTTTTTATTGCCGTGTCTGGCCGGAGAATTTTGATTTTATACCAGGCGAAGAGGGCGACGAAGTGAGGTTTATTAATCCTGAGGAATTATTACTTCAGAAGAGCGAAGTTGACGCGCCAGCTCGAGCCTATGGGGCGCATATGAAATGGCAGGAGCTATGCAGCTTAAAGAGTTAGCCAGTAGAGTAGCATTGACTTTTATACTATAATAGTATAAAAATATAAATCATGGAAAGTCTTAAAGGTGGCGTATCTTTTAAGGTTAATTTTATTTATTCCGGCGATAATAAGGGAAATTATTCTGTTGGAAGTCGGCGTTTGATAGGAGTTTATGATGGCGATTGGTCTTTGGGGGATGACGGTACTGTAAATGTGTCTATGGCATTTGCCAGGAGGGCGGGTGATATTCGTAGTCACGGCAATTTGATAGAGAAGGTCCGTGGAGTTGGTGAGACTGAGGCGCGAGTATCTATTTCAGAATGTCTGGATATCGAAGACGAGAGTGTGAAGGTGAGTGGTTGGCTGTTGGCTGATCCTATGTTACGCAGCGGAATTTATAGATTGATACCAACCAAGCTTTTTGTTCCTGATTCTCTTGAAAATGATCAGAAACTGGAGGTTGTTAGAGTTGCTCTGCGTGTTGGGGCTGTAGCTTTGCATTGTTCGGGATTATCATTAGAAGAAATCAGGAAGTCTCCCGCTAAGCATTTTCCCTCGGGTGAAGTAGACAAGTTGGTTTCTTGTTTTCACGGTAATGTAGATTTTGGCAATGAGTGGCAAGAATATAAGAAAATGGCTAGAGAGCTGTAATACATTCAGGGGTTTTATGTATGAAAAAATCTAAGAATTACGGTGCCAGAGTTGAAATCGATAGTCTTACCAGGGGCGAAGTTAATGAGAATTCACTTTTTACTCTATTGACGGAGCTGAAAATCAGAGAAGATGTTTTTGATATGCATATATTATTAGCTAGTCGTAGTGGTAAATGTATGGGACACAAAGCGTTGGCTGAGAAGCACCTTGCTAGTCGATCCACGTCTATAGAATCGCCATATGAATTCCCTTATGATAGGACTGAGTTGCGCAGTTGGCGGGATGAGCTTGGTATATCTTCTGCTGGGGGATTAAAGGGGAGATTTAGGGGGGGCGATACTTACTTCTCTTCAAATAAAGCTGAGTATTTTATGAGGCGAGTAGCCGCTGTTGCTGTCGGACTTTGCTTGGAAATTACCTTGCCAAAACTTGATTCTGCTATGGAATTTTCAGCCGAAGAATTGGAAGAGGCCTGGCCAAGATTCAGAGGTTCAATTTACATTTAACATTGTCGTTGTTATAATAACCATATGCATATTATTCTTGGTGGGACGAGCGGGCTTGGTCTGGAGATGGCCAAGCAATTGCGTAAACGTGGCGAGCGAGTATTGGTGTTAGGCAAAACTCACGACTCGCAAAAGCATGGTGAAGGTTTTCCTCTGGACGTTTATTATACAGATCAAGTGGAGGCATCTTTTTCGCGAATTGAACAGATTTTAAATGGTGATGATATTGAGCAATTTGTCTGGGCGGCAGGTTATGGCTGGCGTGGAAATTTTGAGGATCAGCCAGACGCTCGCTCCATGGCGGAGGTGAATTTTTCAGGGGCTTTGCCACTAGTACAGTGGGCTTGGCGTAAGATGTTGACTCAGAACCGCAAATCAGTCTTAACGGTCATTGGGTCGACTAGTAGTGTCAAGGCGCGATCTGATGAGGCTGTATACGTGGCCACCAAACACGCTCAGGCAGGATTAGCACGCAGCTTGGGGATGCAGGCGGATGAGCAGAAATTGCCAGTAAAAGTTGCGCTATTTCTACCGGGTGCTATGAAAACACCGTTTTGGAATGGTCGGGATTTGCCGACTGATTATGTATTTTTCAATGACCCAGCTAAAATTGCTACACATATAATTAATGCTGTCAATTGTCAGCAGCAGCCATTTTTAGAATGGGCATTGCCAAAAGGCACATTGGTATAGTTGTATCAAAGTGTTATAATTCAAGTCATGATGACTGGTAGTTCAAATAGTGATTATTTTGGGGTAAAAGTTGTAGTTATTGGCGGTGGAACAGGAAGCTTTACGCTGCTTTCTGGGCTAAAAAAATATACGCATAGTATTACGGCGCTAGTTAACATGGTTGATGATGGCGGCTCAACGGGGTTGTTACGTGATGAATTGGGTGTGCTGCCAGCAGGAGATGTCAGGCAGTGCTTGGTGGCGCTGAGTACTTCGCCGAAGGTTCGCGACTTGTTCAATTATCGATTTGACGAAGGCAGTATGAAGGG
>CBDFCQ010000062.1:0-3423 GCA_965246075.1 uncultured Candidatus Saccharibacteria bacterium
TATAAATACCGTCTTGTTATAGTTCCCTAACAATTTAGATATTGGTATAATCGTTGTAATAATAGACTGCGACTATAGCGGGTTATAGTTCCCTAACAATTTAGATATTGGTATAATTTGCCCAGTAAAAGTGGCTTCATTAATACCGTTATAGTTCCCTAACAATTTAGATATTGGTATAATCTCGACGTTTTTCATAATCCCCTCAAGCAGTTATAGTTCCCTAACAATTTAGATATTGGTATAATCACAGCTTGGAACGAGTTCGACGCCGCAAAGTTATAGTTCCCTAACAATTTAGATATTGGTATAATACCTGGAGAACACCCCCTTTCGCCTTCTAAGTTATAGTTCCCTAACAATTTAGATATTGGTATAATGAAAATGAATCGCGCCATCTTTATGAAACTGTTATAGTTCCCTAACAATTTAGATATTGGTATAATGACTTATCCTTCTGAAGCAGCAGTTTTTTAGTTATAGTTCCCTAACAATTTAGATATTGGTATAATACTTCCTCAAATCCCCCTCTGTTACGAGGGGGATTTTTGGTTAGAAAAATGCCAACTGGCCGACCGGAACAGTCTTTTCCTGGACGGTTTTCTCGCCGACAATAACGTACATGTGTGTGAATTGATGTTCGGTCAAATATAATAATCGTACTGATCCGCTATTTGGTGCGTGGCGTTTGACGCGCATCATGTGCTTTTCAGCAACGTCGCGGTTTGGACACAGTCTCGTGTATACGCTATATTGCAGCATATCAAAACCGTCGTCCAGCAAGAACTTACGAAATTGCGTAGCGGCTTTGCGCTCAGCTTTAGTGTTGGTCGGCAAATCGAAAAATACCGCGACCCTCATGATTTTATATGACATCCCTTCCCTGTTAGGAGGCGATTTTTGGCAAAAGAAGCTTACGCGCCTCCTTTACCTCAATACATTCGATAAAGCTTTCAACCGTTCGCTCAACCGTATGTTTTATAGTAAACTTCTTATCGTTCATTATAACACAATAATTTAATATGTCAATAATGAGTTGGCGATCGTGCTTGGTGAGGCTGGCGTCGCGGTCGCCGACGTGAAGCGGGGCAACTTTTTCTAGGATATATAAATCAACGGCGGCGCGATAGGGTTCTATCAAGTCGTCGGCTAAATTAAAACTATTGAGCTCATTGTGATGGAAAATTCCTTGTGAAGCGACTAGCCCGCGGGCGGCAATATGTCGAGCGATATGACTGCGGACCATTGCGTAGCCATAGTTAAGCGCAGCATTGTGCCAAATTGGCTTACGGCGCGTGGCATCGTCGAGCAGCTGGTCAAAATATATGCGAGCAGCGATTGACTCACGATTGCTAGTGTCGCCTGATTTAACGCCGTTAATATGGGTACGTAGGGCGGCATCGTCTAGTCCGACAGATTGCAAAACATCGGTCTGATTGGTAATTTTGCTGATGATAATTTGCTGCCACAACTGTTTTTTGAGTGGCTGACTCATGGCGAGTTGCTGACGTGAAATTTTGGCTTGGCGTGAATGCTGTGAATACGGTAGGAGTACACTAGCCGGTAGATGTTTTTCGTCACAAATAACAGTTGTGGTGCCTTTGGTCGCCAGCGCTGTGAGTAGATTTGCAGTTGTGGTTATTCCGTAGCCGTCCAGAATGAGCGCATCGATATCCTCAATTGGCAAAGTCGCCTCAGTTTCTTGTGCGATTACTAGCTGGTTGTCGCGCAAACTCAGTCTGGCAGGATTTTCGATAGCTACGACGCGCCAGGCCATATTATTTGTATTCCTCTTCTGGGGCGTTATCTCCAAGAACGGATATATTATAGATGCGTATTTCTTTTGTTGTACCAATTCGTTGGGATATTGCTCTACTGCTGTCACTGTGTTGATGGGGTAGTATACTAATAAGAGTGTCACCTTTGCGAGTTTTATAATACCCCGATATTTTGCTTCCGTCTTTTTTAATGATAACTACAAAATCGTTCGGTACTATACGCGAGATATATTTCCAACCTTCCTCTAATTCTATATTTTCATTGGCGTGTATTTGTCGAAAATATACGGGCACTACTTTATAGTGGCCTGTTGTTGAGCTTTGGCATAAAATTGAGTATGCTACTGTGCCCTTTTCATTCAAGACTGCGCCACCTCTAACTTCATGCGGTATAGGGGTTTTGTCTATATAAACTGGAATCCTTTTGACCACTGGACTTTTATCGGGATTTTTAGATGGTTTATAGATAACTGTATTTTTGTCTATTCGTTTATCTTTTTCGCTCTGGTTTCCTTTCAATTCAATCTTACTGAAAGTATCCTTTAACAATTCGTACAATTTTCTATCTGATGTAGCAATTGGTGAACTCTCAATATCGTCTGGTGATATGTCATAAATTGATTTATGTTGAATGATTCGGCTGTCGTCTTTATAAGGCTTCTTATAAATCTGTTCGCCATGTCCTGATCCGCGCGTTTTGCCATAGCGCATATGTGATATGAATATCGGGTGGAGTGTTCTACGAAACTCGTCATCATAATTATTGATCTCGACGAGCTTATTTTGTAGAGTCTTCTTGTCTATATCACCAGCCCTCAAAGATACCTCACGCATAAAGTCTGTCCATGGTCGTGGAAATGAGTATCTGTAGCGCTTCTCATGTTCTTGCATGATTTTATACGCTACATTATGTCTGTGAGGGTCAATTATTTCTCCAGACACCCTATCAAGAGAGTCGTAGTACATCTTTTTTGCCTGTAAATAAGCTTGCATGCCAAAATCTCCAGTATCTTGTTTGGCGGCTTGCCTTTCATTGTATAATTTTCCTTGTTCACGATGAGACTCGTGATACATGACTCTGCTCAGTAATTTTGGCGTTGTCGCAACAATAACACAGGCATCAATCGCGTGATGTAAAGCATTTGCATCTCGATCTTTTTGGTCAAACCCCCAGCGGGCACGCAGATAGGCAGTCACAGGACCTGGTATGGCAAAAACACGCTGTCGTCCATTTTCTTCGTCATCGCCAGCGAATAATAGATTTCGCTGAATATAGTTTTTGAAAAATCTGGCAATATGCTTAGTGTCGTTCAATGCCCGTTCTGTCATGTTGTCTTGATCTTCGCAGGAATCAAGTCGCAGATTCTTTCGCTTTTGTTTATCTTTAATTAGGTTAACACGCTCTAGAAACTCTTTCTGCTTCGTAGGGTCAGATATGTAGGAAAGCGGTAATCGATTCGATTTTTCACGATTGTTTTTTGTAGATGTGAGTACTAAATTATTCATATCGTTAATGAATCTTTTAGAGCGTGGGATGATGTGATCAATTTCATAAGCCGATTCATCAAGGATGAGTGTTGTAATGTCTATATCATCACCAGAATAAATATCTTTGCAATCCTGCTGATCGCGTAAGGTTAGCTTG
>CBDFCQ010000063.1:0-3007 GCA_965246075.1 uncultured Candidatus Saccharibacteria bacterium
TGGCAGGAAACCGGTCGTTGGAGCGATGAAGTTGTTGACGTCTGGTTCAAGTCTAAATTGCAAGACGGCACTGACGTTGGTTTTGGCTGGACGCACGAAGAGCCGATTGTTGATTTATTACGTAATTATCTAAAAAGCTACAAAGATTTACCAATTAGCGTTTATCAATTTCAGAACAAATTGCGTAACGAGCTGCGTGCTAAGAGCGGAATTATGCGTGGTCGTGAATTTGTCATGAAGGATATGTACTCGGTGCATGCTAGTAAAGAAGACTTAGATAATTACTATAATACCGTCATTGAGGCGTATAAGCGCTGTTATAATCGTTTTGGTATTGGTGATGAGACATATGTGACTTTTGCTTCTGGCGGTGCCTTTACCAAATTTAGTCACGAGTTCCAGACGATTTGCGATGCTGGTGAGGACTATATTTATTTACATCGTGCTAAAAATATTGCGGTGAATGAAGAAGTCTTGGATGAGGCAGTTGCGGAGCTTGGCGTTGACCGTAGTGAGTTGGAAAAAGTGAAGACGGCTGAGGTTGGCAATATCTTTAATTTTGGTACACAGAAATCAGAGGAGATGAAGCTGGTGTTCACCGATGCTGATGGCAAAGAGCAGTACGCATATATGGGTAGCTATGGCATCGGCATTACGCGAGTGATGGGGGTGATTGTTGAGAAATTTGCCGATGATAAAGGACTGGTCTGGCCGGAAAATATTGCACCGTTTAAGGTTCATATTGTCGCAATCGGTGAAAAGGGCAAAGAATTGGCGGGTAAGCTTTATAGCGAATTAGCTGATAGCGGCGTGGATACACTTCTTGATGATCGTGATGAGCGGCCGGGCGTGAAATTTGCTGATGCGGAATTGATGGGTCTACCGTGGCGGATTACGATTAGCGATCGGGCGATTGATGGCGATGGATTATTTGAATTAACTGAGCGAGCAACCGGCGAGACGAAGAAGATGAATTATCAGCAGCTACTTGAGTTTTGTTTAAGTCGTTAAGCTCGGCTATATTGACATAATAAATGGCGGTTGTTATACTCAGATAGACTTCATTAAGACTAGATAGAACACTATATTTAGTGTAGTTTATAAGACTAATACCGCTATATGTAATAGAGGAGGAGATTTTTATGAAAAAAACTTACCAGATTACCGAAACTGGAAAAGCTGACTTGGAAGTCGAGCTTGCAGAGTTAAAAGGTCGCCGTGGTGAAATTGCTGAAAAAATTGCGGTAGCGCGAGATTTTGGCGATTTAAGCGAGAATGCAGAATATGACGCTGCGCGTGAAGAGCAGGGCTTGGTGGAGACACGGATTTTAGAGATTGAGGATATCTTACAGAATGCTGAAATCATTAAATCAAGCGGCACTTCAAGTGTTGGCTTGGGCAGTACGGTTGAATTGCAGTGTCCAGAAAGAACCGTGTCCTATACGGTGGTTGGGCCGGTTGAGGCTGATCCATTGGCGGGAAGAATTTCTGATCAATCACCAATTGGTAAAGAGCTAATTGGTAAGAAAATTGGTGATGAAGTGACGATTAAAACGCCGAAAGCGGAAATCACTTACGTTGTTAAGTCCATCTCTTAAGCCCTCTAAAATAATTTACAGATAATGTGCTATAATTATCTCTGTTATGGCCACACTGCAAGATTATCGAAACGAACGATTACGAAAATTAGAGACATTACGCCAATTGGGCGTTGATCCGTATCCAGCAAAGTCGGAGCGGACGTATATGTGCGCTGAGGTTTTGGCACGGTATGATGAATTGGCGGGTCAAGAAGTGGTGGTCGCAGGGCGTATCGTGTCGATTCGCAGTTTTGGCAAACTGGCATTCATCAAACTACGCGACCAGTCTGGTGAAGTACAACTATATTTGCAGCGCGATGATGTGGCGGAATTGGAAGCTAGCCGCGGCGTGTTAGGTATGAAGCAGCTGAAGCTTCTGGATACCGGTGATTTTATCGAGGCGCGCGGAATGATGACGACGACGCAGACTGGCGAAAAGTCGGTTGGTGTGCGTGAGCTACGGTTATTAACCAAGTCGCTCAGGCCAATGCCGGAGAAGCTGGAGAACAAAGAAGAGCGTTTCCGTCGCCGCTATGTCGATATGAATGTCAATCCTGAGGTGCGTCAGCGGTTTGTTCGCCGCAGCAAGTTCTGGCAGGCGACGCGCGATTATCTGAACCAGCATGGATTTACTGAGGTAAATGTACCAGTTTTGGTACACACGACTGGTGGTGCTGTCGCTAACCCGTTTGTGACGCATATGGACGCGCTGGATAATCAGCAGTTTTACCTACGTATTTCTCACGAGTTGCCGCTCAAGCGCCTGATTGGCGCTGGGTTTGAGAAGGTTTATGACCTCGGGCCGCGTTTTCGCAATGAGAACTATTCTGATGAGCATTTGCCGGAACACATCGCTATGGAATGGTACGCTGCGTATTGGGACTGGAAGCAGGGTATGCGTTTTATGGAGGCAATGTATAAAGATGTGCTTCAAAAGACGTTTGGTACGCTACAGTTTCAGCTGGGCCGGTTCACGGTGGATATGAGCGGCGAGTGGGAAGTCTGGGATTATGCTGAAGTTATTCGCAAGCACTATGGGATTGACGTGTACGATACAACGATTGAGGAGGTGGCTGCCAAGTTGAAGGAGCATGGTTTAGAGGTCGAAAAGACAGATTCTATCCCACGCGGCATTGATAAGTTGTGGAAAAATATTCGCAAAGATGTGGCGGGGCCAGTCTGGTTGGTGAATACGCCAAAGTTCATCAGTCCGCTATCTAAGACTAACCCCGACAATCCACAGACGGTGGAGCGTTTCCAGCCGGTAATCGCTGGGTCGGAATTGGGCAATGGCTTTTCTGAGCTGAATGACCCGATTGATCAGTTGAATCGTTTTATTGAGCAGCAACAGATGCGCGATGCAGGTGATGATGAGGCGATGATGTTGGACATCGACTATGTGGAGATGTTGGAGTACGGTATGCCGC
>CBDFCQ010000064.1:0-2988 GCA_965246075.1 uncultured Candidatus Saccharibacteria bacterium
TAGATAATCTCTTTACGATATATAAAGATACGCCATCAAATGACCTGCAGGACGACATTGCTGTAGGTCTTACCTCAACGCAAAACACAGAAACCGCTAAAAAGATTCTTGAGAATCTTAAAGATGCCAACATTATTCGTCCACAAGATGCCAGTCGTTGGTTCGTCTATTTAATTCGCACTCGAGAGAATCGCCAGATTGCTTGGAATTGGCTGAAAGAAAACTGGGCGTGGGTCGAGGATAAGTTTGGTGATGATAAAAGCTACGACGATTTTATTCGCTATGCAGCCACAGCTCTAATGACAACCGACGAACTTAACGATTTTCGACAGTTCTTTGAGCCAATGTTAAATATCCCAGCCCTGACCAGAACCATTGAACTGGGAATTACAGAAATTAAAGCACGGGTTGAGTTGATTGAGCGAGATAAGGCGGGCGTGCTCTCCGCCTTACAAACAACACTGTGATATATTATGCCACATTTTTGACAAAATCTATTGACATTTTATTCTATTAGTGATATATATATATTAGCTTTTGTTGATAAGTTGAGTAAATCCTTATCCGAAAGCGCACTTTGACAAGGCGGTCGTTGCGGGATGAGATCCTATTTCTTTTTTTAAACCATCAAAAAGAGATAAGATCTCATTCTGCACTGAAGAAAAGTGCTTTACCACAGCCGAGTGGAAATGAGAAGAAAGAAGTGATGATGGAACTCGCAAAAGAGTGCCTCGAACGCATGTACGCCGAGAGCATGAGAGACGTTTCCGTGTATGAGAGCATCTTAGAGGGGAAGGTATCCACATTGAGCACCTACATAAGAGGAGTCGATCAAATCGTGGATGACCACCCTAACCTTCGAGAAATGCACATCCAGAAGGATTCGGAAACTCTTCGAGATCTACTGGTCGTGATCTGCCATAATGGCCTGAAGGAAGAGACATTGAAGGCAGTAAAAGGGAAACTCGGCGAGATGCTAGGCGCAGTCTCGTCTATAGAGGAAATGTCTCTATCGGACTGGGCAGAACATTATCTGAACCAATACCGGAGATTTCTGTATGATCTGAGAGAACTCATCTCAACAGAAATCCCCTTATATCAGGCGAGCAACCTTGCTATCGCCAGAGAGCTTGCTGGGCTTGCAGAATCCGGATCTTAATCCGCGACCGAGCCTAGCATGATGGGATGTGCGATGAAGCAGACTATTCTTCACCACGACTGCCTTGTCGTACATTCCCTATAATTAATACATTTAACATTAAGGAGTCCTCATTCGGGGCTATTTTTTATGCCCTAATCTAGTGCTACACATTCCTCGACTGCGGGTGGATTTCCATCAACAGAAATTGCCAGCATTTGCATGTCAAGGCTTTCATGCTGCGGATTTTTAGCAATGAACATCTCTGCAGAAAAACGCATTTGTCGCTGTTTTTTATCCGTAATCGCCGCTAATCCATCGCCGAAATTATCATTCTTCCGATATTTGACTTCTGTAAAATATAAAACGTTATCTTTTTTACTAACAATATCAATTTCACAATACTGCGTCCGCCAATTCCGCTCTATAATCTCATGACCATCAGCCACCAACCAATCCGCCGCCGCTTGCTCACCTCTATCCCCAATCTGGCGGGTTGTTACTAATTTTTCCGTTTCTGGAGCGGTATTTGTTAAGTCGATTTGCGCAGCATCTTCAGTATCTACAGGATCGATTGGAGTGATATCCTCGGAAAAAATTTGGGCAACTTTACGTGGGTCCCGAATTATTTTCTGAGGATATCCAACATACGACTCATTCGGTAGAACACTTGACTTTTTCTGGTGCAGACTCCGTGACTCCACGCTATCCGCATACTTCTGTAGCGGCGCAAAACTCAGCCGATGTAGCGGCGTCACGCCCAGCCGCTCAATTGCCGCACGGTGCTTTGCCACGCCATAGCCAGCATTTGACGCGAAGCCATAACCTGGATAGACCGAATCCTGCTCGGCCATAAACTGGTCGCGCGCTACTTTGGCGATGATCGACGCCGCCGACACACTGGGGATCAAACCGTCAGCCTTGACCATCACCGTCACGTATTGCCCCAGCGCCGTATCCGCCAAAAAATTAACCGTCCCGTCAATGATGATTTCATCAAATGCCAAATTCTTCTCTTTACACTGCGCCTGAATTTGCTCGACTGCTCGCCGCGTCGCTAATCTCAGCGCCTGACTCATGCCAACGTCATCCAATTCCCTGGCGCTCACCCAGCCTAATTCCCACGCAGCCGCTTGTTCGCGAATTGCTCTATCCAGAGCCTCGCGGCGTTTTTTAGTCAATTTTTTACTGTCGTTTAATCCTTCAATCTCAGCACCACCCAAAATCACTGCGCCCACCACCAGGGGACCCGCCCATGGACCACGCCCAACTTCGTCAATGCCGAGAATCATGCCCAGCGCCGACCTTTTTTACTGCCAAACTTACGAACACCCAGCCAAACCACACCGCCACCGCACCCAGCGTATTTGCCAAAATATCCCAATTAGTGTCGTCCAGCGTGATGCGCGCCAAACCAAATTTGACCATAAATAATTCCGCCAGCTCGTTAATACACCCTAAGGCCGACACCAAAGCAAAAACCGAAAACGCCATCACCAACCAGTGCGACCGCCAGCGTATCGCCAATACCAGGTACGCCCAGAATAGCCCCGTAAATAGCCCACCGCCCACAAAGTGCGTCGTAAAACTAGTGTCCTGCCCGTCAATTAACGGCGATGGCAAATACCACGAGATGAAGAATAGCACACAAGCGAGGTATAACAACCAGCGATACTTCTTTTCGTCAGTGAAGCCATGACGGCGCAGCACATATGGCGCTACACATGCCAAAGTCACGGGAACGAACACAGAGATATAATGAAAGATCGACATATTGGCATTATACCATGAGAAACCCGCCCCCAGAGAGGGCGGTCTGTTTACCACAAAACCAATTACGCGTCTTTGTG
>CBDFCQ010000065.1:0-2681 GCA_965246075.1 uncultured Candidatus Saccharibacteria bacterium
GCCGATATTAAGCTCACACCACCAGCTGCGTTAAACGCCAAATTGATAGACTCCGTCGCCCCTGCCGTCATTATCAGCTCGTCAGCCATCACCCCAAGACAACGTGCTAAGCGCGATTTTGCCTGCTGGTATTCACGCTTAGTGAATATTGCCGGAGCATAAGGACTAGACGGATTGAAAAACTTCTCAGAAAAATATGGTAGCATCGCCTCAACCACCAACGGGTCCATTGGCGTAGCAGCGGCATGATCAAGATAGATATAATCTCTATTCACTTTTTTATTATATCAGAGCGGCTGACCAGTTTGCGGGTCTTTCTTATAGAGTTGCCGAGAAACTCGCTCGTAATATTCCTTAGTCGCTAAGATAAAGTTCTGAAGTTCAGCGCCCTCTAAGTAAGTATATTGATAATTTGGCTGAATTTTCAAAATTCCCTTTGGCTGTACTTCATAACGCGTCGTCAACTCTTGCCGACCACCTTTACCATCAGCTACCTCCTCATACCAAATCCAGGTATCCTTATCCAAGTTAAAGAACTCCCGACGCGTCACATGTGCTGGCTTCTCGCCAAAAATCGTCGCGCCAATTTCACTTTCCAGCTGAATTAATTCGCGCTCGGTAAATTTCTTTAAGGGCCGATCTTTTTTGCGAAACTTTAATAATGATGCTGCATCACTATCATCAGCAAAAACCAAACTTCGTACTTTTCTCAAAAACTTAGTCACTTACAGCTCTCCTTGGTTTTATCTTCACGGAAGAGTTGGAGTAAATTACCAATTGCCTGAACGGTTTCAAGCGGACTGTTATTAATGTAGTCAAGACTTTTTCCATAGCTACCAAGTGCTTGGCTGCATAAATCAACCGCCCCATTATCAGCAGAGTTCATCCTGGAAGTATTTTCAATATCAATTGCAGTCTTCCCCAATTCAGGATTCACCTTAAAATTGTTATCACGCCGCTCGGCATCAGAAAAAATAGCGCTAACTGCTTCGCGAGCTCCAACTTCAGATGTTTTTGTAACACATTTAACACATTCCGGCGTACTATTCATATTCTCCACTTTCAAATGCCAAAAAGCTGTTTTGTATTACGGACAGTGGCTTCACTTAGGACATTGAAATCAATATTTCGCTTCTCCGCCCAATATTTAGCCACTAGTTCCACATACTCTGGCTTATTTATCTTACCACGAAATGGCTTTGGCGTCAAGAATGGAGCGTCGGTTTCCACTAATAACCGATCTAGGGGAATTGTGGCAAATAATTCCTGCTGCGCCTGCACCTTCGTAAACGTGCTAATTCCATTAAGCCCTACGTACAAATTGCGAGAAAAGCCCTTCTCCAGATTGTCGCGTGTATCCGTAAAGCTATGCAATACGCCACGCAGTCCATGAAAGTTATCAAAAATCGGCCAAAAATCATCCCACACCGACGGCTGGTCGGGCGCGCCATCACGAATGTGAAAGCTCACCGGCAAATCATAATCCACCGCCAGCTGCAGCTGCGCCTCCAGCGCCTGAATTTGCACCTCGCGCGGACTGTGATTGTAATAATAATCAAGCCCAATCTCACCAATCGCGACAATCGGTGAATTCTCCGTCCTATTTTTTAACAGCCGCTCTATCTCACTCCAACCAGCCTTGCTGTCATGCGGATGAACGCCAACCGCCGCCCACACACAGTCGTGGTTAGCGGCAAATTCCACCGCCTGTTGGCTACTACGCTCGTCAGTGCCAACACAAATCATACCGATGCCCGCGGTGATTGACTGACGATAAAATTCCTCACGATTGTCCGCGAAAAATTCAGTGTCGTGCAAATGACAGTGCGAATCAATCAAACGTAAATCTGTAAGCGTGTGATGCTCCGCTACTGAATTCATGGTTATTTTCCCTGGGCTTCTACTTTTGGTGCGCGCGGATCGGGCGTATGAAGATATTTGCGCGGGAATAACGGCGTCAATTCTGACGGCACGACACCACTAGCAAACATCTCGTGAATTTTCTCAGCGGTTTGCGGCATAAATGGTCGTAGCATATCAGAAACTTGCAATAATGCACCGCAAGCATGTGCTAAAATCTCGCCCAGATGCGCCTCTGCCTCTGGATCTTTATCGCGATTTTTCGCGACTTGCCATGGCTGGACCCGCTCAATATATTGATTCAATGTACGAATAATTCGCCAAATCTCATCCATAGCCTGGTCAAGCATAAAGCTCTCCATCGCCTGGCGGTATGGGCCCATATCATGTTCGGCCTGCGGTGCATCGCCAATGACGCCAGCTTGGTACGACTGCACCATCTTTGCTACTCGCTGCACCAAATTACCGAGATCATTACCCAATTCGCCATTATAGGCGGCTTCAAATTTCTCCCAAGTAAAATCACCGTCATCCTGAGTTGGCACGTGGCGCAGGAAATAATAGCGAAAGGCCTCGACACCGTAGTGCGGGATGATATCAGCCGGACCGACACCATTGCCGAGGCTCTTGCTCATTTTGGCACCGCCAACGTTGATAAATCCATGTACCAACAGCACTTTCGGTAGTGGCAAATCCAGCGCCATCAGCATCGCTGGCCAAATCCCAGCATGGAAACGAAGAATGTCCTTACCGATCACCTGCACATTTGCTGGCCAAAAACTCTGCCACTCTTCTGGACGGTCAGGATAGCCGATGACCGT
>CBDFCQ010000066.1:0-2370 GCA_965246075.1 uncultured Candidatus Saccharibacteria bacterium
TGCCAATGGTCACGCCTGTTTGCTGATCAATAATATTACCCGGCTTAGATTCAACATATTCTAACAAAAACTCGCGAATCCCAACTTGACCGACAAAGCAAATACCCATCGACTCCTTTTTGCTAGCCGTCCACAAGCCCCGCTCTTTGGCCATCTCGCGCACTTCAGCTTTAGTAAAATCACCAAGTGGAAACATAGTTTTTGCTAACGCCTCAGACATCACGCGGTAGAGGAAATAGGTTTGGTCTTTGTTGTCATCATGCGCCCGAAGCAAGCGCCCCTCGCTCGTCCTGGCATAATGCCCCGTCGCAATGTACTCCGCACCCGCCGTCAGCGCCGCCTCCAAAAATAACTTAAACTTCACCTCTTGGTTGCACATCACATCAGGGTTTGGCGTACGACCCGCCTGGTATTCGCGAATCATATAGTCAACAACATTTTGCTTGTACTCTTTCTGAAAATCAAACACCTGAAAATCAATTCCCAGCCCGACGGCCACGCGCTTGGCATCAGCCACATCTTCTGCCCACGGACAGTGCATTCCGGGTAAATCTTCCGACCAGTTTTTCATATAGATACCAGTCACCTCGTGGCCTTGCTCGACTAGTAGAGCTGCCGCTACCGAAGAATCAACGCCACCCGACATACCGACAAATACCTTACTCATCTTGACAGCCCCAGAGCAAACAGCCCAATTCTCATTAATTCACCTAAAGCCAGCCACCAGCCCCATGGTGTTAGCCACCACCAAGGGCTCCAGCTTTTATCATAAACAACTGGATGGCTTCGAATTTTTACGTCCTGAAATTGCGATGAAAACTCAAGTTGTGCACGCCGCATATGGTAGCCACTCGTCACTAAAATAACATCCTTAATTTTTCTCGAATCAATAATCTTTTTTACCTCAGCAGCATTTTGCTTGGTGGTCTCAGAAGATTCTTCCATGACAATAGCCCTCTTAGGGACGCCGCTATTAACCGCCCTCTGATACATAGCCTTGGCGTTTGACGGACCAGACTTATCCGCTGCAGCCCCCGAAACAATAATTAATGGCGCCCAGCCTGTCTTATATAATTTAATCGCCTCGTCAGTTCGTGCATTTGTATCACCGCCGCTTACCACTATAATAGCATCAGCCACACGGCAATCGCCATCACCTGGAGTATCGCACTTTTCTAAATCATTTGGCGATAAATAAACACTAAGACCAAACACAACTATCGCCGCAAAAATCACTAAGCCAATTATCTTATGAATCACCGACTAACCCTTTCAGTCTCTAAACGTACCGCCTCGATAATTAATTGGCTAGCCAACTTAATATTATCTTCATTATTCAATTTTCCTAAAGTTAGCCTTAAGCTGCCGCCAATTTCTGATTCGCTTAGGCCAATACTCGACAGCACATGGGAGCGCGTACCAGAATTGGCTGCGCAAGCACTTCCCGTGGCCACCAACACACCGCGACTCTCTAATAAGAAAATCAGCCGCTCAGCATCCAACCCAGGAAATGAAATATTCAGAAAGCTTACTAGACTTTTTTTCATATCTGAAGATGTGACAATTTCTGGAAAAGCCTGTCGTAAATCTTTTACCAATTCTTCTCGCAATTTTCGTAACCGCTTAATTTCCGCAGAACGTCGTTTTTGCGCCAGCTCTAGAGCGGTCGCGAATCCCACTACACCAGCCACATTCTCTGTACCGCTACGCAAACCCAACTCCTGACCACCACCTAAAATATTAGCAGATAAGATAACGCCCGGACGAACCCAAAGTAGTCCAACCTGCTTTGGACCATAAACTTTTGCGGCCGAAAGAGTGAGCAGATCAACACCAAGGCGCTTAATCTTCACGTCAATTAAAGCTGCTGCCTGTGAAGCATCGGTATGAAAAACCAATGGCGTTGATTCGCCAGCATCCTGACGCCTGAGTCGCTCAGTTTTTATGATTTCTGCGATTTCTTCAATTGGCTGAATATAGCCTAACTCATGATTCACCAGCGCAATACTAATAAAACTAACGTCTGGCGTTAGCATTTTTTTCACCAGCTGAGGGTCAATGCGGCCATTTTTCATCGGCTGGATAAATCGAACTTCCGAACGTGCCTTTGCGGAATTAATAACCGCGTCATGCTCAATAGCCGATATTAAGCTCACACCGCCAGCTGCGTTAAACGCCAAATTGATAGACTCCGTCGCCCCCGCCGTCATTATCAGCTCGTCAGCCATCACCCCAAGACAGCGTGCTAAGCGCGATTTTGCCTGCTGGTATTCACGTTTAGTGAATATTGCCGGAGCATAAGGACTAGACGGATTAAAAAACTTCTCAGAAAAATATGGTAGCATCGCCTCAACCACCAACGGGTCCATT
>CBDFCQ010000067.1:0-2237 GCA_965246075.1 uncultured Candidatus Saccharibacteria bacterium
AACTCCTGGCCTCTTCCATGGCAAGGAAGCGCTCTAACAACTGAGCTAAACCCGCATGCGGTTCCAGAGATTATTTTAGCAAAATCGCTGGATGATTGCAATACTTGGTGGCTCCTCCCAGACTTGAACTGGGGACACAAGGCTCTTCAGGCCTCTGCTCTACCAACTGAGCTAAAGAGCCACATGGGTGATTGCTACCGCCAATTATACTACAGATTGCCCGCGCTGTGCAAGCGTGATAAAATGAGAGCACGCGGGTGTCGTATAACGGCTATTATGTGACCTTCCCAAGGTTGAGACGGGAGTTCGACTCTCCCCACCCGCACCAGAAATTATAAAAGCACCCCGCCAGTTTACGGAGTGCTTATTTTTATGGCTCGTTATTATTTCTTGCCGCCCCGAATAGCATCGATCAGTTCAATTGGGAAGAGCATCATTGTCTTTTGTGATGGTTCGGTGGAGATACGCTCTAGTGTATTCAGGGTACGCAGGTTAATGGCGCCTTGGGTTTTCGCCAAGATCTCCGCAGCTTGCGCTAGCGTTTCAGCGGCAGCTTTTTCACCATCGGCGTTGATGATGTTGGCACGACGCTCACGCTCAGCTTCGGCTTGCTTGGCCATAGCGCGCTTCATATCGCTCGGCAGTTCAATATTTTGAATCTTAACATTCTCGACATCGATACCCCATTTGTCGGTCTCAGCATCAACAATCTCCTTAATTTGCTGTGAAATCTCCTCGCGTTTGGCCAAGAGATCGTCCATGTCTACGTTACCGGTAACGTCACGCAGGGCAGCTTGGGCAAATTGGCTGGTGGCATAGATATAATTGGTCGTCTCCAGTACCGCTTTTGGTGCGTTAATCACTCGGAAATAAACCACCGCATCAACGCCCACAGTAACATTATCTTTGGTGATGACCTCTTGCTTCGGCACGTCAATCGGCGTGGAACGCACATCGACCATCATCATCGTCTGAAAAATCGGTATCACCACCCTTAGACCCGGCTCGCGCACGCCAGTGAACTTACCGAGCGTTAACACTACACCGCGCTGGTATTGATTGATGACTTTTATACCGCTCAGTACAAAAATAGCCAAGATGACTAAAATTACTATTGCTATTTCCATAAATTCCTCCTATCTATATAGTGATTCTAACATACTACGTATTGTTGATTTAATATTAATGACAAGCATCTATAAAAGGTGTATATTTGAATTATCATGAAGAAATCTGTCATGAAGAGATTGCTTCCGTTATATATCGGTAAGTTCTTCATGAGCTTTGTTCTTTGGTATTCAATAGAAAAATTATTCATAAGAAGTATTGGTATCGATAATTTTGGCATTAGTTTGATTACGATAGTCATATTGATATCGTGCACCCTAGCCGAGATTCCGTCGGGGATTGTTGCGGATCGTTGGAGTCGTAAGGGCTCAATGGTGCTTTCTGGTTTGTTACTGGGGATTAGTAGTCTAATGGCTGGCTCGAGTAATAGTATATTTATGTATTCTACTGCGGTTGCAATTTGGGGTCTTCATGAAGCTTTCTCTAGTGGCACAGGAAATTCTATGCTCTACGACACACTACTTGAGGAGCAGGGACATGCCAGAAACTTCAATCGGGCATTGGGGCTATATGAAACTTTGGGCGGGGCGGCTTTAATATTTAGTAATTTGCTGGGTGGTTGGATTGGTAGCCACTCGCTTCAAATGACATTTTATCTAACAGTTATCCCAGTTGCTATATCTATGGTCTGTCATTTGATATATAAGGATGCAAAAATTAGCCGGGAGGTGGCCGACGAAAAACTTATTCAACACACTAAAAATACATTCAAATGTGTTTTCAGAAGTAAGAATTTAATTTGGCTGATGATTTTGACCATGTTGATATTCTGTGTCCAAAAAATAAATCGTGAATATTATCAGTTATGGTATATTGCGCTATTGGCTCCAACGATAATATTTGGTATTGCTGGGTCGTTTATAGAAGGCCTAAGCGGGTTGGGTGGATTATTTGTTAAATACATAAATTCTAGGCTGATCAGTATAGCCTTATTAGTTCTTTTGGGTGTAGCTTCGCTTGGACTTTCTCTGGGTAGTAATTTAATAATAGTAATTGTCTCTCAGGTTTTGGTGGCGGCTGCTTCCGGTGCATTATTTCTTCATCCAATGGCCAGAAAAGGCGCCGGAAGAATAAGCACGAGCGCCACCAGCGCTGCCCGCAGCAGCGGC
>CBDFCQ010000068.1:0-2032 GCA_965246075.1 uncultured Candidatus Saccharibacteria bacterium
TCATAACGGAATAAATTCTCCATCAATCTCCTACCACGTTGTATCCAGCAATAAAAAGCCTCGTATTAACCGTGAGATTACTAAAACTGAGAGACAGGAATCATCAGCGCCGCTCATCTTACCATCAAAAAAATCTCACGCCAGTAATCTAAATCCTCGCTACACATTTGATAATTTCATCGTTGGCTCTAGTAACGACTTGGCTTACGCTGCCTGTCAGGCCGTCGCCTCTCACCCCGGAGAAAAATATAACCCGCTTTATTTGTATGGCGGATCTGGACTTGGTAAAACTCACTTAATGCAAGCGGTTGGTAATGAAATAATTAGAAAACAGCCATCCGCCCGCGTACTATATATCACCACAGAAACTTTTGTGAATGAGTTCCTTGACTCAATTCGCTTTAAGAAAAAGGGGTTTTCTGATAAATACCGCAATGTTGACGTCCTAATCGTTGATGATATGCAATTTATCGCTGGCAAAGAAAAAACTCAGGATGAGTTCTTCCATACATTTAATGACCTTCATCAGAATAACAAACAAATAATTATTAGCTCCGATAAACCACCGAAGAGTATCCCGACTTTAACTGATCGTTTGCGCAGTCGATTTGAGTGGGGCATGGCAATTGATATTCAGATGCCAGATTATGAGACTCGTTGTGCCATAATCAAAGCGAAGGCTGAGCTCAGTAATACCGAATTAGATTCTGATGTCGTAGAATACTTAGCAACTAACTTTAAAACAAATATTCGCGAATTAGAGGGCGCATTAAACCGGCTCTTAGCGTATGCGGAAATGCAAAACTTTACTCCAGACCTTATGGCGGCTGAGGGTATTTTAGGCGATATCAAGCGCAGTCGCCCACAGCATGTCACCGCCAAGCAGATTATCGATAAGACTGCTCGCTATTATAATATCGACGTGAAAGATATGTGCTCGTCCAGGCGCGATAAGTTTATTGCCACACCAAGGCAAATTGCTATGTTCCTTCTGCGCAGTGAACTGAAGATGAGTTTTCCAAAAATTGCCCAAGAGCTTGGACGAAAGGACCACACTACCGCCATGCACTCAATTGAAAAAATTACTAAGGAAAGCCTTACTAATGTCAGTATTCGTGAACAAATTAATGATATTAAGGATAAATTATATGCTCATTAGTTGTGGAAAAGCTGTGCAGACCCTGTGTTTTTTTGGCGGATTACTAACACACAAATCTGTGGAAAGAATGAATTACTATGTTAAGCAGTGGAATAATAGAATAATATCCACCATAAAGCCCACAGCCAATACACAGAGTTTTCCACCTATAAAATCGACCAGCTACCTCTGTTTGAACACATTTTTTACCCAGTTTCCACAACGCCTATTATTATTAAGACTAATTAAAAATTAAGGAAAGTATAATGAAAGTATCGGTCACTCAAGAAAAACTTGCAAAATCTCTTAATCTCATCAAAGACATTGCCTCTAGTCGTAATGAATTACCTATATTAAACAATATTTTATTACGCACTGATGGTGGTCGATTATTAATCGCTGGAACAAATTTGGAAATTGCCTCTACTCAATATATTGGCGCTAAAATTGATAAGCATGGCTCAATTACTATCCCTGCTCGCTTGGTCTCAGAGTTTATTTCAAACTTACCAAACGGTACTGTTGAGCTTGAAGTCAAAAATGAGCATCTTCATATTACTTCAGGTAAATTCTCATCAGTTATCAATGGTGTGGTGGCGGATGAGTATCCGGAATTACCAACAATTGATGAAAAAAATGCCATCAAATATGAAATCGATGTTGAAGATTTAAAGAAGGCGATAATTCAAACGAAAATTGCAGTTAGTTCTGATGTGACGCGGGCGGTTTTGACTGGCGTGTATTGGCATAATCACGAAGGATCGCTATATCTAGCGGCTACTGACGGTTATCGATTGGCAGAAAAAAGACTAGCTAAGTCTAATGATGAAGTATCAGCTATTATCCCTGCTTCGACACTTTCAGAGGTAAGCAAGAGTGTTGGTGAAGAGAAAA
>CBDFCQ010000069.1:0-1917 GCA_965246075.1 uncultured Candidatus Saccharibacteria bacterium
TATGTATTACTTGAGAGGGTAACATCAGATAAAATTAATGATCAGGGTGGGGTGTTGGTTTTTGATGTATTCTATGTGCTAAGTTGGGCGGTATTTGCTATGGCATATTTGTGGCATAATCATAAGAAGCGAACAGTTAATCCGCTAACTATTGGGCTAGTTGTGTCATTAGTATTTTCTCTGGCGTTATTTATATTTCAAAAAATGACCAATGGTGAAGTCAGCTATTATTATCATAAATCTGTATTAAGTTTACTCCTATTGACTAGCTTGGTTATGACAATGCTAACTATGTCGCTTATAGACAAAGCACAGTCAAGTGGCGTCAAGATTTTAATGATTGTAGGCATTATAATGATGGCCTTTTCAAACGGGGTTGGTGTGTTTGGAGTTTATGTGCAGGGTAAGGTAAAGGCAGCGTTTACTGTACCAGAGTTATTTGACCATGCGATTACTATAACTGAGAGTCCAATCTGTCGAGAAAAGTCTACGGCTATACTTTCAGTTAGAAGTGATCAGAAAACTGATGGTGATATATTTTTTAATAGATCTATGATGACTCTGACTGGACAGTCTACTACTACACAGGAAATAATTTCCAGGTGGTCAACTCCTAATGCTGACATACATAGTGCAAAGCAGGTTATAGCTAAGACTTTGCTCGAGAACAAAAATATAACCCCAGAATCTCGTCTCCTGATTTTGACGCGTAGTGACGATATAAAGTCTATATTTATTGAGGTTTTAGGCAATGAAAGAGTATTGTTTGCTGATCCCAACAACGTATCAAAGGATAGCTTAAATGGGATATGCAGCAGCTTGCGAGGCATGTTTTAGTTTGATTGATAATCTACGCTAACTAGATACTTGCCATAACCAGATTTCTTTAGCGGCTCAGCAAGCGTGTTGAGTTGTTCTCGGCTAATCCAGTCATTTTTGAAAGCAATTTTTTCTGGGCTACCGATGATGCGGCCAGTTCGTTTTTGGATGACACGAACGAAATCGGCGGCATCAGTTAGGCTGTCGATGGTGCCGGTGTCCAGCCAAACATCGCCATTATCTAAGGTCTGGACTTGCAATTTACCGCGGCGTAGATATTCAGCATTGATGGAGGTGATTTCCAGCTCGCCTCGTGCTGAAGGCTGGACGTTTTTGGCGATCTCAATAACATCGTTATCATAAAAATATAACCCGACCACGGCGAAGTTTGACTTTGGCTCGGCTGGTTTTTCTTCGATGGAAATGGCTTGATTTTGCTCATCAAACTCGACAACACCATATCGTTCGGGGTCAGAAACTTTGTAAGCAAAAACCGTACCACCGTCGGGATTGGTACACTCCTGTAGGGATTCATCTAGCCGCTCACCGTGGAAAATATTATCTCCCAGGACTAGAGCCACTTTGTCGTTGTTAATGAATTCTTCACCGATAATGAAAGCTTGTGCGAGGCCATCTGGTTTGAGCTGGACAGCATATTCCAGATTGATACCCCACTGCGAACCGTCGCCGAGCAGCCGCTGAAAACCGGCTTGATCATCCGGTGTGGTGATGATCAAAATATCGCGAATTCCTGCTTGCATCAGCGTGGTTAACGGATAATAAATCATTGGTTTATCGTATATCGGCATTAGCTGTTTGCTAATAGCCTTGGTGATAGGGTGGAGGCGAGTGCCTGAGCCGCCTGCTAAAATAATTCCTTTCATTGCTCCTCTCTCTAGCTTACTGTTAATATGATATCATATTAACAGATGCGGGAGATAATATTCATAGGTAACAACGATACGTTTTAGTGTTAGCAGGAGAAAAAATCGACAGAGCGACTGGTAGTTTTATTATTCGTGGTGAGGCGATGCCTATTAAGGTTAATAAGGATAAAATCCCAATAGGACTGATTGCGAATACTACGTTTAAAAGAGA
>CBDFCQ010000070.1:0-1758 GCA_965246075.1 uncultured Candidatus Saccharibacteria bacterium
CACTTTTCCAAAATACTCGACATTGCGCTTTTTTCTGCTTCTGTCACCCATAATCGATACCGTCGCTTTACCGCTATCTGTCGCGCTACATATTGACAACGAAACGGCTTATTGCTCGGCAGCCAAGTCGCTGCATCGCCATCGCCCTTGGCTTGATTGGCTGGGCCGTCGACAGCTAATAGATTCAGCGGGTCGTTTGCCAACTTTTCCCGCTCCTCCGGTGACAATTGTTGTGCTCCCTTTTGCCAAGCATCACTGAGTGCCACCACATGGTCAATCTGCACTTTAGAACTCAATTTCTCACCACGCTGAAAATGAATAATTTGCCCCGTATAAGGGTCATTAAGCACACCCGATAAAACTCGACATTTTTCATCAATCTTCTCATCTGTTAAATCCCGCGCTAAAATCACCTCGCGGACCGAACAGCCATTAATTTTACCCCAGCCATTACCAAACTGCTTACGCGTATAGCCGGTTTTTGGCGCACGCCCCTTGACTTCCAATTTTCCCAACTCCGCCTTTGCGTTTGAATCACCAAATAATTCCCGCTGTGTTGATGTTTTTATCGTCTGAGTTTCTGGTTGAGCAATTTGTGAAGCCCAAACTCCCGCACCGGCCACCACCACTATTAATATGGCTATCACCTGTCGACGCCATATTTTATTCACCCTCATGGCTGTATTATAATAAAACCATGACTAAAGTTCCACGCTTACTAGACACATTTATACCAAACCACTACACATTAACCATCGATTTGGCTCGCGCCGAAGAGAAAGCCTTTTCTGGCAAAGTTGTCATTTCTGGCGAATCAACTAGCGAATCAATTTTGCTACACGCCAAAGATTTAACTATTCACTCGGTGCTAATTGATGACCAGCCAGCTGAATTTTCTCACGGAGAGTTTGATGAACTGCGCTTATCGCAATCAGACTTGAATGCCGGTAAGCACACTGTTTCTATTGATTTTTCCGGGACTATCACCGATTCCATGCACGGATTATACCCTTGTTATTTCACACACGACGGCGTGAAAAAACAACTGTTTGCCACCCAATTTGAATCACACCATGTCCGCGAAGTGTTCCCGTGCGTTGATGAGCCAGCCGCCAAGGCAACTTACGACGTAACGCTCGTGACCGCTCCAGGGCTAACCGTCCTTGGTAATATGCCCGTAACTCAGCAACAAGAAGATCACGACATACTCACGACAATATTTGACCGAACGCCGCGCATGAGTAGCTATCTCCTTGCCTTTGTTGTCGGCGAATTACATAAGAAAACCGCCCACACCACCTCTGGCGTTGAGGTCAATGTTTGGGCGACGCCAGCCCAGAGCGAGGAGACCCTGGATTTTGCACTAGACATTGCCACTCGTTCAATTGATTTTTATGATGAATATTTTGGTGTGCCGTATCCGCTGCCAAAGTCTGACCACGTGGCGCTGCCTGATTTCTCGTCGGGTGCTATGGAAAATTGGGGACTTATCACCTACCGTGAAAGCTGCCTGCTGGCTGACCCAAAATTAACGCCAGAATCGTCCAGACGCTTCATCGCCACCGTCATCGCCCACGAACTCAGCCATCAGTGGTTTGGTAATCTGGTTACCATGCAGTGGTGGAATGACCTGTGGCTAAACGAGAGCTTCGCCAATATGATGGAATATGTGGCAGTCGACGCACTGCACCCTGAGTGGCGTATGTGGGAAGAGTATGCCACCAATGAAGTAACAGGAGCGCTTCGGCGAGACAGTTT